>JAXDGC010000477.1:0-12466 GCA_034665245.1 Solirubrobacteraceae bacterium | reverse complement strand
GGCGGGGTCGGGGCGAGGGTGAACGGCTCGGGCGGGACGACGACGCCGGCCATGTCGCCGACGAACGCCCAGCCCGACTCCTCGTGGAAGTAGCAGACGTGGTGCGAGGCATGACCGGGCGTGTACTCGACACGGAAGGCGCCCTCGATCCCCGTCTCGCCGCCCTCGAGCACGCGCAGGTTCGCCTCCGGGACGGGGACCACCTCGCCCCACAGCGCGGCCAGCCCGTCCTCGCCGCCGTACAGCCGCGCCGCGCTGGCCACGAGCCGCGTGGGGTCGATCAGGTGCTTCGCGCCCCGCTCGTGGACGTAGACCGGCAGGTCGGGCCAGCGCCGGACGAGCGCGCCCGCCGCGCCCGCGTGGTCGAAGTGGATGTGGGTCAGCAGCAGCGCGCGCGGGCGCTCACCGCCGATGGCCGCGAGCAGCGTGTCCTCGCACGACTGCGGGCCGGGATCGATCAGCAGGCCGTCGACCTCCCAGCAGCAGATCACCTGCTCGTGGCCGAGATGCTTGACGTCGATGGGTCGCACGCGCTGCGAAGATACCCACATGGACCACCGACTCGAACGCCCGGACCGCCCATGGATGATGCGGACCTACGCGGGCCATTCCACCGCGCAGCGGTCCAATGAGCTCTACCGGGGCAACCTGGCCAAGGGCCAGACGGGGCTCTCGGTCGCCTTCGACCTGCCGACGCAGACCGGCTACGACGCCGATCACGAGCTCGCGCGCGGCGAGGTGGGCAAGGTCGGCGTGCCGATCGCGCACAAGGGCGACATGCACGCGCTGATGGACGGGATCCCGCTCGACGTCATGAACACGTCGATGACGATCAACGCGACCGCGGCCTGGCTGCTGGCGCTCTACATCGTGGCGGCCGAGGAGAACGGGATCGAGCCGGTCGTGCTCCAGGGCACGACCCAGAACGACATCATCAAGGAGTACCTCTCGCGCGGCACCTACGCCTTCCCGCCCGCGCCGTCGATGCGGCTGATCGCGGACATGGTCGCCTACACGATCGACGAGGTCCCGAAGTGGAACCCGATCAACGTCTGCTCCTACCACCTGCAGGAGGCCGGCGCGACGCCCGTGCAGGAGATCGCCTACGCGATGAGCACGGCGATCGCGGTGCTCGACGAGGTCCGCCCGCGCCTCGGCCAGGACAAGATGGGCGCGGTCTTCGGGCGCATCTCGTTCTTCGTCAACGCGGGCGTGCGCTTCGTCGAGGAGCACGCGAAGCTGCGCGCGATGGGCATCCTCTGGGAGGAGCTGGGGCGCGAGCGCTACGGCGTCGAGGATGAGCGCCACCTGCGCTTCCGCTACGGCGTGCAGGTCAACTCGCTGGGCCTGACCGAGTCCCAGCCCGAGAACAACGTGCAGCGGATCGTGCTCGAGGCGCTGGCGGTGACGATGGGCCGCGACGCGCGGGCACGCGCGATGCAGCTGCCGGCCTGGAACGAGGCGCTCGGGCTGCCGCGGCCGTGGGACCAGCAGTGGTCGCTGCGCATCCAGCAGGTGCTGGCCTACGAGACCGACCTGCTCGAGTACCCCGACATCTTCGAGGGCTCGAAGGTGATGGACGGCCTCGTCGCGGAGCTGCTCGAGGGTGCGCGGGAGGAGATGGCGCGCGTGGCCGAGCAGGGCGGCGCCGTCGAGGCGGTGCCGTACATGAAGGCGGCGCTCGTCGAGTCCCACCGCGAGCGGATCGCGCGCATCGAGGCCGGCGAGCAGGTGCTCGTGGGCGTCAACCGCTACGAGGAGACCGCGCCGTCGCCGCTGACTGCGGACGCCGAGGGCGGGATCATGGTCGTCGATCCCGCGGTCGAGGCGGGGCAGCAGGCGGCGCTCGAGGCGTGGCGCGCGGCGCGCGACGCGGCCGCGGTGCGCGCGGCCCTCGAGGAGCTCGCGCGCGTGGCGCAGTCCGACGAGAACATCATGCCCGCCACGATCGCCGCCGCCCGCGCGGGCGTGACGACCGGCGAGTGGGCGGGGACGCTGCGCGACACCTTCGGCTCCTACCGCGCCCCGACCGGGGTCGGCGAGGCCGCGGCGCCCGCACCGGGCGAGGAGATCGCAGCGTTGCGCGACGACGTCGCCGCGCTGTCGGAGTCGCTCGGGCGGCGCCTGAAGATCCTCGTCGGCAAGCCCGGGCTCGACGGGCACTCCAACGGCGCCGAGCAGATCGCAGTGCGAGCGCGCGACGCGGGCATGGAGGTCGTCTACGAGGGCATCCGGCTGACGCCGTCGCAGATCGCGCGCTCCGCGGTCGATGAGGGCGTCCACGTGATCGGGCTCTCGATCCTCTCGGGCTCGCACCGCGAGCTGATCCCTGACGTCGTCGAGGCACTGCGCGCAGCCGGCGGCGCGGACATCCCGCTCGTCGTCGGCGGCATCATCCCCGAGGCGGACGTCGAGTCCCTGCGCGCCGCGGGCGTGGCCGCGGTCTACACCCCCAAGGACTTCGAGCTGAGCCGGATCCTGCGCGACGTCGTCGGCTTGGTCGCAGAGCGAAACGGCATCGCGACCGCCGCGTGAGCGGGGGCGAAGGGGCCGAGCTCGGCCGGCGGCTGCGCTCCGGCGACCTCTCGGCCGCGCCGGCGGCGCTGAACCTGGTCGAGAACCGCTCGCCGGCGGCGCGGCCGGAGATCGCGGCGCTGCTCGGGGCGCTGTCGCCGGCCGCGCTCGGCGGTGAGGCGCCCGCTCACGTCGTCGGGGTGACGGGACCGCCGGGCGCGGGCAAGTCGACCTTGCTGAGCGCGCTCGTGGCGAACTGGCGCGTGTCGGGGCGCAGCGTGGCGGTGCTCGCCGTCGACCCGTCGTCCAAGCGCAGCGGCGGTGCGCTGCTCGGCGACCGCGCCCGCATCGACGCCGACCCCGCCGACCGCGGCGTCTTCATCCGCTCGATGGCCGCCGGGGAGCGGCTCGGCGGCCTCGCCCCGGCCACGCGGGCCGCCGCACAGGCGCTCGCGGCCGCGTTCGACGTGGTGGTGATCGAGACGGTCGGGGTCGGGCAGTCCGAGACCGAGGTCGCCGAGGCGGCCGACACCGTCGCGGTGATCGTCCAGCCCGGGTCCGGAGACGCGCTGCAGTTCCTGAAGGCCGGGATCATGGAGGTGCCCGACGCCCTCGTCGTCACGAAGGCCGACCTCGGCGTCGTCGCCACGCGCGCGGTCCGCGACCTCCGCGCCGCGCTGCGGTCGCTGGGCAGCCCGACCCCCGTGCTCTCCGTCTCGAGCGTGCATCCGGTCAGCGGCATCGACGAGCTGATCGCCGCGCTCGAGGCCCACCGCGGAGCGCTCGACCTCCCGGCGACGCGGATGCGAACGCGCCGGCTTGGCGCCCTCGCCGACTTCGTCGCGGAGCACGGCGCCCGGGGTCTGCGGGACCTCGG
Source organism: Solirubrobacteraceae bacterium (assembly GCA_034665245.1). Lineage (GTDB taxonomy): Bacteria > Actinomycetota > Thermoleophilia > Solirubrobacterales > Solirubrobacteraceae > DASQFQ01. Next base: position 9,075 of record JAXDGC010000477.1, on the reverse strand, counting down.
CGGCCGGCGCGAGGCGGAGCGATACCTCGGCACACAGCCGCCGGAGGCCGACGAGCCGTTCCTCGTGGCGGCGCTCGAGGCGCGCGCGGGCGGCTGACCAGAAAACCCCACCGCCTCGGACGATCGGGTTAGAGTCGGCCCGGTCGTTGGCGGGGGCGGCCACACCCGTCCAACGTTCAGGAGGATTGAGTTGAGAAGCAGGACGCGAGGGATCGCCGTGGCCGCCATAGCTGCGACCACATTCGTACCGGCCGCCCTGGCGCAGGGTGCCACCCGCACCGTCGTCGCCGGCCCGCCCGGCAAGGTCGCCGGCACGCCCCCCGACGGCGACAGCAACGCCTTCTACCGCAAGACCGTCACGGTCCACGTCGGCGACAAGGTCAAGTGGAAGATCAACGGCTTCCACACCGTGACCGTCCCGGCCAAGGGCAAGAGGCCTCCGGCGTTCATCAGCCCGGATCCGGCCGGGACGAAGATCTCCGGCGTCAACGACGCCGCCGGCCTGCCGTTCTGGTTCAACGGCCAGACGCGGCTCATGCTCGACAGGCTCGGGGCGTTCCCGGTCAAGGGCAAGAGCTACAACGGCAAGAAGCTCGTCAGCTCGGGCGTCTTCTTCGGCAACGGCGCGGCCCCGCCCTACACGCTTAAGTTCACCAAGAAGGGCCGCTACGCCTACTACTGCACGATCCACGTGGGCATGAAGGGCACCGTCAAGGTCGTCGCCAGGGGCAAGGCGATCCCGTCGGCGAAGGCGAACAAGAAGGCCGCCAAGAAGGAGTACGCGAAGGTCGCCAAGCGGCAGATCGCGGACGCCAAGTTCGCCGGGCCGGCCGGTAATGCGGTCCGGGCGGGCAATGACACCACCGCGTCGACGATCTTCCGGTTCTTCCCGGCGACCAAGTCGGTCCCGGTCGGCACGACCGTGACCTTCTCGATGTCACCGAAGACGACGGAGATCCACACGGTCTCGTTCGGGCCGCCCGACTACCTCCAGGCCCAGGCGGATGCGTTCGTGACTCCGGATCCGGCGAACCCGTCCGGCCCGCCGACCGTGTTCAACCCGGTGAACGCGTTCCCCAGCGACGTGCCCACGCTCCCCGCCTATGACGGCACGAGCCACGGCAACGGGTTCCTGAGCACCGGCATCATCGACCAGGACGCGGCGACGCCGTCGCCGCCGAGCTCGCAGGTGACGTTCAGCAAGGCAGGCACCTACAACTACATCTGCCTGATCCACCCCTTCATGAAGGGGTCGATCGTCGTCGGATGAGGAAGTGGACCGCCGCCGGCGCCGGGATCCTCGCCCTCGCGGGGATCCTGGCGCCGGCTCCGGCGCAGGCGGCGACCCGGCACTTCTGGGTCGCCGCCGCGCCCACGACATGGAACGTCGTGCCGAACGAGCGCAACCCGATCGAGGGAGAGCGCTTCACGCCCGACAAGACAACGATGGCCACGGTCGTCTACAAGCGCTACACGCGCAACTGGCGGCGCCCGCTCCCCCACCAGGACCGCATCCCCGGGCCGCTGATCAAGGCGCGCGTGGGCGATGACATCTTCGTGCACTTCAAGAACATGGACACCGCCTTCAGGCGGCCGCACTCCATGCACTTCCACGGCGTGCACTACCCGTTCGGGTCCGACGGCTCGTTCATCCCGGGCTTCTCCGGGGAGGGCGGCGACGTCATGCCCGGCAAGACCTTCACCTACCAGCTGCGGGCCGGAGCCGACTCCGCGGGCGTCTGGCCCTACCACGACCACTCGCCGTCGATGATGGAGTCGATCGCGGGCGGCATGTACGGCGGGGTCTCGATCCTGCCGCGCGGCGTGCCGCGCGCCGACCGCGAGTTCGTGACGTTCTTCGAGTCGACGCTCGGCTTCGAGACGATCAACGGCCGCGCCTTCGTCGGCAACACGCCGGTGCTGCACTCGCGCGTCGGCGACTCGGTCCAGTGGGACGTCCTCGCGCTGGGCGACGAGCACCACACCTTCCATGTCCACGGCCATCGCTGGCGGGACCCCGACGGCACCTCGATCGACACCAAGACGGTCGGCCCGGCCGAGAGCTTCTCCTTCCGCATCAAGGAGGACCGGCCCGGGACGTGGCTCTACCACTGCCACGTCGAGCAGCACATGATGCGCGGGATGATCGGGCTCTACCGGGTGCGGCGATGAGGCTCGCGTTCGCGTTCGCCGCCGCCGGCCTCGCGCTCGCCGCCGCCCCCGCGGACGCCAGGGAGCACGTCGTGAACATGCCCGGCAAGTTCTTCACGCCCCCTGCCACGACGCTGCTCGTCGGCGACAGCGTCACATGGACGAACTCCGACGCCGTCGGGCACGACGTCGCCGCCCTCGGCGGCGCCTTCGAGAGCGGCCTGATGGGATCCGGCGCACGCTTCTCGGTCACGTTCCAGCACAGCGGCCACGTCGCCTACCGCTGCACGATCCATCCGTTCATGGCGGGCACGCTGGACGTCTACGCCTTCCAGCTGCAGGGGCCGTCCGGAGTCATCGCGGCCGGGCGGCCGGCGGTCCTGCAAGGGCAGGCGCCGGGTGGCGTACCGGCCGTGACGATCGAGCAGCAGCAGCCCGATGGCAGCTGGGCGGCGGTCGTGACGGTCCCCGTCGCGGCCGACGGGTCGTTCCGCGCACGGGTGGTCCCGACCCGTCCCGGCGTCTACCGGGCGACCGCGGCCGGCGACCCGAGCCTGCCGCTCTCGCTCCCGGTCGGCGCGCGGCTCGAGACCAGCGTGCGGCGGCTCAAGGGCGGCCGCGTCGCGATCCGCGCCGTCGCCCGGCCCGCGCAGGCCGGCGCGCCGGCCGCGCTGCAGCTCTACTCGCGCGAGCGCTACCGCTGGCGCCAGGTCGCCCATACGCGCGTCGACCGCCGCTCGCGGGCGTCGTTCGTCGTCAGCCCGCCCCACCGCTACGCGGCGCGCGTCGTGCTGCTGAAGGGCCGCGGCGGCTACGGCGCCTCCGTCGGGCCGGTGCGTCACGTCGGGCCGCCCGGCTCAGGCTCGCGGCGTCACCGCAGGCCGGCCCAGCGCATGCCGCACCACCACTGAGCCGCGCTCAGACCTTCTTCTTCGCGGCCTTGGCCCTCTTGAGCGTGAGCGCGTGCGCGAGCGTCGTCTTGTGGCCGGCGCTGTCGGTGACGTCGACGACGAGCGTCACCAGAACCCTCGTGCGGCGCTTGAGCTGGCGCTTGCCGGCGCGATTCGCCTTCAGCCGGAGCCGCGTGACCGCGCCCGCGACCCGCGTCCGCTTCGCACTCGCCACGACCGTCTTGCGCAGGATCAGCCGCGCGTGGATGCCGCAGGCGGCGGAGCAGGTGACGTCGACGCGCAGCCCGCGCTTCAGGAACGTCTGGATCGCGCGGGAGCCGCGGACGCGCATCGTGGGGAGCGCCGCCGCCGTGCCCGGCGCCTCGGGCGCCGCGCCCGCGGCGCCGCGGTCGACGTTCTCGCAGCCCTGCTGGGTGTCGAGCGCGACGATGTCGATCGCGTCGACCACCGCCGTATCGGCGCCGACGCCGCAGTTGACCGTGTCCTGCTCGCCGTCGCGGGCCTGGATCTCATCCGAGCCGCCCGTGCACGGCTGGACGGCGCACTCGTTGTCGCCCGTGAAGAGGTCCCGGCCGGGCCCGCCGTCGAGGAAGTCGCCGTCGGCCGAGCCCTCGAGGGAGTCGTCGCCCGCACCGCCGCGGATCACGTCCTCGCCCGAGCCGCCGTTGAGGAGGTCGTCGCCGCCGGCGCCGTCGATCGTGTCCTGGCCGGCGTGGCCGTAGAGGTCCTGGCCGAGGTCGTCGCCGGTCATTACGTCGTTGTGGGTCGTGCCGATGACGGTCTCGATGTCGTCGTGGACGTTGTCGCCCTCGCCGGCGCTGCCGTCGCCGGGGTGCCCGTCGAGCGTGAGCGCGATCGCGGCGGGGTGGTCGTTGTAGCTGAGCCGATCCACGCCGTCACCGCCGCGCAGGTCGTCGGCGCCGACTCCGACTCCGACCGCCACGTCGGCCGCGCCGAACTCGAGCTCGTCGTCGCCGGGGCCGCCGTCGATCGTGTCGTCGCCGGCCTCGCCGGCGACCTGGTCGTTGCCGGCGCCGCCGCCCACCCGGTCGGCCCCGTCGTTGCCGTTCACGTGATCGGCGCCGTCGCCGCCGCCGAGGAGGTCATTGCCCGGACCACCGCTCACGAGGTCGTCGCCCGCGCCGCCGTCCACACCGTCGTTGCCGGCGCCGCCGTCGATCGTGTCGGCGCCGTCGCCGCCCTTGACCGCGTCGGCCGAGGTCAGACCGGTGAAACGGTCCGCGCCCGGACCGAGGTCGGCGGTGCCGCCGGTCGTGTCGCCGCTGATGGCGAAGCCACCGGCGGCGAAGCTCACCGTGTCGTCGCCGCTCCCGGGCGCGATGTCGTAGCGCCGGAGCGCCGCGGAGGCGACCTTGCACGCGGACATGGTGTTGTTCATGCCCGGGACCTGGAAGCACCCCGCACCGGACGTGATGCCGCCTTGGTCCGTGACGAGGTAGTACCAATCGTCGTTGTTGCTGTCGAAATAGCGCTGGAGCTTGACCGAGTCCGCACCCGCGTCGCCCCGGTAGACGACGGTGCCGCTCGTGCCGCCCCGCAACGACGCGGTCGACGCCGACGCGGTCGGGACGGCGACCAGCGTCGCCAGCATGGCCAACCCGACTATCCCGCCCTTGAACCTCACGCGGGCTAGGTTGCCCCGGATTTCAGGTTTGCGCAACCCCTGCTAAGCGGAAAGCTGACCCGCTAAGGGGCGGGGCCGGGCTCGGACGGCGTGGCAAGGGAGGCGATGCGCCAGCCGGCGTCGGTCCGCTCGAGCTCGACGGTGTCCTTCGACGGCGCCTGACCCTCGGCGCTCGTGCGGATCTCGGCGACCGCGGTCTTGCCGGTGACGGTCACCGCGCCGACGATCAGCCGCGGCTGACGCACGTCGCCCAGCGACTGCTGGAGCGCGATCTCACACGGGAGGCCGATCTTCTTGACGCTGGCGAGCAGCGACGGCGCGAGCAGCCGGTCGCAGAGCGCCTGGTAGTCCTTCGACGCCGTGGCGCGGATGAAGGCGGTGAGCGTCGTGCGCACCTGCTCCTCGTCGGTCGGCCCGGTGGCCCCGCAGCCCGCGAGCGCGAGCGCGAGCGCGGCCAGCGCCCAGGCGTGCCTCACCGGCCCTCCTGCCCGTAGTCGCCGAACGGCGCGTCGCGGCGGGCGACGGCGCCGCGGACGTCCTCCATCGCCTCGCGCGTGAACGCGACGCCCTCCGGCGTGTGGCGGGCGGCGCCGTCGAGCAGCGTGCCGATCAGCTGCGTGACCGGCAGGCCCATCTGGTCGTAGGCCTGGTTGACCAGCAGCTTCATCATCTGGGCCTGGTTGGCCGGCAGCCGCGCCACCCGCGCGGCGAGCGCCGCGGCGGCGGCGTCGAGCTCGGCCTCCGGGGCGCACTCCGATGCGAGCCCCCACTCGACCGCGCGGCGGCCGTCCAGCGCGTCGCCCGTCAGCAGCAGGCGCTTGGCGCGCTCCGCCCCGAGGCGGTAGATCCACATCGCGGTCGTCGGCGAGCCCCAGACACGGGCCGGCGGGTAGCCCATCCGGCAGTCCTCGGCGCACACGATCAGGTCCGAGCACAGCGCGAGGTCGGTGCCGCCGCCGACGCAGAAGCCGTGGACCTGCGCGATGACGGGGCGCGGCGAGCGCCACAGGCGCATGTAGGCACGCACGTAGCGCGACATCATCCGCTGGTCGGCGATCGGGTCCCACGGCGCCCCCGCCTCGGCCTCCTGCATCGACTCCGCGCCCCACCCGATGTCATAGCCCGCGCAGAAGGCGCGCCCGGCGCCGCGCAGGCGCACGACGCGGATCTCGTCGTCGGCCTCGGCGCGGTCGAGCGCGGCCTCGAGGTCGTCGATCAGCTCGGGCACGATCGCGTTGAGACGCTCCGGGCGGCTCAGCGTGAGAGTCGCGACCGCGCCGTCGCGCTCGTAGAGCACCGTGCCACTCACGGGCGCAGCATAGAATGGCTGCGATGGAGGGTTCTCCCCAGCCGCAGATGGTGGGGTCTTGGCTCCGCTGCTACCGCTGCTGGTCGCAGGAGCTCGAGGTCCAGGTCCACTACGAGGGCATTCACCGCATCGACCCGATCACGGGCGAGCGCGCGGAGGTCGTCGACGAGCTGCAGGAGGCCGTCGTGCAGTGCCTCGACTGCATGCACGACCAGCCGCACCTCGCGTTCCACAACGGCCGCATCGAGCCGGTCGAGGACCGCTGGGAGCGCATGGTGGCCGGCACCCCGTGGGTGGCGTCCTGCACCGTGACCGTCGACGCCGATGCGGTCGAGACCTGCTCGGGCCCTGAGGCGGCGGACTCGCTCGCCTACGCGGCGTTCGGCGACCACGGCACGCGCGAGTTCTTCACCCACGTGCGCTTCCACAAGCACGACGACGAGCAGATCGTCGTCCACCTGCTGGTGGAGCTCTACGCCCGCTCCTCCGAAGAGGCCAGCGGGGTCCTCGAGGACGCGGCGCGCGGCATGCTCACGATCACGTCGCTCGCCGAGGAGTCCCGACCCCCCGCCGCGACCGGCGATCAACAGCACTGAGCCTCGTCGACCGCTTCATCGAGCAGGGCCCGGCCGCGTTCGGCTTCCTCGAGCGCGATCACGGCTGCGAGCTCGAGATCCCGACGGGCTTCCGCTGGCAGCCCCAGCTCGTCTACCGCAACGCCTCTGCGTTCGTGATCGTCGCGCTCGACGACCGCGAGCGCAGCTTCGACATCCGCCTCGGCCCCCTCGAGGGCGCGGAGCGCCCCGAGCCGCGCGCGGGACGCTCGCTGCGCGACGTGCTCGAGGCCGCCGGCGAGCACCCCCCGCCATTCTCCTTCGAGCCCGACCGGCTCGAGGCCGACCTCGAGCCGTGGGCCGAGGCGCTCCGCCGCCACGCGGGCCCGCTCAGCGCCTGAGCCGGGCCCGGATCGCCGCCAGGTCGCCGGCGCCTACGCCCGCGGCGCGCAGGTAGGCCTCCACGTCGAGCTCGGCGAGCATCGCGCCGATCACCTCGGCGGCGCTCGTGCCGTTGTCCTCGTAGAACGTCCCGACCCGCCCGAACGGCACGCGGTCCTCGCTGAGCGCGTAGTCGGCGGCGATCTCCTCCGGGCCGACGCCGGCCAGCGCCAGCAGCAGGATCGCGATCAGGCCGGTGCGGTCGCGGCCGATCCCGCAGTGCACGGCGATCCCGCCGGGCTCGGCGCGGGCGATCGCGGTGAACACCGCCGCGGTCCGCTCGGGGAAGTGGTCGAGGAACGGCCGGTAGTAGATCGGCGTCCCGAACTCGGGCCGTCCGTGCCATTCCTGCCAGAACGCCCTGTCCTCGACGCCGTCGAGCGGGAGATGGAGCGTGGTGAGGGCGGCCGGCCGCGGCGCGACGTCCATGCCGAGCTCGTCGTCGTTGCGGAGGTCGATCACCGTGCGCACCCCGTGCGCCTCGAGCGCCGCCCAGCCGCCGGCGCTCAGGCGGTCCAGCGCGTCGGCGCGGACGATCGCGCCGCGGCGGATCTCGGCGCCGTCGCGGGTTCGTATACCGCCGAGGTCGCGCACGTTGGCGCAGCCGTCCCACTGGAGATGTCGGCTCTTCGTCATCGCCACAGGTTCCGGACGGCGGCGCGCACGCCGAAGAGATTTAGACTCACCTGAATGATCAGCTTCCGCTTCGGGCCGGAGGACGTCGCCAACGTGCGCTTCGCGATCTCGCCGCTGATGGAGCTCCACAACAGCGTGCGGACGCTCGATCACCCCGAGGCGAAGGCGCTCCACCTGCCCTGGGTGATCGCGACCCGCGAGCGCGTCGCGGACCTCGACATCGGCGTGCTGCGCGCGCTGCAGCGCTCCCGCGCCTACACGCCGGACTTCATCAACCCGCCGCCGAGCAGCCCGCTCGGGGACCTCGAGGCCGAGCTCGCGGAGATGCTCGCGACGCCTGCCGACCAGGTCCGCGCCGAGGTTCGGCGCGTGTACGCGCCCGCGCCGCTGCCGCCGGTCCTGCAGCCGTTCGAGCACGATCCGCCCGCCGCGGTCGCCGCCCTCGCCGAGCTCGTCCGGGCCTACTGGGCGCGCGCCCTCGCCCCGCACTGGCCGCGGATCCGCGCGCTGCTCGAGGGCGACGTCCTGCACCGCGCCCGCCAGGTCGCCGACGGTGGCTCGCAGCGCCTGTTCGCCGACGTCCACCCCGAGCTGCGCTTCGCCGACGACACGCTCTTCATCGACATGCCGTTCGACGGCCACGTCGACCTCGGCGGGCGCGGGCTGCTGTTCGTGCCGAGCGCGTTCACCTGGCCGCGGCCGTCCGCCTCGATCGAGGCGCCGTGGCAGCCGTTCGTCGTCTACCCGGCGCGCGGGATCGCGTCGTTGTGGGACCCGAGCCGCGCGGCGCCGCCCGCCGCGCTGGCCGCCCTGCTCGGCCGCCGCCGCGCCTCGGTGCTGGCCGCGCTGCACGCCCCGCGCTCGACCACCGAGCTCGCGCGCGCGCTCGAGCTCTCGCCGGGCAGCGTCTCCCAGCACCTCTCGGTGCTGCGTGACGCCGGGTTGCTGAACGCCCACCGGGTGGGCCGCGTCGTCCTCTACGTGCGCTCAACGACGGGCGACGCCCTCGTGCAAGAGTCCTGAGGGTGCGCACCGCCCACCTCCCCGACGACTCGCTCCCACCGCTCACCCGCTCCGTCGCGGCCTGCCTCGCCGCGATCCTCGAGGTCGAGACCGACGACGTCCCCACTCCCGCCCCCGGCCACCCGGAGCCGTGGACCGAGTGGCGGATGTGGCTCGCGCGCCGCGGGCTCGGGCTCGTCCCGATCGCGGCGCCGCGCGACTTCGGCTGGCCCGGCCCCTGGATCGCGCTGCTGCGCGACGGCGTCGCGGCGGTGGCCTACGGCACGCCGCCGGGCGGTCTCGCCTGGGCCCCGCTCGGCGGGAGCTTCGAGGACGTCGAGGCCGGCTATGTGATCGCCCCCTACGACGCCGCGCTGTGGGCGCAGGCCGGCGGCGGCGCCGCGCGCACGACCGGCACGGTCGAGG
>JAXDGC010000476.1:0-2683 GCA_034665245.1 Solirubrobacteraceae bacterium | reverse complement strand
ATCAAGGCCAAGGTCCCCGTGATCTGGGTCAACCGCAACAAGGAGCAGCTCGACTCCAGCCAGAAGAAGCCGACCGCCGAGGTGAAGACGCTCCTCGAGGCGGCGAAGCTGCTCGGCGCCGCGTAGGTCGCGGGTGCGGGCCGTCGGGTTGCATCCCGACGTGATGGTCGTCACGTCGCGCTTCTGGCAGACGACGTGCACGCTGGTGCGCTCGGGCCAGGAGGCGTTCTGCGTCGACTCGCCCGTCCTCCCCGACGAGCTCGAGATCCTGCCGGCGGTGGCCGAGCAGGCGAGCTTCAACGTCGTCGGGCTGGTCGCGTCGCACGCCGACTGGGACCACCTGCTCGGCCGCTACGCCTTCGCCGACGCGCCGCTGGGCGTCTCGGAGTCGACGGCGCTGCGGCTGCGCAACGAGCCCGGAGACGCCCAGCGCAAGCTGCGCGACTTCGACGACTCGAACTACATCGAGCGCCCGGGGCCGCTGGGACTGCCGGGCCCGCAGGCGCTGCCGGTGCCGGGCCGCTGCGACCTCGGCGAGCAGGAGCTCGAGCTGCACGTGACCGAGGGCCACACCGCCGACGGCATGGCGATCTGGGTCCCGTGGGCGGGCGTGCTCGTCGCGGGCGACTACCTCTCCCCGGTCGAGATCCCGATGATCTCCGACGGCGGCTCGCTGAGCGCATATCTCGCGACGCTGACCCGCCTCGAGCCGCTGGTGGAGCAGGCGGCGCACGTCGTGCCCGGCCACGGCACGCCGCTCGAGGGCGCGCGCGCCGCCGCGATCCTGCGCGAGGACCGGGCCTACCTCGAGGCGCTGGGCGAGCACGGCGCCGAGGCCCCGCTGCCGCTCGCGCGCCGGAGCGGCGAGCAGAAGCGCATCCACGGCGAGAACGTCGCCGCGGTGGGCTGAATCGTCGCGAGGGTGTGCCGGCTCCGTTACGCCTGGCCGTAGCGTGGGGCGAACGGCGGGCTGGTGAGGGCTGGGTACAGGCGTGAGCCGTCTCCGCTCGACCGCTGACGTTTGTTCCGCTCAGCGAGCCGTTCGTCCCTCGTGTGGGAACCGCGGGGGAGCGGCCGACGTTTGTTGCTCTCAGCGCGCCGTTCGTCGGTTGTAGGTGCCGCGTGCCGATTGACCGCGAGCTCTGGGCGCTCGCGGCTCGCCAGCATGGGGTGCTCGCGGTCTGGCAGCTTCTCGCGGCAGGGCTGAGCCGGAGAGCCATCTCGACGCTCGTGGCTCGCGGCTGGCTTCGCCCAGCGCACCGCGGCGTCTACCTCGTGGGACCGATCCACGGCCCGCTCGCGCGGCTGATGGCCGCCGTGATGGCTGTGGGCGACGGGGCGTTCCTCAGCCATCGCTCCGCGGCCGAACTCTGGGGTCTCGGGCCCGCGATCGCCGGCTCGGTGGCCGTGACCTGCGTAGGGCGAGAGGCTCGCTCACGCGACGGCATCCGCGTCCACCACGTCGCTCGGCTCGCCACGAGCGACGTCACACGCCACCACGAGATCCCAGTCACCGGCCCGGGCCGCACGCTGCTCGACCTGGCGACGCGGATCGGCCGATTGCACCTCGGCCGCGCGGCTGAGCAAGCCGAGGTGCTGGAGCTACTCCAGGGCGACTGGCTGGATCCCCTCCTCGCTCGCAACCCGCGGCATCGAGGAGCGCGGGCCCTGCGGGACGTGATCTGCGCGGACGACGCGCCCGCCATGACGCGCTCCGAGGCCGAGCGCCGGCTGCTCGAGCTGGTCCGTGCCGCGCGACTCCAGGCGCCCGAGGTCAACCAGCGGCTACATGGCTACGAGGTCGACTTCTCCTGGCCTGCACGCAAGCTCGTCGTGGAGGTCGACGGCTGGGCCTACCACTCGTCCCGCGGTTCGTTCGAGCGGGATCGGCGACGTGATGCCGACCTGGCGCGCCAGGGGTGGCGCGTCATCCGGCTCACGTGGACCCTGCTCACGCGCGAGCCCGAGGCGGTCGTCGCGCTGCTCGCGCAAGCTCTCGCAGTGGCGGGCTAGACCTCGACGCCGGGCGGCATGTTCTCGGGGATGCGGCGGCGCATGAAGATCCCGAGGCGGCCGGGCTCGTCGCCGCCCGAGGAGAAGCCGAGCGACCGGTAGAGCGCGAGGGCCGGCGCGTTGGCCTCGCCCGTGTCGAGCTGCATCCGGCGGCAGCCGCGGCCGCGGGCGCGCTCGATCGCCGCGGCCACCAGGGCACGGCCGAGCCCGCTCCCGCGTGACTCGGCGCGCACGAACAGGTCCTCGAGCTCGCAGTCCTCGCCGTCGAACCAGACCCCGTAGCGGTAGCGCAGCTGGACCACGCCCATCGCGGGCTCGCCGCCGAGCAGGTACTCGGTGTCGTCGCGGACGATCAGCCGCTCGACGCCCGCCCGCATCGTCTCCTCGGGCGGCCAGTCGCGGCCCTCGTGGTCGCGGAACTCGGCCAGCAGCCGCGCGACGACCGTCGCGTCCTCCGGCCCGGCGACCCGCACCGGCGGGGTCACTTGATGACGGCCAGCAGGTCGCCGCTCTTGATCGCGGCGCCCTCGGAGATCGGGAGGTCCTCGATCGTGCCCGCCTTGTGGGCGGTGATCTCGTTCTCCATCTTCATCGCCTCGATGATGCAGATGAGCTGGCCCTCCTCGACCGTCGCGCCCTTCTCCACCAGCACCTTCCACATGTTGCCCTG
>JAXDGC010000475.1:0-3032 GCA_034665245.1 Solirubrobacteraceae bacterium | reverse complement strand
CCGTCCGGGAACAGCTGGCGGTCGGCGGTGAGGATCGCGTCGCGCTCCTGAAGGAACGTCGGCTCTCCCGGCGATATGCGCATGCCCTGGGTGACGATCGCGCGCGCTACCTCGGATCCAACGACGGCGCGGAGGTCCCACAGCGTCTCGGCCCAGATCTCGCCGACCTCGTGGACCTCGTGAGCGCCGGTGTTCGGATCGATGCTTGCCGTATTGAGGTCGCCGTACGTGTAGCCACCAGAGCCCTGCGCGAGGGTCCCCGGGCACTGCGCCGCGTCGGCGCCGACCGGACAGTCGAGGCCCTGGCTCCGGATGGTGTGCGGAGCCGAGTCGATGTACTTGCCCATGTCGACGTCACCGGCCGCGGCCGTGTCGTCACCCGGGAACTGGCTGACAAGGAAGTCCTTCGCGTACCAGTCGCTCCAGCCCTCGCCCATCCCGCCCGCCTGCGGATCGTTTAGAGCGCCCTCACCACCGGGGCTGACGGTTATAAGGCGGTTGCTGAGGCCGTGGGTGTACTCGTGGTAGACGACCGCCGCGTCGTCGCCGCCATTGACGTCCCGGAAAGCGCCGGCCCCCGGGCCGATGTCATTCGAGAAGAGGAACATCGCCATCGTCGGCTTTGTGCCGTCCGGCGGGGTGTCCATGTACGCATTGTCCACGTGGTCGTCGTCGGGCCCGCCGTCGGTGAAGGTCGCGGCGCCGTCGTCGGCGTTGACGAGGAGACGGTCGCCGTTGTCGAAGTTGCCGTCGCTGACCGTGAACGAGATCGGCGCGGCGAGCAGGTGCTCGCGGAAGCGGTTGACGAGGTAGAAGGCCTGGACTGCGTTCTGCGCACGGTTGGTCCGCCAGCTTGTGGGAGCCACTTCGAAGTCCCATGTGCATGGCGTGGACGCCGAGCAGGCGCCGTTTCCCGTGGAGAAGTCGGTCCGCGGATATGTGAAGCTGCCGCCGCTGCGTCCGACCGCCTCACCGGGGTCTGCGTGATCGGTCGTCACGATGCTCCCGTCGCTCTGGAGGTCGTTGTCGTTGGTGTCCGACCACGCGTGCGCGTACGGGCCCGAGAGGTCGGTCGCCCCCGGGTTTAGGTACGGCGTGAGATCGCGGGTCTGGGCCGTGCCGCCGCGCGCCGCGCCCGGGTACTGCTCCCACACCAGCGCGTCGTTGGCCGCGGCCTTCACGCGATTGGCCCGGTAGAGGATCCGGCCGCCGGAGGCGTCCACGACCGCGGCGTAGTGGGCCGCCGGCCCCGCGCGCAGGTCGAGCTGCCAGGCCAGCCGGGCGCTCGTGCCCTCGCCGAAGGTGACGAGCGCGGCCGCCTCGCCGCTCGTGAACTCCGTGCTCTGGCGCGTCCCCGCGGGGCCGTGCGCCACATGCACGGCGCGCCGGACGCCGGTGTCGTCCATCAGCCGGCCCATGGCCTGCGCGGCTGTCAGCGTCGGAACGTCGGCCGCGATCGAGAGGCCGTGCTGCGCCGCGCCGGTCACGCTGAGCACGCGCCCCGCGGCATCGACCGCGACGCGCAGCCCGCCGTCGAAGGAGGGGATCCCGTCGGCGTACTGGCGGTAGCCGAGGAGCTCCGCGCCGCCCGGGATCGCGGTGCGGCGCTGAAGCTGGAGCGAGCCGAGGTCCGTGCGCGTGAGGCCGAGCGCCGCCAGGTGCCGGCGGATGAAGCGCTCGGCCACGTCCCGGCGGTCGCCGGACGCGGGCGCGCTGAGCGGTGCGCCCCGACCCGCCAGGAGGCGCGGCGTGCCGGTGAGCGCGTCGACGTCGAGGGCCGCTCCCGCGTGACGCAGCCGGCCGCGGGCGGAGCGCGTGGCGGCGCTCGGTGCCCGCAGGCTCACGTCACCCCGGCGCTCGACCGCGCGGCGCTGCGCGTCGCGCACGTCGAGGAACGGCTTAGCGGCCGCGGGCCGGGCGCCCGATCGGCGCGACTGCGCGCCGGCGGGGACGACCATGAGCGCTCCCGCGAGCGTCGCGACGATGAGGACGGTCAGCTTGGGCGCGCGCGATCGAGGCATTGCGAAACGCTACTGCCTCCCGCCGCCTCCCGCCGGAATTCAGTCCGTCGCGCCCTGCCCCGAGCCGAACCCGGCCTTCTGCGGCGGGTCCGCCCCAAGCTCCTTGCTGCCGGCCCGCTCGGAGGCGCCGACGCTGAGCGCCTCGCGCGGGTCGCGCTCGGGCAGCTCCCGCAGGTAGCGGTCGACCATGCGCGCGCACTGCCGGCCCTCGTTGATCGCCCACACGATCAGCGACTGGCCGCGGCGGGCGTCGCCGGCGGCGAAGACGCCGTCGGCCGAGGTCGCGTAGGCGCCCGCCTTGGCGTTGCCGCGCTGGTCCTTCTCGACGCCGAGCTGATCGAGCACGGCCGGCTCGGGGCTCAAGAAGCCCATCGCGAGCAGCACGAGGTCGGCCGGGCGCTTCGTCTCGGTGCCCTCGATCGGGTCGAACGGCGGCTTGCCGGAGTTCTCCACCCAGTGGATCTCCTCGACGTGGCCGTTCGAGCCGGTCAGCTTGGTCGTCGAGATCGAGAAGTCCTGCTCGCCGCCCTCCTTGATCGCGTAGCTGCGACGTAGCTTCACGGGCCAGCGCGGCCACGGCGTGAGGTCGTCGGGCCGCTTGGCGGGCGGCTCGCCGAGCAGCTCGATCTGGGTCACCGAGGCGGCGCCCTCGCGGTGGGAGTTGCCGACGCAGTCAGCGCCGGTGTCGCCGCCGCCGATCACGATCACGTGCTTGCCCGCGGCCGTGATCGGCGAGACGCCGTCGCCGTTGCTCGCCACCCAGCGGTTGCGCCCGTAGAGATAGTCCATCGCGAAGTGCACGCCGTCGAGCTCGCGGCCGGGGACCGGGAGGTCGCGCGGCACGCGCGAGCCGGTGGCGATCACGACCGCGTCGTGGCGCTCGCGCAGCTCATCCGCGCCGACGTCGACCCCGACATCCACGCCGTACGCGAAGCGCACGCCCTCGGCCTCGAGCTGGTCCAGGCGCCGCTGCACCACCCACTTCTCGATCTTGAAGTCCGGCACGCCGAA
>JAXDGC010000474.1:0-3566 GCA_034665245.1 Solirubrobacteraceae bacterium | reverse complement strand
TCGGACGCCTCAGCGCGCTTGAGGTGGCCGCCGAAGATCTCGCCCACGAGCCCGAGCCCGTCCTGCTTGGTGGCCCAGTTCATGACGTCGGCGATGTCGGTGGCGTCCAGCGGCTGGCCGTCGGACCACTTCACACCCGTGCGGATCTTGAACTCCCAGTCCGCGCCCTTGTTCTTCGGCGTCCACTTCGTGGCGAGGTCGCCGACGTAGTCGAAGGTCTTCATGTCGTACTGGACGAGGAACGAGTAGAGGTTCTGGAAGGCGTTGTGCGAGTCGCTGTTGATGGCGGTGAACGGGTTCATCGAGTCGATGCCGTCGTTGGCGGCGATCCGGAACGTGCCGCCCTGCTTGACCTTGCCGCTCGCCGGGCTGCCGCCCGAGCTGCTGCTGCTGCTGCTGCTGCCGCCGCATCCCGCGACGGCGAGCGCGGCGATGGCGATGGCGAGGATGGCGATCCGGCGACGTGCACGCTGCTTCATGGTTCCTCCCTCGGGGCCCCGTGGTTCTCGAGCATGTCGGTGGCGCGCTCGAACGCGTCGGTCATCCGCTCCAGACGGCGGTCCAGCTCCCCGGCGGCACCCCGCCGGACGTCGGTGAGATCGGTCGGCTCGCCCGCGCGCAGCGCCGCGAGCTCGCGGCACAGCACGGGCGAGGCGGTCAGGTGGCCCAGCTCGGCCCACGCCAGCTGGGGGTACCCGGGCGCGTGACGCTCGGCGTCGAGCTCGACGAGCTCGTCGGAGAGGTCGCGGGCCAGCGAGTTGCGCCCGACGCGCTCGGGCTCGCCGGCGTCGAGCGCCACGACGTCGCGCAGGGCCTGCTCGTGTGGCAGCACCGGCGCCTCGGCGGCGTCGATCGCCTCGAGCTCGCCGGCGAGGTGCGCGAAGACCGCGCGGGCCGTCGCCGCGGAGGGTCGCGCGGCGGCGCCCCGGTAGCGGTCGAGCGCGCGCTCGAGCGGCGCGACGTCCGCGCCGGTCCGCGCGGCGGCGTCGAGGCGGCCGCGTGTGCGCACGTCGGCGGCACGGGCGGCGGGCTCGAGGATCGCCCGCCCGCGCGCGTCGGCCGCGAGGAGGAGGCGGCCGTAGACGCAGGTCAGCTCGCGGAGGTTGTCGTAGTCGAGGAAGTCGGGGTCGTCGAACTGGGTGTGGTACTCCGTGCGGAAGAACTCGAGGTGGTGGGAGTTGACGTTGATGGCGGGGACGCCCGCGGCGAGGAACGGCCACGCCTCCGTCCAAGGTCGCGGCGCGCCGCGGATGACGCCGTGGGGCAGGAGCCCGTCCTCGGCGGCGGCGTCGCACACCTCGGCCTCGAAGCCCGCCAGCTCGGGCGGCGCCTCGATGAGCAGCGGCCGGGGCATGCCCGTGCCCTCGATGTTGAGGTAGAGCGCCGCGTCGCGCGCCCACTCCGGGTGCTCGTGCTGGATCTGCCAGCCGGCGCCGATGCAGTAGTCGAACGGCGCACCGAGCAGGCCGAACTCCTCGGCGGTGTGCGAGCAGAACACGATCGGCCCGTCGGGGACGTAGCTCGTGTCGCGCATGGCCTTGGCCAGCGCGAGTGTCGAGGCGACGCCCGACGCGTCGTCCAGCGCCCCGTAGAACCACGCGTCGTGATGGCCGGCGAGGACGATCGGGGGGCCGTCGCGCCGCCCTTCCAGCGTGCCGACGACGTTGTAGGCGGTGGCACCGCGCTCGATGGTGGCCTCGAGCGTCACGCGTGCCACGGGGCTCCCGGCCGCGATGAGCTCGAGTGCGTCCTCCTTGCGGACCGTTATCAGGGGGATGGCCCCGGGCAGCCCGTAGGTGTCGAACGCGCCGAGCGCTCCCTCGCGCTGGTAGAACGCGCCGCCCGGCAGCGAGGTGACCAGCGCCGCCAAGGCGCCTGCGCGGGCCGCCTCGGCGGCGGCCATCGACGGCCAGAGGAGGTCGCCGCCACGCCAGTCGATCAACGCGATACGCCCCTCGAGGTCGGCGGCCTCGACCTCGTCGCGCGTGCCCCGCCCGACGAAGACGACCTCAGCGGTGACGCCCTCGGGCGGTGTGGAGGGCGACCCGCCGAACGACGCGCACTCGAACACCTCGCCGAGCGCCTCGACGCGGGCTCCCTGGAACCGCCACGCGTCGACCGGGACGGGCTCCAGCGCGACGCCGGTGAGCCCGAGGGAGCTCATCTGGTCGGCGATCCAGCCACTCAGCTCCACCTCCTCCGGCGTCCCGGCGAGGCGGAAGCCCATCGCGCTCGAGCCGGTGGCGGCCAGGCGCTCGACGATCGTGCGCAGGTATCCGACGTCGATCGCTTCGTCGAGGCTGCCGCGCGTGGAGAGCGTTGGGGAATTCATTGGTTGGGCCGCGCAACTAAATGCCGTTGCGGCCCGGTTGTCAAGGACCGGCGCTTGAGCGACCGTCGCCGAACCTCTAGCGTCGGCAGGTGATGAGCCTTCATCAGGTCACCGATCAGGGCGGTTCCGGGCGCGCGGACCAACGCGCCGTCCGGCGGGCGAACCTCGGGGTGGTGCTGCGTCACGTCGCGTCGGACGGCCCGCTGTCGCGGGCGAGCGTCGCGGCCGGCACCGGCTTGAACAAGACGACCGTGTCGAGCCTGGTGGCCGAGCTCATGATCATGGGTCTTCTCGACGAGACCGGCGACGACGAGCGTCCGGGGAACGTCGGCCGGCCGGCCCAGACCGTGCGGCTGAATCCGGACGGGGCACTGTCGCTCGGCCTCGAGCTGCATTTCGACTACCTCTCCGTGTGCTCCACTGACCTCTCGGGCGCCGTCCGCTTCGAGCGTGAGAACGCCGTCTCGAACCGCAACAGCGATCCGGCGAGGGTCCTCGACCAGATCGCCGGGCTCGCGCGGGAGGCGCTCGCGGCCGCCGAGGCGCAGGGCGTACCCGCCGTCGGCGTCACCCTCGCCGGCCCCGGGCTCGTCGATGTGCGCGCCGGCGTCCTCGTCAGCTCCCCGGACCTCGGGTGGGAGCACGTCCCCGTCGTCGAGATGCTCGGCCGCCGGCTTCAGCGTCCCGGCCTACCGATCCGGGCCGACAACGAGTCCAACCTCGGCGCGTTGGCCGAGCTGTGGGCAGGCGCCGGACATGGGTTGCGCGACTTCGTCTACGTCTCCAGCCCGCACGGCGTCGGCGCGGGGATCGTGCTTGACGGCCAGCTCTATCGGGGCGCGCACGGCTTCGCGGGCGAGCTCGGGCACGTCACCGTCGATCCTGAAGGGCCTCTGTGCACCTGCGGGAACCGCGGCTGTCTGGCGATGCTGGTGGGCGAGGACGCCCTGCTGGCGATCGCGGCCGAGCACGACATCTCGGTCCGCTCGGCGCGGGAGGCCGCGCGGTTGCTGGCCGAGCGCAACCGCGAGGGCGATGAGCGCACGCTGGGCTCCGTGCAGCGCCTCGGGCACTGGCTGGGCATCGGCCTGGCGGGCACGGTGAACGTCCTCGACCCGGAGGCGCTGGTGCTCGGCGGGTGCCTGGGTGTGCTTGCGCCCTGGCTCGAGCAGCCCCTGCGTCAGGCGTTCGCCGTCGGGACGCTGGCCGACGACGCCTGCGAGATCCTCGCCTC
>JAXDGC010000473.1:0-3229 GCA_034665245.1 Solirubrobacteraceae bacterium | reverse complement strand
GCGGCGCTCAAGTGCATCGTCAGCGCGCCGAGCCACATCTCCGGCGACCTCGCCGCGGCGCGCGAGCAGGTGCGCTGGTTCCCGGCCATGGTCTCGAACCACGTCCGGGACCTGATCGCCCGCTACGGCGCCGACGGCTCCGTCGTGCCGGAGGCGCTGACCGACTACGTGCCGCCGGAGACGAACTACGACTACGGCGAGCACTCGCGCGTCGGCGCCAAGCACGGCGCGTTCGTGACCGACGAGATCTGCGACCGCTTCTGCGTGCTCGGCTCGCCCGAGCAGGCGATCGAGAAGCTGACCGAGCTCGCGTCGATCGGCGTCGACCAGTTCAACGTCTACCTCATGACCGAGGGCCAGGAGCAGACGCTGGAGATGTACGGCCGTGAGATCATCCCGCACTTCGCCGGCGTGACAGGAGGCGCCTCATGAGGAAGCTCGTCCGCGGCGGCACAGTCGTGTCCGCCACCAACTCGTCGGTCGCCGACGTGCTCATCGACGGCGAGGAGATCGTCGCCGTCGGCGACGTCGGCGAGACCGACGCCGAGATCGTCGATGCCTCCGGCTGCTACGTGCTGCCCGGCCTGATCGACAACCACACGCACATGGCGATGCCGTTCGGCGGCACCCGCTCGATCGACGACTACGACACCGGGACGCGCGCCGCCGCGGCCGGCGGCACGACCTGCATCGTCGACTTCGTGATCCAGCAGCAGGGCGGCGGGCTGCAGTCCTCGCTCGACGAGTGGCAGGACCGCGCCGCCGGCGCCGCGCACGTCGACTACGGCTTCCACATGGCGATCACGCAGGCCGACGAGGGCACGTTCGCCGACATGGAGCCGATGGTCGAGCAGGGCATCGCCACCTTCAAGGTCTTCCTCGCCTACAAGGGCGTGCTGATGGTCACCGACGACCTGTTCCTCCGGGTCCTCGAGACCACGCGCGACCTCGGCGCGCTGACGATGGTGCACTGCGAGAACGGCTGGGCGATCGACGTCCTCGTCGAGCGCGCGCTGGCGGCCGGCCAGACGGACCCGATCCACCACGCTCTCACCCGCCCGGAGATCCTCGAGGCCGAGGCGACGTCCCGCTCCGTCCGCCTCGCGGAGCTTGCGGGCGCTGGCGTCTACATCGTGCACGTGACCTGCGGCCTGGCCGCCGACGAGATCGCCGCCGGGCAGGCGCGCGGCGTCGCGGTCTCCGGCGAGACGTGCCTGCAGTACCTGACCAACACGGTCGACGACCTCGCCCGCCCCGACTTCGAGGGCGCCCGCTACGTCTGCTCGCCGCCGCTGCGCGAGGAGCACAACCAGGAGCGGCTGTGGCGCGCATTGCGCCGCGGCGTGCTCGAGAGCGTCTCGACCGACCACTGCCCGTTCAACAGCGAGCAGAAGGCGCTCGGCCGCGACGACTTCTCCAAGATCCCCAACGGCCTCGCGATGATCCAGCACCGCCTCGTGAAGCTGTGGGACCTCGGCGTCGTCGGCGGGCGCATCACGCCGAACGAGCTCGTCGACAAGACCTCGACGGCGATCGCGCGCCGCTTCGGCCTCGCGCGCAAGGGCGCGATCGCGCCCGGGATGGACGCCGACCTCGTGGTCTTCGATCCCGCCACGCCGTTCGAGTTCTCCACCCGGACCTCGCACATGAACGTCGACTACGACCTCTTCGAGGGCCAGACCTCGAGCGGCAGCGTTCGCCACACGTTCTGCCGCGGCGCGCTGGTCTACGACCGCGGCGAGATCGTCACCCAGCCGGGCCACGGCCGCTTCGTCCCGCGCTCGCTCGGCGCCACGGCCGCCCTCGCCGGGTGACGGCGATGGACGCCGACCGGGTCATCGCCGGCCTGCGCGAGCTGGCGGAGCTGACCGGCGGCCCCGACGGCGCCCGCCGCGTCTGCTGGACCGACGAGTGGGTCCGCGCGCGCGAGCTGGTGCGCTCGCGGCTCGAGGAGCTGCCGGTCTCGATCGAGACCGACGCGGCGGGCAACGTGTGGGCCGACCTCCCGGGCGAGCAGGAGGGCTTCGTGATCGTGGGCTCGCACGTCGACTCCGTGCCGTCGGGAGGCTGGCTCGACGGCGCGCTCGGGATCTTCGCCGCCCTCGAGGTGCTGCGCGCCCACGCCGATCAGGAGCGGCCCGTCGGGCTGCGCTTCGTCGACTGGGCCGACGAGGAGGGCGCGCGCTTCGGGCGCAGCCTGTTCGGCTCGTCCGCCTGCGCGGGGACGCTCGACGTCGACGAGGTCCGCGACCTCAAGGACCGCGACGGCGAGCGGCTCGAGGACGTCGTCGCCCGCTACGACGTCGACCTCGCGACGGCGCACGAGGCGGGCGCGCAGCTGAAGGGCGCGCGCGCGTACCTCGAGCTGCACATCGAGCAGGGCCCGGTGCTCGAGGAGCGCGGCGAGCCGGCCGCCGCCGTGCTCGGGACCTTCGGGGTCGAGCGCCGCCTCGCGGTCTTCAGCGGCCGCGCGGCACACGCCGGCGCCACGCCCATGAACCTCCGCCAGGACTCCTTCCTCGCCGCCGCCCAGGCCGCGCTGGCGATTCGCGAGGTCGGCGTCCGGCACGAGGGCGGCGTCTGCACGACCGGCGGCGCGAGCAGCGAGCCGGGCGTCGTGACGGCCGTCGCGGGCCGGACGGAGATGCTGCTCGACCAGCGCCACCTCGACGCCGGCGAGCTCGCCGCGATGCTCGCCGAGGCCGACGCGGCCTGCGAGCAGGCGGCCGCCGACCAGGGCTGCACGGCCGAGCTGCGCCACCTGTGGGCGATCCCGCCGATCCCGTTCGACGAGCGGCTGATCGGGTTCGCGAAGCAGGCGGTCGGCAACGACATCGTGCTGCCGAGCGGGCCGTTGCACGACGCCGCGGAGATGGCGCGCCTGATCCCGACCGTGATGCTGTTCTCACAGTCGTCCCCGCCCGTCTCGCACACGCCGGAGGAGGACACGCCGGAGGCCGAGCTGCGCGTCGCGATCGAGGCCTACGGGGCCACGGTCGACGCGACGCTCGCGGCGGACCTGCCGCCGCGCGGCGCCGGGTAGCCGCCGGCGAACGTCAACTGCGGCTGGGTAAGGGGTGCGCGGGGTGCCGCGGCGCCCAAGCGTTCGCCAGTTAATGAGATCCGCTCAGATCAAGCTGCACAGGTGGCGCGCACATCGAGCGCAGCTCGCCAAGCGACGCACACGTAGTCGTCATCCGCCCGTGAGGATGCTCGGACTGCACCCGAC
>JAXDGC010000472.1:0-10811 GCA_034665245.1 Solirubrobacteraceae bacterium | reverse complement strand
CCGGCTACTGCACGCACCGCACCGGCATCCGCGCCAACCTCGACTGCTCCGAGGAGGCCTGCCGCCGCCTCGAGGCGCGGCTCGAGCACATGGCCGAGCGCCACGGCGAGCGCGTCGTCGTCATCGGGCAGAGCCGCGGCGGGGTCTTCGCCCGCGCGCTGGCGACCCGGCGGCCGGAGCTGGTCTCCGGGATCGTCACGCTCGGCTCGCCGACGCGCTCGATGCTCGCCGTGCATCCGCTCGTGCTCGCGCAGGTCGGCCTCGTCAGCGCACTCGGCACCGCGCACGTGCCGGGCATGTTCCGCCTCAGCTGCCTGCGCGGCAAGTGCTGCCACGACTTCCGCGCCGCGGTCCAGGCACCGGTCCCGGAGGACGTCGGATACGTCTCCGTGTACTCGCGCAGCGACGGCATCGTGCAGTGGCGCTCGTGCCTGGACCCGGAGGCCGACGAGCTCGTCGAGGTCAGCGCCTCCCACTGCGGCATGGGCGTCAACGCCCAGGCCTTCCTCGCCGTCGCCAACGCGATGGCGGGCTTCCGCCGCGACGACCCGCTGATCGCCGCGGACATCGCCGAAGCGGCCTAGCGCCGGGCCGCCTTCGCGATCGCGGCGTCCATCGCGGCGCCCGGCGCGTCGACGATCTTGCCGTGGCCGACCGCGAGGCGGGCGGGATCGAGCGCGCGCAGCGTGCGGGCCGTCGCGAGCGCGGTCGGCTTGTGCCAGGTCGCGATCACGGGCAGTGGGAAGCGCGGGTTGGCCTTCGCGCTCGTGGCGACGCCGCCGAGCGTGGAGTAGGCGTCGCCGGCGATCAGCGTGCGGTCGCGGGTGTCGTGGAAGGCGACGTGGCCCGGGGTGTGGCCCGGCGCCGCGACGACCTCGAGCGAGCCGACGCGGTCGCCGGCCGAGAGCGTGCGCGTCGGCCGCGTCTTGGTGCCCGGGTAGGAGCCGCGCAGCTTGGCGTCCGGCGGCTCGCCGGGGTCGGTCGACTTGTCCTTCGCGAGCAGGCGCGCATCGCGGGTCGAGATCGCCACCTCGACGCCCGGCAGCTCCGCGGCGAGCGCGTCCAGCCCGCCGACGTGGTCTCCGTGGGCGTGGGTGAGCGCGATCCGGACGATCGGCCTGCCGAGCTCGGCCGCCGCCGCGAGGATTGCCTTGGCCGCGCCGCCGCCGCCGATCGTCGTGTCGATCAGCGTGAGACCGTCGTCCTCCTCGACGAGGTAGGCGTTGACGCAGCCGAAGCGGGTGACGCGCGTCAGGCTCATGGCTTCTCCAGGAGGGCGACGCACTCGATGTGCGGGGTCTGGGGGAACATGTCGACGGGCTGCACGCGCTTGAGCTCCCAGCCCGCCTCGACGAGCTGCGCGGCGTTCGGCGCGAGCGTCGTCGGGTTGCAGGAGACGTAGACGATCCGTCGCGGCCCCGCCTCGATGATGCGGCGCACGACCTTCTGCGACAGGCCGGCGCGCGGCGGGTCGATCACGGCGACGTCGGGCTTGCCCGCGCGCTCCACGAGGTCGCGCATCGCCAGGCGGATGTCGCCGGCGTAGAAGGACGCGTTCGTGATCTCGTTGAGGCGGGCGTTCTCGATCGCGTCCGACACCGCGGCCTCGACGATCTCGACCCCTACGACCTCGCGCGCACGCGCGGCGAGCGACAGGCCGATCGTGCCGATCCCGCAGTAGAGGTCGAACACGCGCTCGCGCCCGTGCAGGTCAGCGGCCTCGGCGGCGTGGCCGTAGAGCACCTCGGCCATCTCCGTGTTGGTCTGGAAGAACGCCTCCGGGGAGATCAGGAAGCGCAGGTCGCCGAGCTGCTCGTGCAGCTGCGGTGAGCCGGACAGGAGAGCCGTCTCGCCACCCTGCGTGCTCTCGCCGAGCCCGGCGGTCTGCGTCCACAGCAGGCCCTCGGCGTCGACCGCCTCGATCAGCGCGTCGGCGTCGAGCTTGCCGGGCGAGGTGACCAGGCGGACCTGCAGCTG
This sequence comes from Solirubrobacteraceae bacterium, assembly GCA_034665245.1. Classification (GTDB taxonomy): domain Bacteria; phylum Actinomycetota; class Thermoleophilia; order Solirubrobacterales; family Solirubrobacteraceae; genus DASQFQ01. The sequence goes on along the minus strand of JAXDGC010000472.1, from coordinate 8,834 downwards.
GCCGGTGCGGCGGCCCTCGCGCACGACGAGGTTGCGCAGGAAGCCCTGCTGCGTGCGGCGGTCCCAGGCGCCCAGGCCCTGCTCGCGGCAGAACGCGAGCACCTGCTCGCGCGCGGCGTTGGAGCGCTCCGAGGCGAGCTTGCAGTCCGCCAGCGGGAGGATCTCGTCGAAGCGGCCGGGGGCGTGGAAGCCGCACACCAGCTCGCCGCCGGGACCCTCGCCGAAGGAGTACTCGAGCTTGTTGCGGTAGCGCCACTGCTCGACGGCCGGGATGATCGGGGCGAGCTCGTAGCCCTCGAGGCGACCGATGCGCCTCAGCGCGTCGTCGACCTGCTCCTGCTTGACCTCGAGCTGGCGGTCGTAGGGCAGCACCTGCCAGGGCGCGCCCGGGTGGTCGGCGACCGGCTCGATGCGGTCGGGCGAGGGCTCGAGCACCTCGACGGCGCGGGCCTCGGCGTAGGCGCGCTTGGCCTTGCCGACGACGGCCCGGACGCGGTCGCCGGGGACCGCGCCGGCGACGAAGACGACGTAGCCGTCCTCGCGACGGGCGACGCCGTTGCCGCCGTAGGCGAGGCGGTCGACGGTGAGCTCGAGCTCGGCGCCGCGCGGGGGGCGGTTCGCGCGGGTGGGGGCGGGGGCGGGAGTGGACACCCGCCTCAGGATGGCAGGCGCGGTCGGTGGTGCTAGCCGAGCTTGCGCTCGATGTTCTGGAGCACCGACTTGCGGTTCGCGTTGCGCCGCTCGTAGTCGCGGACCTTGCGCAGCTCCGGCGCCGAGAGGTCGTTGAGGCGCTCGCCGACCTGCGCGGCGGTCAGGTCGTCGTAGCCCGAGACCGGGAAGTTCGAGCCGATGCCCGCGACGCGCCGGGCGCGATCGACCTCGCGCACGATCCGCGTCGGCGTGCCGGTCACGAGGTCCTCGATCTGCGCGATCAGGTCGTCCGTCTGCGAGCGGCCGCGCTCGAACAGCGACGTGACGAGCGCGGTCGCGTCGTGGCGCGTCATGCGGCCGCGCTCGACGGCGTCGTCGACGGCCTCCTGCAGGCGCTCGCGCGTGAGCACGACGACCTCGCGCGGGTCGAGGAAGCGCGCGACCTGCTCGCGCACTCCCGCACTGTCCTTGCTGGCGCTCCTGCTCGCGGACGCGCTGCGCGAGCGCGCGCCCGAGGTGGTCTTCTTGCGGCTCGACTGGCGTGGCGACGGCATGGTCGGCGCGGACCCTACCCCATTGATGAAGGGGTCGAAACGAGTAGCTCCAGAAGCGCCTTCTGGGCGTGTCGCCGGTTCTCCGCCTGGTCCCAGATGCGCTGGCGGTCGCCGTAGAGGACCGTCTCGGTGATCTCCTCGCCCGGGTGCGCCGGCAGGCAGTGCAGCGCGATCGCCCCCGGCGCGCCGCGGTCGAGCAGCGCGTCGTCGAGCCGGTAGGGGGCGAGCGCGTCGCGCCGCTGGGCGGCGGTCGCCTCGTCGGCGCCCATCGAGACCCAGACGTCGGTGTAGAGCGCGTCGGCGCCGTTGGCCGCGACCGCCGGGTCGTCGGTGAGCTGCGCGCCGTGGGCCTCGGGGAGCTGGTACGCGGCGGGCGCGGCGATCCGCACCTCGAGCCCCGCGAGCGTGCCCAGGATCGCGAGCGAGCGAGCGACGTTGTTGCCGTCGCCGACATAGGCGAGGGCACGGCCGTGCAGGTCACCGAACGCCTCCCGCAGCGTCATCAGGTCGGCGAGCGCCTGGCAGGGGTGGTGGAGCGGCGAGAGCAGGTTGATCACGGGCACGGTCGCGTAGGTCGCGAGCTCTCCCAGGCGCTCCTCGCTGCCGGTGCGCAGGCCGATCGCCGCGGCGTGGCGCGAGAACACGAGCGCGGTGTCGCGGACCGACTCCCCCCGCGTGAGCTGCAGCTCGTTCGCGCGCAGCACCATCGGATGACCGCCCATCTCGGCGACGCCCGCCTCCATCGACGTGCGCGTGCGTGTCGAGGGATGCTCGAACAGGAGGGCGACCGTGCGGTCCTCGAGCACGCGCGAGGCGGTGGGGTCGGCCTTGAGCTCGAGCGCGCGGTCGAGCAGGCGGTCGAGCTCCTCGGCGGAGAGCTCCTCGCCGGTGAGGAGGTGGCGTGGCAAGCCCGCACCGTACCCTCCGGCGATGCCTCCCCGCTCCCTGATCGCCCTGCTCCTGCTCGTGCTCGCCGTCGGCTGCGGCGAGAAGACGAGCGAGGGATCGGGCGCCGCCGGCGGGACCGCCACCGAGCCCGCCACCGCGTCCGGCGGCAAGGTCGTCCCGGTGAAGATGAAGGACATCCTCTTCGCCCCCGACAAGATCACGGCGCGCGTGGGGCAGACCGTGCGCTGGACGAACACGGACGACGTGCAGCACACCGTCAAGGCCGTGAAGGGCGCCGACTTCAACTCCAAGACGCTGTCCAAGGGCGACACGTACGAGGCGAAGCTGACCAAGACCGGCAGGATCGACTACGTCTGCACGATCCACCCGAGCCAGCGGGGCACGATCACCGTGGTGGCCCAGTAGCGGCCCACTCGACGGCGCGCGCTTCAAGACCGGCGAGGTAGGAGTCCTTGCCCGCGATGTACGCGAGCCGGTCCTGCGGATGCCGTGCCGCGACGTCGCGCTTGAGGGCGGCGTAGCGGGCCGCCTCGTCGTCGTGGGCGCGCAGGAAGTCGCGCACCGCGAGGTGGCGGAGCTCGTGCCCGCTGCCGGCCTCGCCGACGTGCAGGTGGTACGTGCGCGGCCGCTCCGGCGGCTTGGCGAAGAAGTGGTAGTCCGGCGACTCGGGCGCCGGGACGAACAGGTACCCCAGCCGCTCCAGCGGCTCGGCGTAGGGTGCGCGCGGCTCGACGGCCGCGACCGAGAGCTGAAGGTCGAGGATCGGCTTGGCGGCCAGACCCGGCACGGCGGTCGAGCCCACGTGCTCCAAGCGCACGGCGGCCGGGCCGAGCGCCTGCTCGAGGCGACGCAGCTCCTCGGCGGCCCGCGCCGGCCACGCAGGGTCGTACTCGACGATGCGAACGGCCGGGTCGAACCGCTCGTCCAGCGACGGATGGCGCTCCAACCGCGCTCCTAGGCGCGCAGCCCGAAGCCGCGCAGCATCAGCAGCGCCTTCTCCCCGAGCGTGCCGGCCTTCGGCAGTACGCCGAGCTGGACCGCCGCGCCGTAGAGGTCGTAGAACCCGCGGATGCGCAGCAGCCGCTCCTCGTGCAGCTCGCAGTAGAGGACGGCGTGGACGATCACGAAGCGGTTCGTGGCGGCCAGGCCGGCGACCTCGCGGCGGTGGGTCGCCAGCAGCTTGCACGGCGCGGCGACGTACGCGCCGGTGACGAGGCGGTCGCCGGTCTTCTGCAGGCGCGCGTCCGGGAACGCGTTCCACAGGCGCTCGGCGTGGCCGGCGATCGCGGCGGCGCCCTCCAGCGGCTCCGGCGTCAGCGGGTCCTCGTAATGGACGTCCTCATGGCACAGCGGATCGAAGGCCGCCTTGTCGCGGCCGGACCACGCACGCTCCCAGGCGTCGAACAGGTCGTCGGGGGTCACAGCCGACATGATGGACGCGATGCGGTCAGTCCTGCGTCATCGTGAGTTCCGGCTGCTGTGGGCGGCGTCCAGCGCGAGCACGCTCGGCGACCGGATCGTGTTCGTCGCGCTCGCCCTCTACGTGACCGACATCGGCTCCGCGAGCGACGTCGGCATCGTGCTCGCGGCCAACGCGATCCCGCTCGTGCTGTTCGTGCTGATCGGCGGGGTGTGGGCGGACCGCCTCGAGCGCCACCGCGTGATGGTGGCGACCGACGTCGTGCGCGCGGTGCTGCACGGCACGCTGGCAGTGCTGATCTTCCTCGGCCCGGTGCCGATCTGGGCGATCGCCGTGATCGAGGCCGCGTTCGGCACGGCGGAGGCGTTCTTCAACCCGGCCGTCACCGGCCTCGTCCCGCAGACGGTCCCGGACGGTGAGGTGCAGCAGGCCAACGCGGCCAACAGCATCGTCTCCAACGCCGCCGAGCTCGTCGGCCCGGCGATCGCCACCGCGCTCGTGCTCGGCCTCGGCGCGGGCTGGGCGTTCGCCGTCGACGCGGCGACGTTCGTGTTCTCCGCCCTGTTGCTCTCGCGCCTGCGCCCACGCTCGCGCGGCGAGCGCGCGCCCCGCCAGGCGATGACCGCGGAGCTGCGGGCGGGCTGGCAGGAGCTGCGCTCGCGCCAGTGGGCGTGGGTCGTGATCGGCGCGACGTCGATCGCGCTGCTCGTCTCGCTCGGCCCGTACTTCACGCTCGGCCCGACGGTCGCGGAGGAGAACTACGGCAGCACCGGCGTCTACGGCGCGCTGGCGGTCGCGCTGGGAGCGGGGACGCTGCTCGGCTCGGTCGCGGGATTGCGCTGGCGCCCGCACCATCCGATCCGCTTCGCGATGGCCTGGGCCGCGCTGTGGCCGCCCTCCTTCGCGCTGTTCGCCCTCGGCCCGCCGCTGTGGGCGCTCATCCCGCTGTTCGTGCTGGTCGGCTTCGGCTTCTCGATGTTCGACGTGTCCTGGGACACGGCGATCGCCGAGCGCATCCCACCGCACGCGATCTCGCGCGTCAGCGCCTTCGACTGGATGGGCTCGCTGGCGCTGCTGCCGCTCGGGTTCCTGCTCGCGGGGCCGCTGGCGGAGTCCTTCGGCGCCGCGGAGGTGCTCGTGGTCGGAGGGCTGATCGGGATGGCAGTCGCGGTTGCGGGGCTGGCGATGCCGGGGGTATGGCGGCTCAGGCGGATCGAGGCGCCGGCCGCGTGAACTGCAGCATTGAGGGGTGGGCCCGCGAACCAACCCCCTACCCAGCCGCAGTTGACGTTCAGAACTCCCCGCGGCCATCCTCAGGCGTCGACGCCTGCGCGTAGAGCCGCCGGGGGATGCGCCCCGCGCGGAAGGCGAGGCGGCCGCCCTCGACGCCGAGCCGGATCGCGCGGGCCATCGCGACCGGGTCCTCGGCGCGGGAGATCGCGCTCGCGCACAGGACGGCGTCGCAGCCGAGCTCCATCGCGAGGGCGGCGTCCGAGGCGGTGCCGACGCCGGCGTCGAGGATCACCGGCACGCCCGCGTGCTCGCGGATCAGGCGCAGGTTGTAGGGATTCAGCAGGCCCTGGCCGGACCCGATCGGAGAGCCGAGCGGCATCACCGCGGCGCAACCGATGTCCTCGAGCCGGCGTGCGAGCACCGGGTCGTCGTTCGTGTAGGGCAGCACGGTGAAGCCGTCGTCGACGAGCTCCTCCGCGGCCTCGAGCAGCGCCGGCGCGTCCGGCAGCAGCGTGTGCTCGTCGCCGATCACCTCGAGCTTGACCCAGTCGGTCTCGAACGCCTCACGGGCGAGGCGCGCGGTCAGGACCGCGTCGCGGGCCGTGAAGCAGCCGGCGGTGTTGGGCAGCAGCTGCACGCCGGCCGTCTCGAGCACGTCGACGAGCGACCCGCGCGCGCCCGGGTCGATGCGCCGCAGCGCGACGGTGACCAGCTCGGCGCCGCTCGCCTCGATCCCCGCCGCCATCGCCTCGAGCGAGCGGAAGCCACCCGTGCCGAGCAGCAGCCGCGAGGTCAGCCGGCGGCCACCGAGAGTGAAGGTGTCCTGATCGGTGATGGACAACCTCATCCCCCCTGGATCGCGCGCAGGATCTCGACCCGCGCGCCCTCGCTCAGCTCGCGCGCGGGCCACTCGCCGCGCGGCACGACCTCGGCGTCGACCGCGACCGCGACCCCGCGCTCGCCGCCCGGCAGCTCGAGCGCGGCGACCGCGGCCTGCACGGTCGCGCCCGCCTCGAGCTCCGTCGGCTCCCCGTTCACCAGCACGTTCATGCCCGCACCTGCGCGAAGCGCGCGGGGTCGCAGGGCGCCGCCCAGTCGGGCAGGCCGTCGCCGGCGAGGACGGACACGACGGCCTCGGCGGTGGCGTCGGCCAGCAGGATCCCGTTGCGGTAGTGGCCCGTGGCCCAGACGAGCCCGGCGGCTGGGCCGATGATCGGCAGGTTGTCCGGCGTCCCGGGACGCAGGCCCGCGCCGAGCTCCTCGATCTCGAGCTCGAGCACGCCCGGGACGACCTCGGCGAGGTCGCGGATCAGCTCGAGCGTCGCGCCGCTGGTCGGCGCGGTGTCCCACCCGCGCTCCTCGACGGTCGCGCCGAGCACGTAGCGGCCCTCGCCGCGCGGGACGAGGTAGCCCTCGCGCGTGCGGATCGTGCGGGTGACGAGATCCTGGCCCGCGGGGTCGCGCAGGCGCATGATCTGGCCCTTGACCGGCCGGATCGGCAGCGGGCCGAGCCTGCCGCTCCACGCACCTGCCGCCACGACGATCTGCTCCGCGGGCAGGGTCGCGAGGTCCTCGGGCCCGACGCGCGCGCGCCGCAGCTCGCCGCCGGCGCGCTCGAACGCCTCGGCCAGCGCGGCGACGAGGCGGCGCGGGTCGACGGCGGCGTCGCCCGGCACGTCGAGCGCGAGCCGGACGGTCGGCGCGAGCGCCGGCTCCGCGCGGCGCGCCTGGCTCGGGCGCAGGCGCTCGACCTCGAGGCCGAGCGAGCGGCGGTGCTCGAGCAGGCGCTCGAGCTCGTCGGCCTCGTCGCGGTCGCGCGCAACGACGAGGGTGCCGGTGCGGCGCAGCCCGGTGTCTCGCCCGGAGGCGGCCTCGAGCTCGGCGCAGAAGGCGGGGAAGCCGGCCGCGGCGCGCAGCCCGAGCGCGAGCAGCGCGTCCTCGCCGAACTCCGCCTCTGTGACCGGCGCGAGCATGCCGGCCGCGTAGCGCCACGCGCCGTCCTCGCCGGCGTCGAGCACGAGCGTCCGCAGGCCGCGCTGCGCGGCGCGCCAGGCCACGGCCAGGCCGATGACGCCGCCGCCGACGACCGCGACGTCGTGGTGCTCGGACCGTGCTGACAACTGCGTACCACCCTCCCTACGCCGGCATCACCCGGATCAGGTTCGACGGTCGGCGGCCTGGGTGCCGCCCTCTCAGCCCGTTCGGCGGGCTCCCGTGATGCCTGAATGCTAGCGCTGCCAGACTGACCGCATGCACCTCCGCGAGCGCCTGGCGGACGCCCGCCTCTACCTCGTCTGCGACGCCCGCCCGCGGGCGTTCCTCGACGCCGCGCTGCGCGGCGGCGCCGACATCGTGCAGCTGCGCGACAAGACGCTCGACGACGACGGCCTGATCGCCGCGGCGCACACCTTCCGCGCCGCCGCCGACGCCCACGGCGCGCTGTTCATCCTCAACGACCGCCCCGACCTCGTGGAGGCGTGCGCCGCCGACGGCGTGCACGTCGGCCAGGACGACGGGACGCCCGCCGCCGCGCGCACGCTCGTCGGGCCCGAGCGGATCGTCGGGCGCTCGACGCACGCGCCGGCCCAGGCCGACGCCGCCGAGGCCGACCCCGACGTCGACTACCTCGCTGTCGGTCCCGTGCACGCCACGCCGACGAAGCCCGGGCGCCCGGCCGCGGGCCTCGACTACGTCGGCTACGCCGCCCGCAGCGTGCGCAAGCCGTGGTTCGCGATCGGCGGGCTCGACGCGCACACGCTGCCGGCGGTCGTCGAGCACGGCGCGCGCCGTGCCGTCGTCGTGCGCGCGCTCACAGAGGCCGCCGACCCGGAGTCCGCCGCGCGCGAGCTGCGCGCCGCGCTGGAGGTCCCCGTTGGGGCAGCGCAGCCGTAAGCGCCGCGCCAGCGCCGCGACCCGCGCCGCGCGCACCAACGGCGGCGGCGGCGCGCCCGGCGACCCGATGTCGCGCGGCTACGCCCGCTCGCGCGCACGAGCCGACGACATCCGCGCCGGCCTCGAGCCGCTGGCTCCGGGCGAGCGCCCCCTCGCGGTGACGATCGCCGCGATCTTCGCGGCGCTGCTCGCCGTCGCGAACGTGCTCGTGTACGTCATCGGATGGGACGTCGGGGGCTCCGAGCCGACCCTGCGCGGCCTGCTCATCTACTGCGTCGTGCTCGGCGCGGCGGCGGTCGGGATGTGGTTCGGCCGCTACTGGGCCGTGCTCGGCTTCCAGATGCTGCTCGCCGGCTCGATCCTCATCTCCGCGCTGTTCCTGCTGCGCGCGTCCAACTGGCAGGCGGTGGTGTTCTCACTCGGCGTGATCGGCGTCTGCACGCCGCTGTTCTGGTTCCTGATCCGCGCCATGGCGCGGCTGCAGATGCCAACCCGCACGCGCTAGGTTCTTCGGCCATGCCTGACTCCTCCTACGACTGCGTCGTCATCGGTTCGGGGCCCGGCGGCTACGTCGCCGCCATCCGCGCTGCCCAGCTCGGGATGAAGACGGCCGTGATCGAGCGCGACGTCGTCGGAGGCCGCTGCCTCAACTACGCCTGCATCCCCGCCAAGGCCGTCCTGCGCGTCGCCGACGTGCTCGCCGAGATCGACGAGGCCGACGACTTCGGCATCTCCGTCCCCGAGCGCAGCGTCGACTTCGCGAAGGTCATGGAGCGCCGCGCGAAGGTGATCAAGACGCTCACGAGCGGCGTCGCCGGGCTGTTCAAGAAGAACAAGATCGAGTACATCGAGGGCCAGGGCTCCATCACCGACGACGGCAACGTCAAGGTCGGCGGCAACTTCGACGGCACCGAGATCGAGGCCAAGACGGTGATCCTCGCCACCGGCTCGGTCCCGAAGCCGCTGCCCGGCACCGAGTTCGGCGGGCGCGTGATCGGCACCGAGGAGGCCTGGGGCCTCGAGGCGCTGCCCGAGACGATGGCCGTCGCCGGCGCCGGCGCGTCGGGGGTCGAGATCGCCTCCGCCTACGGGCGCCTCGGCACGAAGGTGATGCTGTTCGAGGCGCTCGACCGCGTCGTGCCGGCCGAGGACCCCGACATCTCGAAGCTCGTCGC
>JAXDGC010000471.1:0-5725 GCA_034665245.1 Solirubrobacteraceae bacterium | reverse complement strand
AGAGCGCGACCACCCCGGCCTTCGAGGCCGCATAGGTGCTCGCGGCCGGGAAATGGGCGTAGCCGCTGATCGACGCGTTGTTGACGACCGTGCCGTGCCGCCTGGCGAGCATGTGCGGGAGCACGCGGTGGGTGAGGTGGGCGACGGCGACGAGGTTGACCTGGAACATCGCGTAGACGGCCTCCATCTCCTGCTCCTCGAGCAGCCCGCCCGTCATCCGGCCGGCGTTGTTGACGAGCAGGTCGACGGCGCTGAGATCGAGCGCATCCACGCAGGCGTCGATCGACTCGCGGCTGGAGAGATCCATGTGCACGGGGCGCACGCCGTCGATCGGCTCGAAGGCGTCGGGGTCGCGCACGCCGGCGAGCACGAGCCGCAGCGGCCGCGCGGCGAGCGCCTCGCAGAGGGCGCGGCCGATGCCGCGGTTGGCGCCGGTGACGAGGGCGGTGCTGCCGGTGAGGTCCATGACTTTGGCTACGGGTGATCGGCCGCACTCGATCACCCGTATGACCTTCGATGCTCCGCACCGCCACCCTCACCCTCCTCGGCCTGCGCGTCGCCTACGGCGCCGGGCTGATCGCCGCCCCCGAGCGCCTCGCCCGTCGCTGGCTCGGTCCCGCCGCCGGGGCGCCGCCGACCCAGGTCCCGCTGCGCGGCATGGGCGCCCGCGAGATCGTCGTGCACGGCGCCGCGATCGCGGCCGCGCTGCGCGGCGCGCCGCTGCGCCCGTTCCTGGCCGCCAGCGCCGCGGGCGACATCGCCGACATCCTCGCGACCGCCGCGGGCCGTCGCGGACTGCCTGACGGCGCCGCTCCGGCGACGCTCGCCGTGGCCGGCGGGTCCGCGCTGCTGACCGCGGGCCTCGCCGCCGCGGTCGACCGCTGAGCGCAGCCGTGCCGATCGCGTACGACCGCGCCGGAGCGGGCCCGGTGCTCGTCCTCCTGCACCCGCTCGGCGCCGACCGCCACGTGTGGGCCCCGGTCATGGAGCGATTGACCGCCGAGCGCGACGTGATCGCCCTCGACCTGCCCGGCTTCGGCGAGTCGCCCTCGCTGAACGGCGCGGGCCCTCCGACGCCGATGGCGCTCGCGGCCGCGGTCGCGAAGGCCCTGCCCGCGGGCGGGCCGTACCACGTCGCCGGCAACTCGCTCGGCGGCTGGGTCGCGCTCGAGCTGGCGGCGACCGGCCACGCGCGCTCGGTGACCGCGATCGCCCCCGCCGGGCTGTGGCCCGACCCGCTCGCACCGAAGCGCGGGATCGCGCGCGGCCTGGCCAGGGCGATCCGGCCGGGCCTGCCCGCGCTCGTCCGCAGCCCCGCGGGACGCCGCCTCGCGCTGGCGTCGACGGTGGCCCACGCCGAGCGCGTCCCGCCGGCCGCGGCGCTGCGGCTGGTCCAGGCCTACGCCGACGCCCCGGGCTTCGAGGCGGTCAACCGGGCGATGCGCGCGGGCCGCTTCACGCGCCTCGAGCACATCCGGGTGCCGGTCACGCTCGCGTGGCCCGAGCACGACCGCCTCGTCGCGCGACCGGCGCACCTGCCGCCGACCGTTCGCAGCGTGGTGCTGCAGGGCGCCGGGCACGTCCCGATGTGGGATGCGCCCCATGCGGTCGCCGAGCTGCTGCTGCAGGGCAGCGCCTAGGTGGTGTGTTGTCGGCCGCCGAACTTCAACTGCTCAGTGAGGAGAGGGCTGCGAGCCGCAGCCAATCAACGATTCACGACACTAAGGGTCGAGTGCGCGGCGGATCTCGTCCTTCGAGACCGCGGACTGGCCGGGCGCGATGCCGGCACGGCGGCGCAGGCGCGAGAGCCGCTCGGCGAGGGCGAAGGCGCTGGAGTTCAGCAGGCGCTCGAGCACCGCCTGCCGGCGGTCCGCCCGCTGCTGCCAGAGCGAGGCGTGCACGGTCTGCAGGTGCGCCTCGGCGAGATGGAACACCCGGTTGGCCTCCAGGCGCGCCAGCAGCGGGTTGCGATCCCACGGCTCCAGGACGTCGGCGACCGCGCCGGCCCACGGCGCGTCGGTGCTCCAGGCGACGCCGAGCCCGAAGAACGCCGGCACGATCGCCAGGCGCACCCCCTCGCGCTCGGCGACGAAGTCCTCGACGGCGGTCAGGACGCCGTTGCCGGGGCCGCCCTCGCGCGCCGCCGCGCCGCGGTAGGGCAGACCGCCGAAGCGGATCCCCGGCTCGTCCGGGTGCAGGCCGCCGCCCTCGTGGATCGGCCGGCGGCGGTCCGCCGGGATCTGGTCGGCGTCGTAGTAGTCGTCGCGCCGGGCGTGCGGCCAGCCGACGTCGTGGAAGATCAGCAGCGGGAGCTCGGCGCCGGACGCCTCGGCGATCAGGCGCAGCTCCTCGCTGACCGTGTAGTGGTTGTGGTCGCCGTCGATGATCACCGCGTCGGCGGGCGCGAGGCGCGGCAGCGCCGCGAGGCTCGTCTCGCGGACCAGCTCGAGCTCGGTGCGCTCGTCGGCGAGGCGGACGAGGCGCTCCTGCGGCGAGGGGTCGATCGCGATCACGCGCGCGCCCGCCCCCGCCGCCCAGTCCACCAGCACTCCGGTGAGGTCGCCCGCGTACGCGCCGACCTCGACGACCGACCGCGCGCCGGCCGCGTCGAGGCACGGCAGCAGGATCTCCGCGAGGTTCTGGAGCGAGTGCGCCCAGCGACCGGGATCGTTCGCGTAGGGGTCGATCTGGGGCTGCTCCCGTTGCACGAGCGGGCGAGTGTATCCGCGCTGCGCGCCCTCCCAGGCCGTCGGCTACGCTCGACCGCGCCTTGAACGCCGAGCCTGAATGACGACGACGGCGGCCAGCCCGCGCGCCCGCGCGGTCGCACCCTCGCCGGCGGTCGCGCCACCGCCCGGCAACCCGCGCTTCCCGCTCTTCGACTCCCTGCGCGGGCTCGCCGTCCTCGCCGTCGTCGTCTACCACGTGTTCGTGTTCACGGGCGCCCTCAACCGTCGCGGGATCGGCGACGCGGTGGCCGTCGCGGGCAGCATCGGGCCAACGCTGTTCTTCGCCATCTCGGGCTTCCTGCTCTACCGGCCGTGGGTCGCGGCCAGGGCAGCGGAGAAGCCGCGGCCGCGCACGCGCCGCTACCTGCGCAGGCGAGCCCTGCGGATCCTCCCGGCCTACTGGTTCGCACTCACGGCACTCGCGGTGTTCCCGGGGATCGTCGGGCCCTTCAGCGGCGACTGGTGGCGCTACTACTTCTTCCTCCAGCTCTACGACCCCGAAACGCTGGGCCTCGGGATCCCGGTCGCCTGGACGCTGTGCGTCGAGGTGAGCTTCTATCTCGCGCTGCCGCTGTGGGCCGCGGCCGTCAGGCGGGTGCGGCTGCGGGGAGAGCTCGCCGCGCTCGCCCTGATCGCCTTCGCGGGGGCGGCGGTCCAGGTCGCCGCGGGGCGCGAGGCGCTCGCGAACGTCTACGCCCAGAGCCTGCTCGGGCAGTCCACCTGGTTCGCCATCGGCATGGCGATCGCGGTCGTGAGCGTCGCCGCGCCGCGCGCCGAGGGCCGCAGGCGCGCGCTGATCGGCGCGGTCGCCGCGCGGCCCGTGCTGTGCTGGGCCGGGGCGGCCGCCGTGTTCGCCGCGCTCGTCCTCGTCCGCCGGGTGCCGGGCGGCCTGTTCGGCATCGTGGCGGCGCTGAACACCGAGCAGCCCTACCCGAAGCTGCTCGCGGACGTCGCGCTGACCGCGCTGCTGGTCGTCCTGGTGCTGATGCCGGCCGTCTGGGACGCGCCCGCGCGCCTGCCCCAGCGGCTGCTGGCGGCGGCGCCGCTCGCCGGGCTGGGGCTGATCTCCTACGGCGTCTTCCTCTGGCACCTGACGATCGCCGAGCTGCTCATCCTGCCCGCGATGCCGACGCACTTCGACGCCCACGGGCTCGGCCTCCTCCAGCACATCCCGAACGGCGGGACGCCCGTGATGCTCGTCCTCACGCTCGCCGGCGCCTGCGCGGTCGCCGCCGCGAGCTACCGCTTCGTCGAGCTGCCGTTCCTGCGGCGCAAGGAGGGCTGATGTCGCTGGTCGTCCAGCTCGACGCGCCGCTCCCGGCCGAGCTGGCGGTCGGCTCGGGCACGGCGCTGTTCGTGGTCGGGACATGCTTCGCGCGGGACGCAGGCATCGCGTCGCTGTCGCTGCTCGTCGACGGGGACGAGCAGCCGGTCATGGCCCACGGGATGCCGCGCCTGGACCTGTTGCGCGCGCGGGACGAGCCGGCCAGCTACCGCAGCGGGTTCTGGGGCATCGCCCGCATCCCGGCCGCCGCCGACGGCGCCGCCGCCGTCGAGCTGCGACTGCGCGCACGGCTCGCGACGGGCGCCGACGCGACCGTGGAGCTCGGCCGCATCCCGCTCGCCGCCGCACCCGCGCCGCTGGAAGTCGCGGCGCCCGCGGCCGGCCCGCTGGTCGCGATCTGCATGACGACCTACGAGCCGCCGCTGGAGCTGCTCGCGCGCCAGCTCGGGTCGATCCGGGAGCAGACCCATCCCAACTGGGTCTGCGTCATCTCCGACGACTGCTCGAGCCCGGAGCGCTTCGCCGCGATCGAGGCGGCGATCGCGGACGACCCGCGCTTCGTGCTCTCCCGCTCCCCCGGCCGGCTCGGCTTCTATCGCAACTTCGAGCGGGCCCTGTCGCTCGCGCCGGCCGCCGCCGACTACGTCGCGCTGGCCGACCAGGACGACGCCTGGCATCCGGACAAGCTGGCGACGCTGGTGGCCGAGGTCGGCGACGCGCGCCTGATCTACAGCGACGCCCGCGTCATCGACCGCGACGGTGGCGTGATCGCCGAGACGTACTGGGGCCGCCGGAGCAACAACCACTCGAGCCTGCTGTCGCTGCTGGTGGCGAACTCCGTCACCGGCGCGGCGTCGCTCTTCCCGGCCGCGCTGCTCGCGGACGCCCTCCCCTTCCCCCCGGCCCAGTTCGCCCACTTCCACGACCACTGGCTCGCGCTCGTGGCGCTGTCGCTGGGCGATATCGCCTTCGTCGACCGCCCGCTCTACGACTACGTGCAGCACGGCGACGCGACGCTCGGCCACGCGGCGGCCAACCGCATGCCGGACATGCGGGAGCGCCTCGCCGCGGTCCGCCGCGACCCGCACGAGCGGGTGCGGATGTGGCGGATGCACTACTACGTCGACGCCTGCCGGCTGCTGCAGTTCGCCGCCATCCTGCGCCTCCGCGGCGGGGAGCGGATCCCGGCGGCCAAGCGCCGTGAGCTCGAGCGCTTCGAGCGCGCCGACCGCTCGCTGCTGCCGCTCGCCGCCCTCGCCGCGCGCGGCCTGCAGGAGCTGCTCGGGCGCCGCCGCGAGACGCTGGGCGCGGAGTGGATGCTCTTCCACGCCTTCGCGTGGCGGCGGCTGCTGTCGGCCAGCGCCCGCGACCGGCCGACCCGGCGCCTGCGCCTCGACTCGCTCCCGCCGACGGTGCTCGACCCGCGCCCGGGCGCCCGCGCGCCGGCCGAGCCGGTCGTGCGCAGGCTCGGCGACAAGATCGCGCCGTTGCGCCTCGCGGTGCGCGACGACGCGCCCCGCCGCGTCAACCTCCTGATCCCGACGATCGACCTCCAGCATTTCTTCGCCGGCTACATCGGCAAGTTCAACTTCGCGCGGCGCCTCGCGAAGCGCGGCGTGCGCGTGCGCATCGTCACCGTCGACCCGGTCGGCGAGCTCCCGCTCTCATGGCGCCGCGACCTCGAGGCCTACAGCGGGCTCGCCGGCCTCCT
>JAXDGC010000470.1:0-10684 GCA_034665245.1 Solirubrobacteraceae bacterium | reverse complement strand
GAGCGCGGCGGCGTCGACGTCGACGACCTGCGCGAGAAGGCCACCGACGACGTCGCGTGCCTCATGCTCACCAACCCGAACACGCTCGGGCTGTTCGACGAGAACATCACCGAGATCGCGAAGATCGTCCACGGCATCGGCGCCACGCTCTACTACGACGGCGCGAACCTCAACGCCGTCATGGGCCGCACCCGCCCGGGCGACATGGGCTTCGACATCGTCCACTACAACCTGCACAAGACGTTCACGCAGCCGCACGGCGGCGGCGGCCCGGGCGCCGGCCCGATCGCGGTGTCGGACCGCATCGAGCCCTACCTGCCGCGCCCGCAGGTCGTGCGCAACGAGAACGCCAACGGCGCGAGCCTCGCCTTCGATCTCGACTTCGACCGCCCGAAGTCGATCGGGCGCCTGCGCGGGTTCCAGGGCAACTACGGCGTCTTCGTGCGCTCCTACGCCTACATCCTCTCGCTCGGCGGCGACGGCCTGCAGGAAGCGTCGGAGACCGCGGTGCTGAACGCCAACTACCTGCTCGCGCGGCTCAAGGAGCAGGGGGTGGCCGAGTACCTGCCCGCCGCCTACGACCGCGTGTGCATGCACGAGTTCGTGCTCTCGGGCGCGCCGATGAAGAAGCAGCTCGGGCTCAAGACGCTCGACCTCGCCAAGCGACTGCTCGACCACGGCTTCCATCCGCCGACGGTCTACTTCCCGCTGCTCGTCGACGAGGCGCTGCTCGTCGAGCCGACGGAGACCGAGACGAAGGAGACGCTCGACGCCTTCGCCGACGCGATCGGCGAGATCCTGCGCGAAGGTGCCGAGGATCCGGAGATCGCGCGCAACGCGCCGTACTCGACGCCGGTGCGCCGCCTCGACGAGGCCGGCGCCGCCAAGCACCCGGTCATCCGCCAGCCGCTGTAGCGCCGATACCTTGGCGGCGTGAGGCTCGCGGTTGCTCGTCAAGTCTTCCTGACGGCGCAGTCAGAAGCGCGACGGGAGCCAGGCCCCGCGCGGCTCGAATGCTCCGGGCGCGGATTTCCCACACCGATGGTCGCCGCGCGTTGACCCTGTTTCCGGTTGGCCACACACAAGCGTTCAGGTAGATCGGTAGACCGCTTTTCGTCTCGCGGGTGGCGATGGAAGCACCTGTAGGTCAACCGATTTATTCCGGAGGTAGGAATGACGAAGTCACGTATGGCGGCCCTCGCGGCCGTCGCAGCGTTCGCGCTGCTGCTCGTCGGTGGGGCCGGCCCCGCCGCTGCTCAGGGCAAGCCGCTCACGCAGGTGGTCAAGATGACCGCCAAGGCCAAGAACGGCAAGAAGTTCACCGGCACCTACACGATCAGCCGCTTCACCCAGAGCGGTGGCAAGGTCTACGCCGTCGGCACGCTCAAGGGCAAGCTCAAGGGCCGCACCGTGCGGAAGAGCAACGTCCGCATCCCGGCCACGCTCGCGCGCCATCCGGCCGCAGGCGCGTCGCAGGTCGGCCTGCCGCCCAACCCGACGCCGGGCGCCTGCCAGATCCTCGACCTCACGCTGGAGCCGATCGACCTCAACCTGCTCGGACTGCACCTCGTCACGAGCCGGATCGAGGTCCTGCTCGAGGCGATCCCGGGCGCCGGCAACCTGCTCGGCAACCTGCTGTGCGGCATCACCGGCATCCTGGACCCGCAGGCCGCGACGCCGGCGTCGCCGTCAGTGCTCGCGCGCGTCCTCAGCGCGCTGCTCGCGCTGTCGCCCCGCGCCGCGTAAAGCACGCTCACTGCGGTCCCGCCCCGCCCTCGTGGCGGGGCGGGCCGCTATCTTCGCCCGCTCCGTGAGGATCTTCTCGGGCATCCAGCCGACCGGCAGCAAGCACCTCGGCAACTACATCGGCGCGATCGTCCAGTACGTCGCCGGCCAGGAGCGCGGCGACCCGGCGATCTACTGCATCGTCGACCTGCACGCGATCACCGTCGACTACGACCCGGTCGAGCTGCGTGAGCGCGTCTACGACACGGCCGCGATCCTGATCGCCGCCGGCCTCGACCCCGAGCGCTGCATCCTGTTCCGCCAGAGCGACGTCCACGAGCACACCGAGCTGTCGTGGCTGCTCTCGGGTGTGACGCCGCTCGGCGAGCTCAACCGCATGCACCAGTTCCGCGACAAGTCGAGCGCGCAGCGCGAGCTGGTCGCGGCCGGGCTGCTCTTCTATCCCGTCCTGATGGCCGCCGACGTGCTCGCCTACCGCGCGCACGAGGTGCCCGTGGGCGAGGACCAGCGTGAGCACGTCGAGCTCATGCGCAGGGTCGCCGAGCGCTTCAACCGCCGCTTCGGCGAGGCGCTGATCGTGCCCGAGGTCCGGATCCCCGCGGTCGGCGCGCGCATCCGCGACCTCCAGGACCCGACGCGCAAGATGTCGACGACCGGCAGCAGCGAGCAGGGCACCGTCTACGTGCTCGACGAGCCGGACGCGATCCTGAAGAAGTTCAAGCGCGCGGTGACCGACTCGGGCACGGAGATCGTGCGCGCGGACGACAAGCCCGGGATCTCGGGCCTGATCGAGATCCTCGCGGCGGTCCGGGGGACGAGCGCGGAGGCGGTAGAGCAGGAACTCGCCGGCGCCCGCTACGGCGACTTCAAGGTCGCGGTGGGGGAGGCGGTCGTCGACTATCTCGCGCCGGTGCGCGAGCGCTACGCCGCGCTGCGCGCCGACCCGGCCGGGCTCGAGGAGATCCTCGCCGCGGGCGCCGGCCGCGCCCGCGCCCTGGCGGCCGAGACGCTCACCGACGTGCGGGAGCGGATGGGCGTCGGACCTTCCGTCGGCCCTCCGGCCTAGCCTCTGAGCCAGGTGTCCGCCGCCGCCGTCCACCACCTGGAGCTCGACCTCGACGTCTTCGCCGGGCCGTTCGACCTGCTGCTGTCGCTGATCCTGCGCGAGGAGCTCGACCTGCTCGAGGTCGAGCTGGCCGACGTCGTGCTCGCCTACCTCGACCACCTCGAGGCGCGCGACGAGCTCGACCTCGAGGCCACGACCGAGTTCCTGGTCCTGATCGCCGCGCTGCTCGAGCTCAAGTCGCGGCTGATGCTGCCGGGCGAGGAGGTCGAGGAGCTCGACGAGCTGGTGCCGGCCGAGGCGGCCGAGGAGCTGCTCGAGCGGATGCTGCGCTACGCGCGCTTCCGCGGCGCCGCGGGTTGGCTGCGAGAGCGCTCGGGCCTGGCCGAGGCGGTGCTCTACCGCTCGGCGCCCCTGCCCGACGAGCTGCGCCGGATGTCGGTCGAGCAGGCCGAGGCGTCCTACGACCCCGCGGTGCTCGGCGCCGCGCTGGGCGGGCTGCTGCGCACCCCGCCGCCGGTCGACCTCAGCCACATGGCGACGCCGCGCGTGACGCTCGGCGAGCGCCTGGCCCTCCTGCGCGAGCTGCTGCGGCGCGGCTCCTTCGGCTTCGACGAGGCGGTCCGCGACGCCGATCGCATGACCGTCGCGGTCACCCTGTTCGCGCTGCTCGAGCTCTACAAGCGCGGCGAGGCGAGCTGGGACCAGGCCGAGCCCTTCGCGCCGATCACCGTCCGGGCGGTCGCCGCGTGACGCCGCTGGCCCGCATCGTCGAGGCGCTGCTCTTCCTCTCGCCCGAGCCGGTCTCGCTCGAGGATCTGCGCGACGCCACAGAGCAGGACGAGTGGGCGGTGCTCGACGCGCTCACGGAGCTGCGCGACGGCCTGCACGGCCGCGGCGTCGCGCTCAAGGAGATCGCCGGCGGCTGGACGCTCGCGACGGACCCGGGGGCGGAGGAGGCGGCTCGGCGGCTGCTCTCGCGCCCGCGCACGCCGGCCCTGACGCCCGCCCAGGCGGAGACGCTGTCGGTCGTCGCCTACCTGCAGCCGGTCTCGCGCCCGGAGATGGCCCGCATCCGCGGCGTCGCGTCGGAGTCGGCCACCGCCGCGCTGGCCGAGCGCGGGCTGATCGAGGAGGCGGGCCGCTCCTCCTTCGGCGCCGTCCTCTACCGCACCACCCCGCTCTTCCTGAAGCTGTTCGGCCTGCGCTCGGTCGAGGAGCTGCCCGAGCTCGAGCAGTGGGATCCGAGCCCCGAGGACCAGGCCGCGCTGCGCGACCGCCTGCTGCGCGCGGGCGACGAGCGCTCGGGCGGCGTCGTGGCGGCGCGGCCGGCTTAGGCCGCGGCGGCCTTGGCGGCGAGCTGCCCGCAGGCGGCGTCGATGTCGCGTCCGCGCGTGAGCCGCACCGTCGCGCCCAGCCCGTGCTCCTCCAGGGCCGTCTTGAAGGCGTGGATCGCGCCGCGGCTCGACCCGTCGTAGATCGAGCCGGTCGGGTTGTAGGGGATCAGGTTGAGCTTGTAGATCCGCGGGTCGAGCAGCTTCGCGAGCGCGACGGCCTGGCCGTAGGAGTCGTTGACGCCGGCGAGCATCACGTACTCGACGAAGATCTTGCGGCGGCGGCGCTCGTAGTGGGACTCGCACGCCGCGAGCACCTCGGCGATCGAGTAGCGCTCGTTGACCGGCATGATCTTCGAGCGCAGCGCGTCCTCGGGCGCGTGCAGCGACAGCGCGAGCCGGATCGGCATGTCGGACTCGGTCAGCTTCCGGATGCCGGGCGCCCAGCCGACGGTGGAGATGCCGGTGCGGCGGTGGGTGATGCCGAGGTCGGGTAGCCGCCGCGAGGCGGCCAGAACGTTGTCGAGGTTCATCATCGGCTCGCCCATCCCCATGAACACCAGGTGGTTGAGCGGCTCGATGCGGCGGAAGTGCAGCACCTGGTCGAGGATCTCGGACGCGGTCAGGTTGCGCCCGAACTTCATGGCACCCGTCGCGCAGAACGTGCACGTCAGAGGGCAGCCCGACTGCGACGAGACGCAGACCGAGCGCCGGCCGTCGCGGTAGCGCATCAGCACCGCCTCGACGGGGCGGCCGTCGTGGGTCTGGAACAGCGCCTTGACCGTGCCGTCGCGCGAGTGCGCCTCGTTGAGCAGCGTCAGCGTCGTGTAGGGGACCTCCGCCTGCAGGCGGTCGCGCAGCGGCGCGGGCAGGTCGGTCATCTCCTCGTAGCCGGCCGCGCCGCCCGCGGTCCAGCGCCACGCCTGGCGGGCGCGGAAGCCGGGCTCGCCGGCGTCGGCGAGCGTGCGCTCGAGCAGCTCCAGATCCATCGCCGCCTATGGTGGCAGGGCCATGCGCCTCGCCAAGCACCTCGCCCACGCCGGGGTGGCCTCCCGCCGCGCCGCAGAGCAGCTCGTGTTCGCCGGCCGCGTCACGGTCGGTGGCGAGGTCGTGCGCGACCCCGCGCGCGACGTCACCGAGCAGGACGAGATCGCCGTCGACCGCAAGCCCATCGGCGAGGCGGAGGGCCCGCGCGCGGTCTACATCGTCAACAAGCCCGCGGGCGTCGTCTCGACCGCGCATGACACCCACGGCCGGCGCACGATCGTCGACCTGATCAAGGGCGACCGGCGCCTCTACCCGGTCGGCCGCCTCGACGCCGACACGACGGGGCTGATCCTGCTCACCGACGACGGCGAGCTGGCCTACCGCCTCACGCATCCGTCCTTCGAGGTCCCCAAGGTCTACCGCGCCGTCGTGCGCAACCCGCCCGTGCGCGAGCCGGCGCTGCGCCGCCTGCGCGAGGGCGTCGAGCTCGAGGATGGGCGCACGGCGCCGGCCAGGGTGCGCCGGATCGCGCCGGGCGAGCTCGAGCTGACGATCCACGAGGGCCGCAAGCGCCAGGTGCGGCGGATGCTCGACCTCGTCGGCCATCGCGTCGAGACGCTCGAGCGCGTCGCGTTCGGCCCGCTGCGGCTCGGCACCCTGCCGCCGGGCGGCCACCGCCGCCTGTCGGCGGCGGAGGTCGAGCGGCTGCGCGGGACCGGCCGGCCGGCCCGCGGCCGGAGCGGCTCGCGCGGCTGATTGAATGCCGCCGCGCATGCGCCTGTACGCCCTCCGCGGCGCCACGACCGTCACCGCCAACGATCGCGACGCCATCCTCGCCGCCACCGACGAGCTGATGCGCACGATCCTCGAGCGCAACGCGCTGGCGGCCGAGGACCTCGTGA
This sequence comes from Solirubrobacteraceae bacterium, assembly GCA_034665245.1. Classification (GTDB taxonomy): domain Bacteria; phylum Actinomycetota; class Thermoleophilia; order Solirubrobacterales; family Solirubrobacteraceae; genus DASQFQ01. The sequence continues at coordinate 4,652 of JAXDGC010000470.1, read as the reverse complement.
GCTGCATCTTCACGCTCACAGATGACCTCGACGCCGAGTTCCCGGCCGTCGCGGCGCGCGAGATGGGCCTGAGCGCCGTGCCGCTGCTGTGCACGCGGGAGGTGCCCGTGCCGGGCGCCCTCCCGCGCGTGATCCGCGTGCTCATCCACTGCTACGGGGAGCCCGGCCACGAGGCCCAGCACGTCTACCTCGGGGAGGCCGCGGCGCTCCGGCTGGACCTCACGGGCGCGCAGTAGGCTCAGGACGGATGAGCCTCGAGTTCGGCGCCAAGGTCCGCCGCATCCCGGTCTACCCGGCGGCCGACGGCTACGCGTCGGAGGGGCCGGTGGCCAAGCTCGCCTCCAACGAGAGCCCGTACCCGCCGATCCCCGAGGTCGTCGACGCGGTCACGAAGGCGCTCAGCGGCCTCAACCGCTACCCCGACCCGACCAACGCCGCCCTGCGCACGCGGCTGTCGGACCGCTACGACGTCCCCGCCAACCGGATCGCGATCGGCAACGGCTCCTGCGACATCCTGCTCGCGGCCGGCGACGCGCTGCTGGAGCCGGGCGCGGAGGTCGTCTACGCCTGGCCGTCGTTCTCGGTCTACCCGCACCTCGCCGCGGCCTCCGGGGCGCGCGCGATCGAGGTGCCGCTCGACGACGAGCACCGCCACGACCTCGCCGCCATGCGCGAGGAGGTCACGGTCGCGACCCGGCTCGTGATCGTCTGCAACCCGAACAACCCGACCTCGACGGCGCTGCCGCTCGACGAGATCGCCGCCTTCGTGGCCGACGTCCCGCGCCACGTGGCCGTGATCCTCGACGAGGCCTACTGCGAGTTCAACATCCTCCAGGACCCGGACGAGTCGATCCCGCTCCTCAAGAAGCACCCGAACCTCGTCCTGCTGCGGACCTTCTCGAAGGTCTACGGGCTCTGCGGCCTGCGCGTCGGCTTCGCGCTCTGCGGCGCGGAGAGCTTCCGCACCGCCGTCGACCAGGTGCGCCAGCCGTTCTTCTGCAACGCGGCCGCCCAGGCCGCGGCGCTGGAGGCGCTCAACCACCAGGACGAAGTCGCCCGGCGCGTTGAGCGCAACCTCGCCGAGCGGATCGGGCTCGAGGACGGCCTGCGCGGCCTCGGCCTCACGCCCGCCGAGTCGCAGGCCAACTTCGTCTGGTTCGACCTGCCCGAGGCCGACGATCCCGCCGAGACCGAGCGCGAGCTGCTCAAGGGCCTCGCGCAACGCGCGATCCTCGTGCGCAGCGGCGATTCGCTGGGACGCCCGGGGGCACTCCGCGTGACGGTCGGCACCGAGGCGGAGAACGAGCGCTTCCTCGAGGCGCTTGCCGCGCTCCTCCCGCCGCAGTAGCGTCGCCACAGACCAAGAATGGAGTTCCGCATCCTCGGCCCGCTCGAGGTGCTGTCGGGTGGCCGGGCGCTGGACATCGGCGGGCACAAGCAGAGCGCCGTCCTGGCGTTGCTCCTGCTGGAGGCGAACCGGGCCGTCTCTCGCGACGGCATGATCGACGCGCTCTGGGAGGACGACCCGCCCGAGACGGCGCAGAAGGCGCTGCAGGTCTACATCTCTCGCCTGCGGAAGCTGCTCGGCCGGGAGCGCGTGGAGACGCGAAGCCCGGGCTACCTGCTCCGCGTCGATTCCGACGAGCTCGACCTCGCGCGCTTCCGGCGCCTGGCCGCGGAGGGCAGGCCGGAGGAGGCGCTCTCACTGTGGCGCGGTCCGCCGCTCGCCGAGTTCGCCCGCGAGCGCTTCGCCCAGCCCGCGATCGCCAGGCTCGAGGAGCTCCACCTGACCTGTCTGGAAGAGCGCGGCGAACGAGAGCTCGCACGCGGCCGGCACGCGGAGCTGGCGGGCGAGCTCGACGCGCTGGTGGCGGAGCACCCGCTGCGCGAGGGCTTCCGTGCGCAGCAGATGCTCTGCCTCTACCGCTGTGAGCGACAGGCGGACGCGCTGGAGGCGTATCGCGAGGCGCGCAGCGCCCTCGTCGACGAGCTCGGCATCGAGCCCGGGCGGCGTCTGCGCGAGCTGCACCAGGCGATCCTCGAGCAGGATCCCGCGCTCGAGGTCGCCGCGGCGCCGGACCCCACCCGCCGCGCGCGGGACGGGACGTTCGTCGGGCGCGAGGCCGAGCTCGCCGAGCTGGTCGGCGGCCTCGACGACGCCTTCGCCGCGCGAGGGCGCCTGTTCCTGCTCGTCGGGGAGCCCGGCATCGGGAAGAGCCGGCTCGCCGAGGAGCTGATCGCGCGCGCCGAGGATCGGGGCGCCCGCGTGCTCGTGGGCCGGTGCTGGGAGGCCGGCGGCGCGCCCGTGTACTGGCCGTGGGTGCAGTCGCTGCGGACGTACGTGCGCGAGACCGACCCGACGCTGCTCCGGGCTCAGCTCGGCGCCGGCGCCGCGGACCTCGCGCAGATCGTGCCCGAGCTGCGCGAGCGCCTGTCCGCGACGGGTGAGCCGGTCGCGGGGGACGCCGAGGCCGCGCGCTTTCGCCTCTTCGACGCAACTGCGCAGTTCCTGCGCCGTGCCTCGGAGAGCCGGCCGATCGTCCTCGTGCTCGACGATCTGCACGCGGCCGACGCGTCCTCGCTGCTGCTCCTGCAGTTCGTCGCGCGCGAGCTCGGCGCGGCCCGGATCCTGCTGCTCGCCGCCTGCCGCGACGTCGACCCGGTGCCGGGACCGGCACTGGCCCAGATGCTGGCGGAGGTCGGGCGCGAGCCGGGGACCCGCCGGCTCGACGTCGCCGGGCTGAGCGAGGCGGAGCTCGAGGACTTCGTCGGGCTGGAGACCGCCGCCCCGGTGGCGGTCGGCGCGCTGCACGAGCAGACCGGGGGCAACCCGCTCTTCGCCGGCGAGATCGTGCGCCTGCAGTCCGTCGAGGGCCGCCGCAGCGTCCCCCAGAGCGTCCGCGCCGTCATCGCCCGCCGGCTCACCCACCTCTCGGAAGCCTGCAACCGCGCGCTGGTGCTCGCCTCCGTCCTCGGTCGCGAGTTCGCGATCGACGCGCTCGCCCGGCTCAGCGACGTCTCCGAGGACGAGCTGCTCGACCTGCTGGACGAGGCCATCACGGCGCGCGTCGTCTCCGACGTCCCCGGCGTGCCCGGCCGGGCCCGCTTCGCCCACGTGCTGATCCGGGACACGCTCTACGAGGGCCTCAGCGGCGCCCGCCGCGTGATGTTGCACCGGCGCGCCGTCGACGCGCTCGAGACGCTGTACGGCGACGAGTCCGGTCCGCACCTCGCCGAGCTGGCGCATCACGCGATCGCCGGGAGGGACGACGAGCGGGCCGTGGACTACGCCACCCGTGCTGCGGATCGCGCCCTCGCGTCGCTTGCCGACGAGGAGGCCGCGCGACAGTACGAGACCGCGCTTGCGGCGCTCGGGGACTCCGACGAGTCCACGCGCTGCCGCCTGCTGCTCTCGCTCGGCGAGGCGGAGTCGCGCGCCGGGAACGGGTCCGCGGCGAAGGCGGCGCTGCTCGCGGCGGCCCGCATCGCGAGGCGGCTCGGTCTCGCTCCCGAGCTGGCGCGCGCGGCGGCGGAGTACGGAGGACGGATCGTGTACGCCCGCGCGAGCGCCGACGAGCAGCTCCTGCCGCTGCTCGAGGAGGGGCTCGCGGCATTGGGGGAGGAGGACGTCGACCTGCGCGTGCGCCTGCTCGCCCGGCTGGCCGGGGCACTGCGCGACGAGCCGTCGCGGAGCCGGCGAGACACGCTCAGCCGCGAGGCCGTCACCCACGCGCGTCGTGCGTCGAACGACGCGGCGCTCGCGTACGCGCTCGACGGTCGCGCGATCGCGATCGTCGCGCCCGACACGTTCGGCGAGGTCATCTCGATCGGGCGCGAGCTGCGCGAGATCGCCGAGCGGATCGGGGACCGGGAGCGCGTTGTGCACGGCTACATGCACGCGCTCGGCCCGCTCCTGGCAATGGGGGAGATCGACGCGGCGAGGCGGGAGCTGGAGGCGGCCGAGCACGTCGCCAGGGAGCTCAGGCAGCCCGCTCACCTCTGGGACGTCGGCGGGGCGGCGGCGATGCTCGCGCTGTCCGACGGCAGGCTCGCCGAGGCGGAGGCCCTCGTCGAGGAGGTCCGCGAGCTCGGCGAGCGCGTGCAGCCCGACATGGCGGTCCCCGTGTACGTCATGCAGCGGTACACGCTGTGCGAGTTCCGCGGGCGGCTCGAGGAGATCGAGCCGGCGATCGTCGACCTCGTGGCCCGGCACCCGTCGCGCCAGGTGTTCCGTTGCGTGCTGGCGCACCTGCAGGCCCGGCTCGGGCGCCTGCCGGAAGCAGGGCGGACACTCCACGAGCTGGCCCGCGATCGCTTCGCGGCGCTGCCGTTCGACCAGGAGTGGCTGTTCGGGATGAGCTTCCTCGCCGAGGCGGCCGGGTTGGTGGGCGACGCCGGTGCAGCCACCGTCCTCCATGAGCTCCTGGTTCCCTGGGCGGGGCTGAACGTCGTCGACCAGTGCGAGGGGATGCGTGGCTCGGTCTCCCGCTACCTCGGGATCCTCGCGGCCTCGGCCCAGCGCTTCGAGGAGGCGGAGCGCCACTTCGAGGCCGCGCTCGCGACGAACACGCGGACGGCGGCCCTCCCATGGCTCGCCTACAGCCAGACCGACTACGCGCGGATGCTGGATGCGCGCGGGGGAGCCGGCGATC
>JAXDGC010000469.1:0-4403 GCA_034665245.1 Solirubrobacteraceae bacterium | reverse complement strand
CCCCAGTTAAAACGCGGTACCGTCGGCCCCGTGAATGCTCCAGGGCCGGGTACGGAGCTTGTCGGCGGTTATCGGCTCGGGGAACCGGCGGCTCAGGGCGCGATGGGCAGCGTCTACCGCGCGACCGGCCCCGACGGCCGCGCCGTGGCCGCCAAGCGGCTGCTCGACGAGCGCCACGCGGCCCGCTTCGAGATCGAGGGCCGGCTGCTGTCGCGCCTCGACCACCCGCGCGTCGTCAAGGTGCTCGGGACGGTCGACGACCCGAGCGGCCGTTACCTGATGATGGAGTGGGTCGACGGCGAGGACCTCGCGCACGTGCTGCGCCGCGAGGGCACGCCCGGGCTGGCCGAGGACCAGGTCATCAAGCACACGCTGGAGGCGGCCGAGGCGCTGCGCTACGTGCACGAGCAGCAGACGATCCACCGCGACGTCAAGCCGCAGAACCTCATGCTCTCGCCCGAGCGCGGCGTCGTGCTGGTCGACTTCGGGATCGCGCGCGATCTGGCGGCCGAGAGCGCGACCGAGGGCATCGGGACGCCGGGCTACATGGCGCCCGAGGCGTTCACGGGCGGCGCGCTGTCGCCGCGCACGGACGTCTACGGCCTCGCCATGACCGCCTGGACCCTGCTCACCAGCGTGCCCGCCCGCTACGCCAGCGTGCAGCCGCCGGAGGGCACGAGCCCGGAGCTGCTCTCGACGATCGACGCCGCGCTGGCCGTCGACCCCGAGCGGCGGCTGCCCTCGATGCAGGCGTTCGCCGACGGGCTCGGCGGCCGCCTGCCGACCGAGCGCGGCCGCGACATCGGCGTCTCCGCCGCCGTCGGCGAGGCGACCGCCCGCGTGCTCGCGGCGATCGTCAAGACGGCCGCCGGCGTGTTCGACGCCGCGGCGACGTCGGTCGCGCTGCGGCGCCGGGACGGCGGCCTGGACTACCAGGCGGCGTGGGGCGCCGGCGCCGACGAGGTCGTCGGCATGCGCCTACGCGCCGGCCAGGGCATCGCCGGGCGCGTGCTCTCGACCGGCGTCGGCGAGGTCGTCCAGGACTGCCGCGCCGACCCCGACTTCGCCGCCGCGACGGCGCGGAGGACCGGCTACGTCCCCTACACGATGCTCGTGGTGCCGCTGATCCCGGACGGGGGCGACGCGGTCGGCGTGCTGACCGTCCTGGACCGCCGCGACGGCACCTCGTACGACGTCGGCGACCTCGCGAAGGGCGCGATGTTCGCCGACCTCGCCCTGGCGGCGATGGACGCCGAGCCAGGGGTGAGGGCGGCGCTCACCACCGCGATCGGGCGCTGAGCCGCCCTCGTCCGCGAGCGCGGGGTTCCGGGCGCCGCTGACGGGTAGCGTGGTCGGGATGACCGAGATCGCGCTGCGGATCAACGGCGAGGAGCACCGTCTCGAGATCGACGTGCGGACCACGCTGCTCGACCTCCTGCGCGAGCGGCTCGGGCTGACGGGGGCGAAGAAGGGCTGCGACCACGGCCAGTGCGGCGCGTGCACGATCCTGATCGACGGCCGGCGCGCCAACGCGTGCCTCGCGCTCGCCGTCGCGCATGACGGTGCCGAGCTCGTGACGGTCGAGGGCCTCGCCGCGGGCGACGACCTGCATCCGCTGCAGTCCGCGTTCGTGGAGCGCGACGCGTTCCAGTGCGGCTACTGCACGCCCGGCCAGCTCTGCTCGGCGGCCGGCATGCTCGCCGAGGCGGAGGCGGAGGGCGTCGCGCTCGACGCGGCGGAGATACGCGAGCGCATGAGCGGCAACCTCTGCCGCTGCGGCGCGTATCCGAACATCGTCGCCGCGATCGGCGACGTCGCGTGAAGCCGTTCGGCTACGAGCGCGCGGCCGACGTCGCGGCCGCGGTGGCGGCGGGCGCGCAGGGGGCGACGTACCTCGGCGGCGGCACGAACCTCGTCGACCTGATGAAGCTCGGGGTCGCGACGCCGGACCGCCTCGTCGACGTCTCGCGCCTCCCGCACGATGCGGTCGAGGAGCTGCCCGGCGGCGGACTGCGGGTCGGCGCCGCCGTCCGCATGTCCGACCTCGCGGTCCACCCGCTCGTGCGCGAGCGCTGTCCGGTGCTCTCGCAGGCGCTGCTCGGCGGCGCCTCGGGCCAGCTGCGCAACCTCGCCACCATCGGCGGGAACCTGCTGCAGCGGACGCGCTGCTCGTACTTCCAGGACGTCACGAAGCCCTGCAACAAGCGCCGGCCCGGCTCGGGCTGTCCCGCCCGCGAGGGCGAGCACAGGAACCTCGCGATCCTCGGGCACTCCGAGCACTGCGTCGCCACCCACCCGTCCGACATGGCGGTCGCGCTCGCCGCGCTGGGGGCCACGGTGCACGTTCACGGCGCCGGCGGAGCCCGCACTGTCCCGATGCCCGGGCTGCACCGCCTGCCCGGCGACGAGCCCGAGCGGGACACCGAGCTCGAGCCCGGCGATCTCATCACCGCGATCGAGATCACCGAGCCCGCCCCGCGCTCCGCCTACCGCAAGGTCCGCGAGCGCGCCTCCTACTCGTTCGCGGTCATCTCCGTCGCCGCCGCCGTCGAGGTGCGCGGGGGCATCGTCGAGGCATGCAGGATCGCGCTCGGCGGCGTCGCCCACGTGCCGTGGCGGGCGCAGCAGGCGGAGGCGGCCATCGTCGGGGCTCCCGCCACCCGCGAGACCTTCGCCGCCGCGGCGGTCGCCGAGCTCGCCCCGGCGGAGCCGCTCCGCGACAACGCCTACAAGGTCGCGCTGGCGCGCAACGTGCTCACCGCCACGCTCGCCGACCTGTGCGCATGACCATCGACACGGCCACGCTGGCACCTGCCGTCGGCACGCCGCTCAGCCGCGTCGAGGGCCGCGAGAAGGTCATGGGCGAGGCGCGCTACGCGTACGAGCAGCCGATCGAGGGCGTCGCCTACGCAGCCGCGATCACGTCCACCATCGCCACCGGCGAGATCGCCGCCGTCGACGCGAGCGCGGCCCTCGCGATCCGCGGCGTGCGCGCCGTGATCTCGCACGAGAACGCCCCGCGGCTCGCCGAGGTCGCCGACGGCGAGCTGATGCTCTTCCAGTCGAGCCGCGTCGCCTACCGCGGCCAGATCGTCGCCGCCGTCGTCGCCGAGTCGCTCGAGACCGCGCAGGAGGCGGCGGGCGCCGTGCGGCTCGACTACCGCCCCGTCGAGCACGACGTCGAGCTGCGGCCCGGCCATCCCCGCTTCTACAAGCCCGAGAAGGTCAACCCGTCCTTCCCGACCGACGTCGCGCACGGCGACATCGACGCCGGGCTGGCCGCCGCCGAGGTCGTCGTCGATGCGACGTACACGACCCAGCCGATCCACAACAACCCGATGGAGCCGCACGCGAGCCTCGCCGTCTGGGAGGACGGTGGGCTGACGCTCTACGACTCGATCCAGGGCACGTGGCGGGCGCACAATGATCTCGCCGAGCTGTTCGAGCTCGAGCCCGAGCGCGTGCGGGTGATCTCCGAGCACGTCGGCGGCGGCTTCGGCTCCAAGGGGACGTTGCGCCCGCAGGCGGTGCTCGCCGCGGTCGCCGCGCGGATCATCGAGCGCCCGGTCAAGGTCGCGCTCACGCGGCAGCAGCTGTTCTCCATGGTCGGCTACCGCACGCCGACGATCCAGCGCGTGCGCCTCGGCGCCGCGCGCGACGGCCGGCTGCGGGCGATCGGCCACGACGTCTTCGAGCAGACCTCGACCGTGCGCGAGTTCGCCGAGCAGACCGCCGTCGCCACGCGCATGATGTACGCGGCGCCGGACCGGCTGACGACCCACCGGCTGGTCGCCCTCGACGTGCCCACCCCGTCGTGGATGCGCGCGCCCGGCGAATGCCCCGGCATGTACGCGCTCGAGTCGGCGATGGACGAGCTGGCGATCGCGTGCGGCCTCGACCCGATCGAGCTGCGGATCGTCAACGAGCCTGAGCGCGACCCCGAGAAGGACATCCCGTGGAGCTCGCGCAGCCTCGTCGCCTGCCTGCGCGAGGGCGCGCGGCGCTTCGGCTGGGAGGGCCGCGACCCGACCCCGGGCGCGCGCCGCGACGGCCGCTGGCTCGTCGGCACCGGCGTCGCGGCCTCGACCTACCCGGCCTACCGCGCGCCTTCCCAGGCGACCGCGCGCCTCGACGCCGACGGCGGCTTCACGGTCCAGATCGCCGCCGCCGACATCGGCACCGGGGCGCGCACGGTGCTGACGCAGATCGCCGCCGACGCGCTCGGCGTCGACCCGGCGCAGGTGCGGATGGAGATCGGCGACAGCGACTTCGGCCAGGCCCAGCTCGCCGGCGGCTCGATGGGCTCGACGTCGTGGGGCTCGGCCGTGGTCAAGGCGTGCCGCGAGCTGCGTGCGGCGATGGTCAAGGCGGGCGGCGAGCCGCTCGGGCGCGCGGTCGAGGTC
>JAXDGC010000468.1:0-4593 GCA_034665245.1 Solirubrobacteraceae bacterium | reverse complement strand
TGTGCTTGCCGCCGTCGATGAAGAACACGACCTTGATCACGCGCGGCTTGAGGCGATTGGTGCGCTGCTTGATGCGGACGCGCACCGGCACGCGACCGCCCTGCGGGATGCAGCCGAAGCCGGCGTTCAGCCGCAGCTCGGAGCCGGGCGTGGGCCCGGGGACGACGCTCGGCGGCGGCGGGCGCGGCGCGCTGAAGAGCGGCGCGTAGCCGAAGTCCCCCCAGCCCGTCCAGGTGCTCGAGAAGCTGTTGGCGACGACCTTCTGGCCGTCGCGGGAGAAGACCAGCAGGCGATTGGGGGCGATCGCGGTCGCGCCCGGGCCCGAGGTCGGATGGCCGCCGAGGCGAGCCCAGGGCCCGTAGCTCCCGGTGCTGGTCCAGGAGCGGATCCACATCGCGCCGTCGGAGAGGCGGGCGAAGATGTCGCGCCGGTTGATGTCCCAGGTCGTGGCGGAGATGCCGGAGGCCAGCGAGCCGCCGAGCGGGATGAAGTCGGTCCAGGCGTCCCCGGTCCAGGACTTCTGGTAGAGCTGGTTGTCGGTTCCGCGCACCCAGATGTCGATCGCCCCCGACCGGGGCGAGACCATGCTCGCGTTGCGCAGCGAGCCCCCGAGCGGGGACCAGCCCGACCAGCCGCTGCCCGGCACGAAGGACGTGAACCAGAGCTGGTGGTCCGAGGCGATGCCGGCGATGTCGATGTATCCGGCGCCCTGCCGATAGCTGACCGTGGGGGCCGAGATGAAGCTGCCGCCGAGCGAGACGAAGTCCGACCAGCCGCCGGCGGGCGTGAAGGCGCGGTGGTAGTAGGCGTTGTCGGGCCCGCGCACGACGACGTCGTAGACCCCGTCCGGGCGGGTGCCCACGGCGGGCCCGGAGGTCAGCGAGCCGCCGAGCGAGGACCAGCTCGTCCACGTCGTCCCGTTCCAGGTGCGTGTCCACAGCGCGCTGTCCGTGCCGCGGATGAAGACGCGCGCGTCGCCGAGGCCCAGCGCGGCGACCGCCGGGCCGTCGTCGACGGTGGCGGCCCGCGCGGGGACGGCGCCGGCCAGGACCGCGGCACAGCATGCGAGCGCGACGAGGAGCGACCGCCTCACGCGCGGCGCGTGCGGAGGTGCCGCAGGTATTGGCGAGCGAAGCCGAGCACGAAGCGCGGGTTGTAGCGGAGGTAGCGCCGCCACAGCCGCCGCGGCTCCTGCGCGAGCCGGAACGCCCATTCGAGGCCGAGCCGCTGCAGGCTGTCCGGGGCCTGGCGCTTGAGGCCGGCGTGGAAGTCGAAGGCCGCGCCGACGCCGACGAGCACGGGCGCCTCGAGCCGCTCGCGCATGGCGGCCATGAACTTCTCCTGCAACGGGACGCCGAGGCCGACCCAGATCACGTCGGGCTCGGCGGCGTTGAGCTCGAGGGCGATCGCGTCCGCCTCCTCCGGGCTGAGGTCGCGGAACGGCCCGGGCCGGGCGCCCACGACGCGCAGGCCCGGATAGCGCTGCGGCAGCGCCTCGCGCAGCATCTCGAGCGCGGACGCGCGCCCCCCGTAGAGGAAGAAGGCCTGGCCGGCGCGGGCGGCGCGCTCGCAGGCGCGCTCCATCAGGTCGGGCCCGTAGACCCGGCTCGAGAGGTTGTGGCCGAGCAGGTTCATGGCCCACACGAGCGGCTGGCCGTCGGGAACGGTGAAGTCCGAGGCGAGCACGGCCTCGCGCAGCGCCGGGTCCTCCTGGGACTCCATGACGGTGTGGACCGCCGCGACGCAGATGTAGGCGCGCTGGCGGGCCGCGACGGCCGCCTCGATCCAGTCCAGCGTGCTCGAGTAGTCCGTGAGGGCCAGCGGGACTCCGAGCACGTCCTGGGACGCGACGGGTGGCGCGGGCCTGGCAGGCGCGGGAAGAGGAGGCGAAGACACGGACATCGAACTCGGAGGCTCCAAACCTGAATGCCCCCGAACGATGCGGTCTAGACCGACGGCACCGGGCGCTTCACGTCGGCGCGCGAGTAGAGGACATCGTAGGGCGAGAGCTGCTCCGCCTCTGCATAGCGCCCACCAAGGATCGCGTCGATCGCGCCGCGGCCCGACTCGGGGTCGCGGATCTCCACGAGGACGTAGCGCGGCGCGTGGCGATCGAGGTCGAGCCCGGCGAGCACCTGCGGCTCGTAGCCCTCGACGTCGAGCGAGAGCAGGTCGACCTCCGGCGCGCCGACCTCGTCGAGCAGGGAGGAGAGGGTGCGGGCGGGCACGGTGAACTCGTGCTCGGGCTCCTCCTGAGCGACGGCGTGCGCGGCGGCGACCCAGTCCCGGTCGGCCTGCTCGTCGCCGGCGACCACCGTCATCAGCCCGCCGTAGCGGAGCGTGACGCCGGGGTCGGGATGGCCCTCGGCCACGAGGGCGCAGTTGAAGACGCGGGCGCCGGGGCGCTCGCGCACCGCCTCGCGGTAGAGGTCGGGGACCGGCTCCACGAGCACGCCGCGCCAGCCGCGCAGGCGCTCGAGGCTGTAGGTGTTGGACTGCTGGTAGCCGTCGTTGGCGCCCGCCTCGACGAAGAACCCGCCGTCCTTGTCGAGGATCGCCTCGAGCCGGCGGTCCATGCCGTGCAGCGCGGGCCGAGACTGCGAGAAGTCGCCGCGCGCCTCGAGCGCCCGGCGCCTGGCGCGGGCCCGGGCGCGGCGCGCGCCCCAGATCCGCCGGCGCAGCGGGGCGGGCAGCCGCGCGATCGCGCGCACGACCGCGATCCGCCAGGCGGGCGGGCGCGGGCCGGTCTCGGATCCGAGGTCCCCCGTGATGCCCGGCAGGGTACGCGCTCCGGCGCGCCCTCTAAGGTCGGCCGCGAGATGGCCGTGAGCGAGCCAGACGTCGACCTCCTCGACTCCAACCTCGCCGGCGGTGTGGCGATCCGCGGCGGCGCGCTGCGGACGCTCGCCTACGTCGCGTCGATGCTGCTCTCGCTCGCCTCGGTGCCGTTCATGACGCGGCACCTGGGGACGGTCGACTACGGCTACTTCGTCGCGGTCTCGTCGATCATCTTCATCATCGGCGGGGTCACCGAGGCGGGGCTGACCTACATGGGCATCCGCGAGTACGCGGTGCTGGACGGCCCGGCGCGCGACCGCTACCTGCGCCAGCTGGTCGGCCTGCGGCTCGCGCTGACCGTCGTCGGGGTGCTCGTGGCCACCGGCTTCACGGCGGTCACGGGGGCGAGGACGGTGGTGGTGGAGGGCACCTTCATCACCGGCGTCGGGCTGCTGCTCACGCTCACGCAGCAGACCTACATGGTGTCGCTGAGCGCGCGGCTGAAGCTCGGCTGGGTGTCGGCCCTGGAGCTGCTCAAGCACGCGACGATCTCGGTCTCGATGATCGCGCTGGTGGTCGCGGGCGCGTCGCTCCTGCCGTTCTTCCTGACCAGCGTCTTCGGCGGCATCGTGATCCTGCTCTGCACGCTGCTCGTGCTGCGCAGCGAGGCGGCGCTGCTGCCCGCCTTCGACCTCGCCGAGTGGAAGCGGATGCTGCGCGAGGTCGCGCCGTTCGCGCTCGCCGCCGCCGTCGGGCTCGTCTACTTCCGGCTCGCGATCATCCTCATGAGCTACATCGCCGACGCGTCCGAGACCGGGATCTACGGCGCGGCGTACCGGATCGTCGAGACCGTCGGGGTGATCCCGTGGCTGCTGGTCTCCTCCGGCTTCCCGATCCTCGCGCGGGCGGCGCGCGACGACACGGGCCGCTTGCGCTACGGGCTGCAGAAGCTGTTCGAGGTGTCGGCGCTGCTGGGCGCCGTCGGCGCGCTGTGCGTGGCGATCGGGGCGCAGTTCGCGATCGACGTCGTCGCGGGCCCGAAGTTCCAGGACTCGGTGCCGGTGCTGCGCCTGCAGGCGATCGCGCTGTTCACCTCCTTCTTCGTCGCGACCGGGTCGTTCGCGCTGCTGTCGCTCAAGCGCTACCGGGCGCTGCTGATCCCGAACCTCGTGGCGGCGGTGACCGCGGCGGTGGCGACGCTCGTGCTGGTGCCGCCGTGGGGCGCCGAGGGAGCGGCGGTCGCGACCTGCGGGGCCGAGGCGGTGCTCGCGGTCGGCTACCTGGTCTCGCTGTGGCGGGTGGACCGGACGCTGGTGCCGTCGTTCGCGATCGTGCCGCGGCTGCTGCCGGGGATCGCGGCCGCGTCGGCGATCGGGATCTGGGTGCCCGCGCACCCGGTGATCCTGGTTGCGCTCGCCGCGCTCGCCTACCTCGGGCTCGCCTTTCTGTTCCGGGCCGTGCCGCCGGAGCTCATCAACGCGGCGCTGCGGCGCGACCCGCAGCCTGACGACGCCTGACCGCGATGCTGTTCCCGACGGTCCAGTTCGCGATCTTCTTCCCGATCGTCCTCGCGCTGTCGTGGGCGCTGATGTCGCGGCCGCGGCTGTGGAAGCCGTTCATCATCGTGGCGAGCTACGTCTTCTACGCGGCGGCGAGCTGGCGCTTCTGCCTCCTGCTCGCGGGGGTGACGCTCGGCAACCCGGCGGCCGCGCGGCTGATCGCCCGGACCGCCGACGAGCGGCGCCGCGGCGTGATCGTCGGCGTCGCGGTCGCGCTCGACCTCGGCGTCCTGGCGGCGTTCAAGTACTACGGCTT
>JAXDGC010000467.1:0-3155 GCA_034665245.1 Solirubrobacteraceae bacterium | reverse complement strand
CCGGCCACCGGGCTCGGCTTCTCGAGCGCCTGGCGCAGCAGCAGCGTGCCCGCCAGGTTGGAGGCGAGCATCGGCGCGACGAGGTGCGAGCCGCAGCGCTCGTGCTCCTTGGAGGCCTCGCTCGCGTCTTCGTCGCCCTGCTCGTAGGCCGCGATCGACTTGTGCTCGACCCCGTGGTAGGCCGCGAGCTCGCCGCCGCGGAGCGCGAAGAGGGCCGGCACGACGGAGACGAGCGCCGCGATCGACTCGCCGCCCGCGCCCTTCAGCCGCCGGCGCGCCAGCGCGCCGGTGAGCGAGGCGCCGGCCGCGACGCCGAGCACGGACGCGTCCTGGAACGGCAGCCGCGCCGACGGCAGCGCCCGCTTGACGAGCGGGATCACCGCCATCGCCTCGCCCAGGCGCACGACGCCGCGCACCCCCGGCACGCCGTCGGCGCTCCGCATCCGCGGCTTGCGCCCGGACGCGACCTCGACCTCGCCAGACCGCGCGTTCCGGACCGCCGCCGCCCAATGTGTCGGCCCGTGCACGAGCAGCCCGTTGCGCAGCGCCATCCCGCCGAGGCGCAGCTTCTCGGGCTCGGTCGATTCGTCGGTCATGCCAGCAGCCTCCTCGGCAGCTCGTGGAAGAAGCTCGCGGCGACGCCGAGGTCGCGGACGTCGATCCGCTCGTCGGCCCCGTGGATCAGCGGCCAGGTCTCGTACAGGCTCTGGTGGCGCTGCGGGAAGAAGCCGTAGGCGATGCAGTCGGGGAAGGCCTCGCGGTACCAGCGCGAGTCGGTGAACGCGGGCAGGGCGACGGGCACCACCTCGGCGTCGGGCTCCTGCTCGCCGATCCAGTCGCGGATCGCGTCCATGAGCGGGGACTGGAGCGGCGAGTGGTTGCCGATCACCTGCTCGAGGAACTCGACCTCGACGCCGTCGGTGTCCCCGAGCACCTCGTGCACGCGCGCCATCGTCCCCTCGGCGCCCATCCCGGCCGGCACGCGGCAGTCGACCTTGAGCTCGGCGTGCGCCGGGATGACGTTGATCTTCTGCGAGGCGCCGATGATGGTGGGGGCGAACGTCACGGCCATCGTCGGCTCCACCATCGCGGCGAGCCGGCCGTCGACCTCGGCGATGCTACGCAGCGCCGCCTCGGGATCATCGGGGTCGAGGCCCAGCGCGGCCATGAAGGCGCGCGGCTCGTCGGTGAGGTCGAAGCCCGCGCGGCCGGTGCCGAGGCGCTCGACGAACGGGACGAGCTTGAGCAGCGCGTTGTCGGCGAGCGCGGGGACGGAGGCATGCCCGGCGCGGCCCTTGGTGCGCACGACGAAGCGGAAGGTGCCCTTCTCGGCGCAGCAGACGCCGAACAGGCGGCGGTCGCCGAACGGGATCACCGTCCCGGCGCCCTCGTTGAGCAGGTAGTCGCAGCGCACGAGGTCCGGGCGCTGCTCGGTCAGCCACTGGGCGCCGAGCAGCCCGCCGACCTCCTCGTCGACGACGCTCATGATCTTCAGCTCGCCGCGCGGCGGCCGCCAGCCCTCGCGCGCGAGCGCCGCGCCCGCCACGACCTCGGCCGCGGTCTGGGACTTCATGTCGAGCGCGCCGCGGCCCCACACGTGGCCGTCGTGCTCCTCGCCCGACCACGGGTCGCGCGACCAGTCCTCCGGCGAGGCGAGCACGGTGTCGACGTGCGAGAGGTAGCCGAGCACCGGACCGTCGTCCTCGCCTTTCAGCCGCGCGATCAGGTTCGGGCGCTCGTCGTCGGTGCCGGCGAGCTCGCAGTCGAACCCGGCGTCGGTCAGGTAGTCGCGGAGGTACTCCTGGCACTCCCGCTCCTGCCCCGGCGGGTTGACGGTGTTGAAGCGGATCAGCCGGCCGAGGACGTCGGCGGTCTCCTCCTGCAGTCCCATCGCGTCAGGTTACGGCCTGCACGATGCAGGCCGCCGCGGCCACCAGCAGCACGACGCCGATCGCGCGCACGAGATCGCGATCCGACAGCCGGCCCGTGAGGCGGGATCCGAGCAGCGCGCCGGGGACCGAGGCGGCGCCGCCGACGAGGATCACGTCGAGGTCGGGCGCCGCGTTGGGCAGGTGCGCGAGCGCGCCCGCCACGCCCACGAAGACGCCGACGGTCACGTTCGTCCCGACCGCCATGCGCGGCCCCTCGCCGACCCAGCGCAGCAGCGCCGGCATCCGCAGCGAGCCGAGGATCAGCCCGACCAGGCCTCCTATCACCCCGATCACCGCGCCGCTGATCACGGCGGCCCGGAGGTCGAGATCGCCGCCGCCCTCCGTCGGCCCCGGCCGCGGCTTCATCGGCCGGCGCAGCAGGTCGATCCCCGCCTGCACGAGCACGGCCGCGATCACCAGCAGCAGCAGCGTGTCGGGCAGCGTGCCCGCGAGGTAGCCGCCGATCACCGCGCCGGCGATCGAGGGCGGCGCCATCCAGGCCACGAGCCGCCAGTTGATCCGCCCGGCGCGCATGTGCACGAGCGCCGCCGTCAGCGCGGCGATCGCCGAGATCGCGAGGTTCGCGCCGCCCCCCGCGGCCGCCGAGGACGCCACGAACACCGTCGCGGGCAGCCGCAGGTTGCCGAGCACGAGCCCGACGAGGCCGCCGGCGAGCGCGACGACGAAGCACCACGCCGCGAAGAGCGCGAGCTCCACTACTTGGCGGGCGCGGCGGCGACCGCCTCGTCCTGGGTGAGGTGGTGGGCGAGGTAGACCGGGACGGCGGAGAGGAGGATCACGACCACGCCGACGACGTTGACGATCGGCAGCTGGTTGGGCCGTGAAAGGTTGGTGAGGATCCACAGCGGCAGCGTCTGCTGGCCGCCGGCGGTGAACGTCGTGACGATCACCTCGTCGAAGGAGAGCGCGAACGCGAGCAGCGCGCCGGCGACGAGCGCCGAGCGCAGCGCCGGCAGCGTGATCAAGCGGAACGTCTGGAACGTGCTCGCGCCGAGGTCGGCCGAGGCCTCCTCGAACGAGCGCGCCGTCCGCCGCAGGCGCGCGACGACGTTGTTGTAGATCACGACGATGCAGAAGGTCGCGTGGCCGACGATCACGGTGAACAGCCCGAGCCCGACGCCGAACGGCTCGAGCACCTCGCGGAAGGTGGCGTTGAGCGCCATGCCGGTGACGATGCCGGGGAGCGCGATCGGGAGGATCACG
>JAXDGC010000466.1:0-21204 GCA_034665245.1 Solirubrobacteraceae bacterium | reverse complement strand
ACATCTCTGAGCTCGCCCAGCACCACGTCGAGAACCCGCGCGAGATCATCCAGCCGGGCGACGACGTGAAGGTCAAGATCCTCGAGATCGACTCCGAGCGGCGCCGCCTCTCGCTCTCGATCAAGCGCGTCGAGGGCCAGGTGCTGCCGCAGCGCGACGTGATGGCCCCGGACGAGACGCCGGACGGCGGCCCCGTCGACCTCGACAACGTGCCCGAGCTGGGGCTGTCGGAGGACGTCTTCGCCGCCTCGCCGGAGGACGAGCCCGCCGCCGAGGCGGCCGCCGATCCCGCCGAGGAGCCGGCCCCCGCCGCGCCCGACGCGGCGGTGGAAGAGGCGCCGGCCGCCGAAGCCGACGCGCCGGCCGTCGACGAGGCCGAAGAGCCCACTGGCTAGCCCGCCGTTCGTCGGCCTCACGGGCGGCATCGGGGCCGGGAAGTCGGAGGCGCTGGCGGCGCTCGAGCGCCTCGGCGCCGCCACGCTGTCCACCGACGCCGTCGTGCACGAGCTCTACGCGTCGCCCGAGGTGCGCGACGCCGTGGTCGAGCGCTGGGGCCCCGAGGTCGCGCCCGAGGGCCGCACCGACCGTGCGGCGGTCGCCCGGCGCGCCTTCGCGACCTCAGAGGACCGTGAGTGGCTCGAGGGCATGCTCTGGCCGCGGGTCGGCGAGCGCATCTGGGGCTGGCGCGAGGAGCAGTCGGCCCGCGAGCCGCCGCCGCGGGCGCTCGTGGTCGAGGTGCCGCTGCTGTTCGAGTCCGGGATGGACGCGGCGTTCGACGCTACCTTGGCAGTGGTGGCCGACGAGGCCGTCCGGCGCGAGCGCGCCGGGGCGAGGGGGCATGCGTCGCTCGACGAGCGCACGGCGCGCCAGCTCACCCAGGAGGAGAAAGCGGCCCGGGCGACGTACACGGTCGCAAACTCCGGGACGATCGATGATCTGGAACAGACGCTGACCGGGGTACTTGAGAAGCTGAAGCAGTGAGATGAGCACGCGATCCGCCACGACTCGATCCCGTCCCCGCGCCGCCGCGCAGCGGCGCCGAGCGCTGTTGCGCCGGCTCACCTGGCTGCTCGTGGCGGTGGTCGTCGTCGCGGCCGTGGTGGCCGCGGTCGTCGCCCCCGGCGTCGACAAGGCGGTCAAGGAGATCGCGCTCCCCCTGCGCCACGAGGACATCATCCGCCAGCAGGCCGCCGAGAAGGGCCTCGACCCGGCCCTGATCGCCGGGGTCATCTACACGGAGTCGCGCTTCCGCGACCAGACCTCGCACGCCGGCGCCAAGGGCCTGATGCAGCTGCTGCCCTCGACCGCCGACGACATCGCGCGCAAGTCGGGCGGGACCGCGTTCGTCCAGGGCGACCTCGCCGACCCGCAGGTCAACATCTCCTACGGCTCGTTCTACCTCCGCTACCTGCTCAAGCGCTACGGCGGCAACGTCGTGCTCGCGGTCGCCGCCTACAACGCGGGCGAGGGCAAGGTCGACGAGTGGGTCTTCGCGGCGCGCCACCGCGGCGAGCGCTTCGACCACACGCGCCACATCCCGTTCCCCGAGACGCGGCACTACGTCCAGCAGGTGCTCGAGATGCGCGGCAGGTATCGCGAGCGCTACCCGCGGGAGCTCGGGCTCTGAGCACCGGCCGGGCGGCGCTGGTGACCGGCGTGAGCCGGACCGAGGGCATCGGGTTCGCGATCGCCCGCCGCCTGGTGGCGGACGGGTTCGCCGTCTTCACCCAGGGCTGGCAGGCCCACGACGAGTCGCAGCCCTGGGGCGCGGGCGAGGTGCCGCTGCGCGAGGGGTTCGCCGGCCATCTCGAGGCCGACCTGGCCGGTCCGGAGGCGCCCGACGCGGTGCTGGCCGCCGCGCGGCTCGCGCTCGGCCACGTCGACGTGCTGGTCGCGAACCACGCCGCCTCGGTCGCGGGCACGCTCGAGGAGGTCACCGCAGCCTCGCTCGACCGGGCGCTCGTCGTCAACGTCCGCGCGACGCTCCTGCTCGTGCAGGCGTTCGCGGCGGGCTTCGAGGGGGACCACGGCCGCGTCGTGCTCATGACCTCGGGCCAGGGGCGCGGCCCGATGCCGAGCGAGCTGCCCTACGTCGCGAGCAAGGCGGCGCTGAGCGGCTCGGTCACGACGCTCGCGGACCACCTGGCGGCGCGCGGGATCACCGTCAACGCGATCAATCCCGGCCCCACGGACACAGGTTGGGCGCCGGAGGAGGTCGTGTCGCGGGTCGAGGCGGCGATGCCCCGGGGCCGCTGGGGCACGCCGGACGACGCCGCGCGGCTGGTGGCGTGGCTGGCGTCCGAGGACTCCGCGTGGGTGACCGGCCAGGTCATCGACTCCGACGGTGGCTTCCGGTACGGCGGGGCCTAGCCGGTTCGTTGAGACGGAACGCCCGTTTGTAACGAACTGCGCACCGAGGAGTGACGAGACGGTTGCGGCGCCCCGTTCTCCCGTCCTGAGGCGCGAACGTAGACCGGGTGTGCGGTGTTGAGTCGCATAGTCAGACTCAACTCCGCACACCCGACGTTGCGCTGGCCGAATTGGCGGCTCGGCAACATGGCGTGGTGACCCGGGCGCAGCTCGCGGAGCTCGGCTTCGGACCGGGCGCGATCACGTATCGCCGCCAGATCGGGCGCCTTCACCTCCTTCATCGCGGGGTTTACGCCGTGGGGCACCGCCCACCACCACCGCTCGCTATCGCGATGGCGGCGATTCTCGCCTGCGGTTCGAACGCCGTGCTGAGTCACGGTTCGGCGGCCGCGCTGTGGAGGATCGTCCCGCGCTGGCCCGCGCCAACGCACGTCACGGCGCCGAGCGAGCGCGACCGGCCCGGCATCCACGTCCACCGCTCCCGCCACGCCGACGCGACCCCCACTACGGCATCCCCGTGACCACGCCGGCCCGCACCCTCGTCGACCTCGCCGACGTCCTCCCCGACAAAGCGCTCACCCGGGCCCTCAATGAAGCCAAGGTCCTCCGCCTCGTCACCCCCGCCGAGCTCACCACCCTCCTCACCCGATATCCAGGACGCCGCACATCAGCCCTGACGCCGGAACGGGAGGCCACGCGCTCCCACCTCGAGGACCGCTTCACCCGCTTCCTCAAGCGCCGTTCCACACCACCACGAAAGCCTTCGAGCAAGACCGCGACCGTGACGCCGACCTCCTCAGTGAGGGGTTCTCCACGCTCCGTATCACCGACCAGCGCCTCAAGCAGCACGCGGACAAGGAGGCAAAGCGCCTCCGCGAGATCTTGAGCCGCTAGGAGTCGCCGCGCGACCGCGGCGGCCGGCGGGCGTCGATCCGCCCGTCCCCGGGCCGCTCGGCGTCGGGCTGCCCGGGCCGCGCCTGGGTCTCCGCCTCGCGCGCGCGGTCCTCGCTGCGCCCGACGGCGTAGAAGCCGAGCGAGACCCCACCGACCACGGCCACGCCGGTCATGCCGACGCCGATCGCGTCCAGGGCCGTGCCGTCGGCCACCAGGACGAGGACGAGGCCCGCGACGGCGAGCGCGACGAGCGCGAGGATCCAGCTGCGCATTCGCGCTCAGCGTAGCCGGGCCCGGGCGCTCGGCCCGGGCCCGTCCACGCTCAGGCGGTCTCGGCCGAGGCGCCTGCCGAGGAGGCCGCGGCCGCCGAGGCGGCGGCTTCGCCGGCCGCCAAGTTGCCGCCACCGTTGGGGTCGAAGAGCTTGATCCCCGCCGTGTCCAGCACGAGCTCGACGTCCTGGCCGGCCGCGGCACGGCTCTGTGGGTCGAGGCGCGCGACGACGTGTGTCGCGGAACGGTCGCCGCTCTGCCCGGGCAGCTCGCCGAGCCCGGCGTCCTTCGCAAGGTCGTCCAGCTCGGAGGATTGCGCGGCGGCCTCCACGTCGAAGTAGGCGTACAGCTCGGAGCCCATCGACTCGACGACGTCGACGTGTGCGGTGAACGGCATGCCCTTGATGCCGCGCTCCGCGGCGACGCCCGCGTCCTCGAAGTGCTCGGGGCGCATGCCGGCGATCACGTCCTTGGAGCCCGAGATCTTGCCCTTCAGGTCTTCCGGCAGCGGGCTGTCGCCGAAGGGGAGCTTGAGCGTGTCGCCCTCCACCTTCGCCGGCAGGAAGTTCATCGCCGGCGACCCGATGAACCCGGCGACGAACAGGTTCGCGGGGTCCTCGTAGAGCACCTTCGGCGAGGCGACCTGCTGGATGATCCCGGCGCGCATGACCGCCACGCGATCCCCGAGCGTCATCGCCTCGGTCTGGTCGTGTGTGACATAGACCGTGGTCGTCCCGACCCGCTGCTGGATGCGCGCTACCTCGGTGCGCATCTGAACGCGGAGCTTCGCGTCGAGGTTCGAGAGCGGCTCGTCCATCAGGAACGCCTGCGGATCGCGGACGATCGCGCGGCCCATCGCCACACGCTGGCGCTGGCCGCCGGAAAGGTTGGCCGGCTTGCGATCCAGGTGCGCCTCGAGATCGAGGATCCGCGCGGCCTCCTCGACCTGCTTGTTGATCTGCGCCGGATCGACCTTCGCGAGCTTGAGCGCGAAGCCCATGTTGTCGCGCACCGTCATGTGTGGA
The DNA here is from genome assembly GCA_034665245.1 of Solirubrobacteraceae bacterium. Taxonomy (GTDB): domain Bacteria; phylum Actinomycetota; class Thermoleophilia; order Solirubrobacterales; family Solirubrobacteraceae; genus DASQFQ01. The sequence continues at coordinate 16,645 of JAXDGC010000466.1, read as the reverse complement.
TACAGCGCGTAGTTCTGGAACACCATGGCGATGTCGCGGTCCCTCGGCGCCAGGTCGTTGACCCGTTCCCCGCCGATGATCAGGTCGCCCTCTGAGATCTCCTCGAGCCCCGCGATCATCCGCAGCGCCGTCGACTTCCCGCAGCCCGACGGACCCACGAGGATCATGAACTCCCCGTCGGCGATGTCGAGGTCGATCGCCTTCACCGCCTCGGTGCCGTCCGGGTAGCGCTTCGTCACGCCACGCAAAGTGATCTCAGCCATTCAGGCCCACCCTTTCACGCCGACATCTCATGAGACTCCCCCTCGTGTTGTACGAGCATGGATCATGCCACTGAAGCCCGGTCGATCTAGCCCTGCGGTGGTAGCGCGGACGACGAGCTCGCAGGGCAGTTCCCTCGACTGCGGCGGCGCACCGCCCGCGAGCGCGTCAAGCAGCAGGTCGACCGCGAGCGCGCCCGAGGTCTCGAGCGGCTGCGCCACCGTCGTGAGGCCCGCATGGCGCGCGATCTCGATGTCGTCGAAGCCGACGACCGAGAGCCGGCCGGGCACCGGCACGGCCGCGCTCGACGCCGCCTCGAGCACCCCGAGCGCCTGGTCGTCGGACGCGGCGAAGATCGCCGTCGGCGGCGCCGGGAGGGCGAGGAGCCCGCGCGTGAGCGCCCGCGCGGTGTCACGCCCGTGCGGCCCGGTCACCACCAGGTCGGGGTCGACTTCCACGCCGGCGTCGCGGAGCGCGGCCTCGTAGCCCGCACGCCGGCGGGCGCTCGAGTCGAAGCCGTACGGGTTTTCCTCCCCGTCGCCGAGGAACGCGATGCGCTTGTGGCCCAGACCGAGCAGATGCCGCGTGGCGAGCCGCCCGCCGGCCTCGTCGTCGATGTGCACCCCGGTGAGCCCCGGCTGCCGGCGATCGACGAGGACGATCGGGACCCCGGCTGCGCGCATGCGCGCGACCACGCGTTCGGAGAGGGGGAGGGAGATCACCAGCAGGCCGTCGAAACGGCCCTTCACGGCGACCGAGCGCAGCACGTCGTCGCGCTGCTCGGGCCGCTCCACGTCGAGGAGGACGAGCTGGTAGCCCCCGTCCGAGACGCCGGGCGCCACGCCGCGCAGGCGCTCGACGACCGACGCGCGCGTGACGAAGGGGGCGATGACGCCGATCGCCATGGTCCGGCCCGTGGACAGCGCGCGGGCGGCCGCGCTGGGCTCGTACCCGAGTGCGTCGATCGCCGCCTGCACCCGGCGCCGCGTCGCGGGGCGGACCGCGTCGGAGTCGTTCAGCACGCGGGAAACGGTGCCGACGCCGACTCCGGCGCGGGCTGCAACGCGCGCAATTGTGCTCACCCTGATCTCCTCCTCCGGAAGCGGTTCCATCCAAGCACCGTCCGAGGCGGCTGTCAACGGCGGCGGGCGGGTAGGGTGCCGCGGCATGGAGGTATCCAAAGGCGGGAGGGCGGTCGAGCCGTCGTGGTGGCGCGACGGCGTGCTCTACCAGATCTACCCGCGCTCGTTCGCGGATTCCAACGGCGACGGGATCGGGGACCTCCGCGGCGTGGTCGAGCGTCTCGACCACCTCGAGTGGCTCGGGGTCGACGGCATCTGGCTCAACCCGACCATGCCCTCGCCCAACGACGACTGGGGCTACGACGTCGCCGACTACTGCGCCGTGCATCCTGACCTCGGGACGATGGACGACCTCGAGCTCCTGATCGACGAGGCGGGCCTGCGCGGCATCCGTGTGCTGCTCGACCTCGTGCCCAACCACACCAGCGATCGCCACGCGTGGTTCGAGGACGCGCTCACGGGCCGCGACGCGAGCCACCGCGACTACTACGTATGGGCCGACCCGAAGCCCGACGGCTCGCCCCCGAACAACTGGCGCAGCTCGTTCGGCGGCGAGGCGTGGACGCTGGACGAGCCCTCCGGCCAGTACTACCTGAACAACTTCCTTCCCAGCCAGCCCGACCTCAACTGGTGGAACGACGCGGTGCGCGACGAGTTCGACGACATCCTGCGCTTCTGGTTCGAGCGCGGGATCGCGGGGTTCCGCATCGACGTGACGCATGGCATCGTCAAGGACCGCGAGCTGCGCGACGACCCGGCGGCGACGCCGGACGATCACCCCCTCATACGGCAGCGGGGCAACCGCCAGGTGTTCTCGATGAACCGTCCCGAGGTGCACGACGTCCTGCGCCGCTGGCGGGCGCTCGCCGACTCCGAGGACCCGCAGCGGATCCTGGTGGGGGAGACGTATGTGCTCGACCTCGACCAGCTGATGCCGTACTACGGCGAGGGCGAGGACGAGCTCAACCTCGCCTTCAACTTCCTGTTCGTCCATGCCGCGCTGGAGGCCGAGGAGCTCAGCACGGTCGTGGAGGGCATCGAGGCCAAGCTCCCGCCCACGTCCTGGCCCGTGTGGACAGGGTCCAACCACGACGCGGGCAGGCTGGCGACGCGCTGGGCGGGCGGCGACCCTGCGCGGTCGCGGCTGGCGCTGATGATGCTGCTCACCCTCCGCGGCACGCCGGTCCTGTACTACGGCGACGAGATCGGGCTGCCCGACGTGCCGCTGGACCCGGCGAACGCGCTCGATCCGGTGCCGCACCGGACCGGCAACCCCGACCGCAACCGCGATCCGTGCCGCACGCCGATGCCGTGGAAATCCGGCGAGGGCGCCGGCTTCACCGACCCAGGGGTCAAGCCGTGGCTCCCCATCGGTGACGCGGCCGCCTGCAACGTGGAGCGCCAGCGCGAGGACCCCGTCTCCACCCTGCACCTCGTGCGCGATCTGATCGCGCTCCGCCGCGATCACCCGGAGCTGCGCAGCGGCGCCTACGCCTCGCTCCCCGCGCCGGAGGCGACCTGGGCGTGGCGGCGCGGGGATGCCTTCGCCGTCGCGCTCAATCTCGCTGACGCAGCGACGACCGTCGAGGGGCTCGACGGGACGATCCTCCTCGGGACCACCCGTGCCCGCGACGGCGAGACGGTCGGCGGCGCTCTGACGCTGGGTCCTTGGGAAGGGGCCATCGTCGAGCTCGGCCGGTGAGCATCGAGGCCCTCGACCTGCTGCTGTCGCCCGAAGGCTGGACCTACGCGTCCTCGCCGCCGGTCGAGCCCGGGGATCCCGGGCGCTTCCACGCTCTCTTCGGCCGCGACTCGCTCATCACCGCGCTGCAGGTGCTGCCGGCGCGGCCCGACGTCGCGCGCGCAACGCTGCGGTCGCTGGCGGCGCTGCAGGGCAGCCGCGACGATCCCGACACCGACGAGGAGCCGGGCAAGATCCTCCACGAGTACCGCCCGCAGGCACCCGCGTTCCTTGCCGAGAACCGCTGGCCGGTACGCGACGGCCGGCTCCTCTACTACGGCTCGGCCGACTCCACGCCGTGGTTCCTCGTGGTGCTCGGCGCGCTCGGTGACGAGGCGCTCACCGCCGAGCTCGAGCCCGCCTGGCGGGCGGCAGCGGGTTGGCTGGAGCGCTCGCTCGAGCGGGGCGGCGGGCTGGTGCGCTTCGGTCCGCGCGTCAATCCGGGCGGCCTTGCCCAGCAGGGCTGGCGCGACGCGATGGCGCCGGTGGAGCAGCATCCCGAGGGAGGCGGCATCGTGCGGCCTGACGGCAGTGCGCCCCGCGCGCCGCAGGCCGACGCGGACGTCCAGGCCGCGGCGTTCGCGGCGCTGCGCGCGCTCGGCGCCCTCACCGGCGAGGAGGGGTGGGCGCGCCGTGCCGAGGCGTTGGCGGCGCGGATCGAGCGCGATTTCGGGCCGGGGATAATGGCCCTCGAGGGCGACGATCTCGCGGTCCCCGGCCCGGGCTCGCAGCTCGGCTGGCTGCTGTGGTCGGGCGCCCTGTCGCGGGCCGGCCGGGACGTGGTCGCGGAGCGGCTCTGCGAGCCCGACATCCTCACGGCGTTCGGGCTGCGCACGTTGTCGAGCACGAGTCCGGTCTTCGATCCTCAGGGATATCACCGCGGCGCGATCTGGCCGTTCGACTCTTGGCTCGGCTGGAGCGGCCTGCGCGCCGCGCGGCGCGACGACGACGCCGAGCGGGTGCGCTCGGGTGTGCTCGCGGCGCTCGACCATCTCGGCCGCGCGCCTGAGCTCTACGCGGTCACGCGCGCGGGCGAGCTCGAGACGGCGCCTGCGGCCAACCGCGTGCAGGCGTGGACGGTGGGCGCCCGCTGGGCGCTCGAGAACGACTGGGGCGGACGGCCCGACTGGCTCTAGGCCGCGACGCCCCGGAGGGCACGCGCCCGGATGTAGGGTCGCCGCATGAATGCGCTGACCATCGCTTCGGCCACGTCCCTGCGCAGCTTGATGCCGAGCGGGCGGGACGACGCCCGCGCGCTCCGGCGCGCCGGCGGCCGCACTCCGGGTGGAGCGGGAGCTGGGGAGTGGCAGCCGCCCGGGCTCTGAGACGTCTCGGTGCTCGCCACCGTGCGCATGGGATACGTCATTGACGGCGAGTGCCAGCGGCGCGAGACTCCCGGCCGTGAGCGCAACCCGCGGGAGGATCGCCGGCTGGGGGCTGGCCCTCCTCGCTTCGGCCAACGCGGGCATCGTCGTGGCGCTGTGGTTGCGCGGCGGCGGCGTGCAAGACGTGTACGACACGGCGAGCCTGCTTGTCGGCCTGGGTCGCGTGAGCGGCCTCCTGGGCGCCTACCTCGTGCTCGTGGAGTTGCTGCTGCTCGCCCGGCTGCCGCTGCTTGAGCGCCTCATCGGCTTCGACCGGCTGACGGCGTGGCACCGGCGCAACGGCCGTGTGTGCCTCACACTGCTGCTCGCGCACGCCGCGCTCGTCACCGCTGGCTACACGATCGGTGACCGCATCTCGCTGCCCGCCGAGGTCAGCCTGCTCTGGACGGGCTATCCGGGCGTCGTCACCGCCACCGCGGGCCTCGTCCTCCTGGTCGGCGTGGTGGTGACGTCAGTCGCCGTCGCGCGCCGGCGCCTGCGCTACGAGATGTGGTACTTCGTGCACCTCTACGCCTATCTCGGGGTCGCGCTCGCCTTCAGCCACCAGATTGCGACGGGGACCGACTTCGTCGGGAAGCCAGTCGCCCGGGCGTACTGGACCGGGCTCTACGTCCTCGTCCTCGGCGCGCTCGTGGTCTTCCGCCTCGGCGTCCCGATCGCCCGCAGCGCGCGGCATCGCCTCCACGTGGCGCGCGTCCTGGAGGTGGCACCGGGTGTCACGTCGATCGAGGTCGGTGGCCGCGACCTTGGGCGCCTGAAGGCGCGCGCGGGCCAGTTCTTCACGTGGCGCTTCCTGACGCGCGACCGTTGGTGGGAGGCCCACCCGTTCTCGCTCTCGGCCGCGCCGGACGGCCGCCGGCTGCGCATCACGGTCAAGGGCGTCGGCGACTACACCTCGGGGCTGCACACCATCCCGCCGGGTACGCGCGTAATCGCCGAGGGCCCCTTCGGCGCCTTCACCACCGCCGCGCGCCGGCGGCCGCGCGTCGCCCTGATCGCGGGCGGCGTCGGCATCACGCCGATCCGCGCGCTGCTCGAGGACATGCCCGGCGGCCCCGGCGACATCGCGGTCGTCTACAGAGCGCTGGGGGCGGAGGACGTGATCCTGCGTGACGAGCTCGACGAGCTCGCGATCCGCCGCGGAGCCGAGCTGCACTACGTGCTCGGGGACCACAGCGGGCCGGGCGCCGGTGAGATGCTCTCGCCTGAGCACCTCCTGCGCCTGGTGCCGGACATCGCCGCGCGCGACGTCTATGTGTGCGGCCCGCCGGGCATGACCGAGGCCACGCGCGCGAGCCTGGCCCGCTCGGGCGTCGCGCGCCGCCACATCTTCACCGAGCGGTTCGCGTTCTGATGCGCAAGGCCGTCGTCGCCCTCGTGGTGACCGTGGCTGCCGTGATCCTGCTGGTCGGCTTCGATACGCGGCCACCGCGGACGCTGAACCCGAACTCGGCGTTGAGGGCGAAGTCGACACCGCGTGCGCTCGCGCGGCCACGCCCGACCCCGAGCCGCGCGGGCAGGCGCTCGGCCACGGGCCCGGCGCTCGTCACACCGTTCTCGGTGATCCAGGTCAGGGCGACGCTCATGCACGGGAGGCTGGTCGGCGTAGAGACCGTCACGCTCAGCGGCGACGGGCCGCACACGGAGGCGATCAACGCGCGCGCCGAGCCTCTTCTCCGCGCAGAGGCGCTGAAGGCCCACAGCGCCGACATCGACGTCGTGACCGGCGCGACATACACGAGCAGGAGCTGGAAAGGTTCGCTGCAGGCCGCGATCGACAAGGCTCGTGGCTGAGCTCCAGCACGTGATGGGCATGCCCGTCCGGGTCGACGTCCGGGACGGCGGCGTTGACCCTGGGGCCGTCGAGCGCATGTTCGCCTGGCTGCGCTTCGTCGACGCGACGTTCAGCCCCTACCGCTGCGACAGCGAGATCGCCCGCCTCGGTCGCGGCGAGCTGGCGCTGCGCGACGCCCACCCGCTCGTGGCAGAGGTGCTCGAGCACTGCGAGCGGCTGCGGCGCGCGACCCGTGGGGCATTCGACGCCCGCGCGCGCGGGTCGCTCGATCCTTCGGGCTACGTGAAGGGCTGGTCCGTGGACCGCGCCGCGGCCATGCTCGCGGCGGCGGGCGCGCGCAACTTCTGCGTCGACGGCGGCGGCGACCTCGTCGTTCGCGGCGGCCCGGCCCCGGGCCGCGGCTGGCGGGTGGGGATCCGCCACCCGCGGCGGCGCGACCGTGTAGCCGCGGTGCTCGAGCTCACCGACGGGGCCGTTGCGACCTCGGGAGCCTACGAGCGCGGGGACCACATCGTCGATCCGCGCACGCGCCGGCCGGCGCGCGGCGTTCAGGCGGTCACCGTCGTTGGGCCCGATCTCGCCACTACCGACGCCTGCGCGACTGCGGCCTTCGCGATGGGCGAAGGCGGGCCCGCGTGGACCGGGCGGTTGCGTGGCTACGAGGCGCTGACGATCATGAGCGATGACCGCGTGCTGTCGACGCCCGGCTTCGACCGGCTGCGGCCTCGCGAGGGTCAGGACCCGGGCGGGCCCTGACCTCCGCAACGGACCTGCAGGCGCTCAGCCCTTGACCGCGCCCGCCGTCAGGCCGGCCACGATGCGCTTCTGGAACAGCAGCACCATGATGATCAGCGGAACCGAGATGACCACCGAGGCAGCCGAGATGCTGCCGTACGGAACCTCGTGCTCCGTCGCACCCGTGAAGAACGCGATCGCCGCAGGCACCGTGCGCGCCTTCGACGAGGACGTCAGCGTGACCGCGAGGAGGAACTCGTTCCAGGCGCCGATGAAGGTCAGGATCCCGGCTGTAGCCAGACCGGGCGCCGCCAGGGGGACGACCACCTTCCGGAACGCCTGGAAGTGCGTCGCGCCGTCTACCAGCGCCGCCTCCTCGAGGTCCCTGGGGATCTCCTTGAAGAACGACACGAGGATGTACACGCTCAGCGGCAGCGCGAAGGTGAGGTACGGGATGATGAGCCCGGTCCAGGTGTTGAAGAGGCCGACGTCCGACCACAGCTTGAACAGCGGCGCCGCGATCGCGATCTGCGGGAAGGTCGAGATCGTGAGCACGATGGCGAGAATGAAGAACTTCCCCCGCAGCTTCAGGCGCGCGAGCGCGTACGCGCAGAACGACCCGACGGTGAGCGCGGTGATGGTGGTGATGAGTGCCACCGCGGCGCTGTTGCGCAGCGCCTTCGTGAAGTCGGGGTTCTGGAAGATCGACTTGTAGTTGCTCAGCGTCGGGTGGGGCGGGATCAAGCTCGATGACTGCAGATCGTTGCCCTGCTTGAGCGAGATGCTGATCAGCCAGTAGAACGGGAACAGGCAGAAGATCACGATCGCCGCCACGGCCAGCCACATCCACCACGGCGTCTTCGCGCTGTCCGGCTTGATCGTCTTGGTCTTCGTGCGCCTGGCCGTGGCGGCCTGGGGCGCAGCGGCAGCTCCGGCTTCCATGATTACTCCTCCGCCAATCCTCGAAGGTTGCCGCCGACGAAGCGGATGTATGAGAAGGAGACGATCATCACGACGATGAACGTCAGCACCGCCATCGCCGAGCCCAGCCCGTAGATCCGGTTGGTCGCGAACGCCTCCTCGGCGATCGTCGACAGGGTCGACGTCCCGTTCTGACCCTGTGTCAGAACATATGGTAAGTCGAATATTCGCAGGGCATCCAGCGTCCGGAAGATGAGCGCGACGAGGATCGCCGGCATCAACAGCGGCAGCGTGATGCGGGCGAAGCGCTGCCAGGTGGTGGCCCCGTCGACCTTGGCCGCCTCGTAGACCTCGCCCGGGATCACCTGCAGGCCCGCGAGGATGAGGAGCGCCATGAAGGGCGCGGTTTTCCAGACGTCGGCGATGATGATGACGATCAGCGCCTGCGGCTCGGAGCCCAGCCAGACGGTGTCCGTGCCGAAGATCGTGTTGACGAAGCCGTACGGCGAGACGAACATCGTCCGCCACATGACCGCCGTGACGACCGTCAGCACCGCCCACGGAACGAGGACGACGGTCCGCAGAAGGCCCTGTCCCTTGAACGCCGCGTGCATCGCCAGCGCCATCCCGAGGCCGATGAACAGCTCGAGCGCCACCGAGGCCACGGTAAAGATCAGCGTGTGTTCTAGCGACGCCCACCACTCGCCGCTGTGGAGCGCAGTGGAGTAGTTGCGCAGGCCGGTCGGCCCCGCCAGGCGTGATTTCCCGGCCACCCGGACGCTGTACTCGTGTATCGACAGCCAGATCGCGTAGAGGATGGGGTACGCCGCGACGATCGCGATGAGGAGCATCGACGGCGCGACCATCATCTTCGCAAGGCGGCGCTCCGGGACTCCCTTGGAGCGCCGCCCCTGCGTCGGCGTGCCGCCTGCTCGGACGGTAGAGGCTTCCATTGTCAGCTCAGAACGTCGAGAGCGCGCTGTTGATCTGCGAGTCCGCCTTCTTCAGGGCCGCCTGCGGGGTGACACGTCCCGCGAGCGCGCTGTTGACGTTCTTGTAGATCGCCTGCGAGATCTGCGGATAGACAGGCGAGACGGGTCGCGCCTTCGCCTGGCTGAGCGCCTGCAGGAGCTCTGCCGCGTACGGGACGGCCTTCTTCACCGCCGCGTCGCTGTAGGTGGCCGGGATGATCGCCGCCTGCGAGTACTTGAGCAGCGCGATCTTCTGGAACTGCTCCGACGCATAGAAGTCGGCGAACTTCAGGGCCAGGCCCGGGTTCTTCGTATACACGCTGATGACGCTGTTGTGGCCGCCGAGGATGCCGGCCTTGCCGGCGCCCTCGAACGTCGGCAGCGGCGCGACCTTGTACTTGCCCGCGACCTTGCTCGGCGGCTTGTTGTCGGCAGCGAACGCGTAGGTCCAGTTGCGCATCAGCCCGTAGCGCCCGCTGGTCCACGCCTGATCGGTCTCGGGCTCCATGTAGGTCGTGACGGACTTCGGCGCGGCTCCGCTCTTGATGCCGTCGACCATGAGCTGGAGCGCCTTGGTGTTCTCCGGCGAGTTGATCGTGGACTTCTTGCCGTCAGCCGAGAGCACCGTGCCGCCGGCCGCGAAGGCGAGCTCGAGGTAGTTACAGGTCAGGCCCTCGTACGGCGCGCCCTGGTAGACGAAGCCGCCCGACTTCTTGGCCTGGCTGTAGACCTCCTGCCACGTCTTGGGCGGCGTGCCGCCCTTGTAGTAGATGAAGGCCGCGTCGCTGGTCTCGGGGACGCCCCAGTACTTGCCGCTGTAGTGGACCGTCTCGAGCGGCGCGGCGATGTACTTGTCCTTCGACTGGTTGACGTAAGGCGTCAGGTCGTAGAGCCACTTCTGGCCCGCGAACTCCGCCGTCCAGATCACGTCGGAGCTGAAGACGTCGCAGTCGTCGGACTTCGCCTGCTGGCGCTGGATGAACTGCGAGCGCTGCTGGCCCGCGTCCGCCGGAAACTCGGTCAGCGTCGCCTTATAGCCCTGGCTCGAGTACTTCTTCGTGAAGTCGGCGACGAGCTGCTTGCCGATGCCCGTCGTGTCCTTGCCCTGGCAGAACTTGACCGTGCCCTTGGGCGGGCTGACCATCGACTTGGCGTCGATGACCTTGGCGCCGGTGATCTTCTTGGCGGTACCTCCGCTCGAACCGCCGCCACCGCTGTCGCTACCGCAGGCGCCCAACACCACGACGCAGCACGCCACCAGCGCACCGAGCCCGAAATGGACCTTCATGTGTCCTCTCCTCCTGTGTGCGCTGAAGCGAACCCTCTACGACCAGACATTTGCGTATGGCCTCCTTCGTTCCCCCGAATCCAGGGGTGACCGTCCCCAGACCTGCCCCCTCCGAGGAGGCTCGATTGCAAATCGCGGGCGGACCCTACACCCCCGCGCGCGAGATTGAAAAGAAACCCGATGCGCGCGCGCCATGCTGAGTGGAACCGGTACCACTACAAAACGCCCAACGCGAGAGCACCTGTGTCCGAAAATGCCCCTCACCATGCGGGATCTCGGGTCCCGTCGAAGTGCGCTTCGGCGCCGTCACCGGGAGCGGACGGCCGAGTGCGTCCCGTCAGCGCGCCGGCCGCAGTACACGGGCGGCACTCTACGTCCGAAGCAGCGGCCGGCAGCGGCCAGGTTGTCCCGTGCGGGATAATCCTCGGGACCGGTTTGAACCCCGTCATGGGAGTCCCTTTCAGGCAGATCACCGATCGGGCCCACTCCGCCGCGCGATGGAGGGACGAGGCACTGCCCAAGGGCGGGCCGTGGGGCACGCTCGTCGAGGTCTGGCGCGCCACCGGCCGGCACCGCACCACCGGCCACGCGGCCGAGATGGCGTTCTTCGCCGTGCTCACGCTCGTGCCCTCGACGATCGCGGTCGGATCGGCGCTGGGGCTCTCGAAGCAGGTCGTCGGCGCGGGCCCGGTGGCACAGGCGGAGGAGGCCGCGACCTCCGCGGTCGGGGTCTTGATGGGGCCGCAGCTCGCCGACAATGTGATTACCCCGTTCGTGCACGCGCAGCTCACCCAGCCGCATCGGGACGTCGCCCTGGGTGCGCTCCTGATCGCCTGGTGGCTGTCGAGCCACCTGTTCATGGCGACGGGTCATGCGCTCGACTACGCCTACGGCGTGCGCGACCACCGGCCGACCGTGATCCAGCGCTTCATCGCGCTGGCGTTCGCCCTCGGCTCCGTCGCGGTCGTCGCGGTGACCGTCGAGATGATGGTCACCGGGCCGCTCGGCCAGCTGACCGGCGACCCGGCGCGGACGCTCGGGATCGAGGGCGCCTACAGCGCGGTGTGGTCCGTCGTGCGCTGGCCGATCGGGCTGGCGCTCGTGGTGGTGTTCCTCGTCTGCCTCTACCGCTTCACCGCGAACGTCCGCCACTGCTGGCGCGACTGCCTGCCGGGCGCGGTCGCCGGGGCCGTCCTGTGGATCTCCGCCGCGGTCGCGTTCCGCCTCACCGCCGGCGTCCGCGACTGGAGCGGGGTCGCGAGCAACGACCCGTCGGTCACCCTGATCGGCCAGGCGGTCAACGCGGTCGTCTCGACCGTGCTGTGGGCCTACCTCGCCAGTATCGCGATCCTGCTCGGCGGCGAGCTGAATGCGGCGCTGCGCGCGCGGCGGGACGCCGAGTAGCGCGAGATCGTCGATTGCACGACCCCCCAGCGGGTACCTGATTCGGATTCGGGCAGGGCAAAAGGGGGAGTGAAGGTGCGTTTCACGCGATCTGTGGGAATCGGGCTCGCGCTCGCCGCGCTGGCCGCCGGACCGGCGCGGGCGGCGTCGCCCGAGTTGTCGGTGACGCAGCGACTGCAGGATCGCCGCGAGGTCGCGGCCGGCACGCGGGCGCAGGTCCTCGGGTTCGAGGACGGTCGGTTCTACGCCAACGGCTGGCACATCACGGGCGAGATGGGCGGGATCATCACGCCCCCGCTGAAGCTGCTCGATTCGGTGTATCTCGGCGTCAACCGGCAGTGGGTCGGACCCGCCACGAAGTTCACGAGCGGACGGGGCTACGCCCGCTATGACCTGCCGTCGATCGACGGCATCGGGCTCGAGCGGACCGACGTCGCCCCTGACAACCGGCGCGGTGCCCTGATCGGGCTCAAGCTGAGCAACCCCTCACGGCACAAGAAGACCGTCAAGGTGATGGTCGACGCGCATTCCGAGCTCATGACGCAGTACCCGTGGGGCTTCGACGGCACGGTCCCCAACGCGAGCGAAAACGCGCAGGACCGCGGCGCCTACGACGGGCGCAGGCTCGAGTTCCGCGATACGGGGCGCCTCACGGGGGAGACCCACAACCATTCCTACACGGCGATCGTCGGCTCCGATCGCGATCCGCTCACGGGCACGACCGGCCCCGGCCACTACGGCCCGTTCGGGGCCGGCCGGCGATGCACCGCGACACAGAAGCCGGACCCGATGCCCAGCCAGTGCGACGACGGCCCGTTCGGCCGCGGCACGGGCGGCCAGCTGCGTTACAACGTCCAGGTTCCGGGATCGGGCTCGACCACGGTGTGGATCGCCGTGGCCGGCTCGGAGAACTCGCCCGCCGAGGCGCGCAGCGAGTACCGCCGGCTGATCGCCGACCCCGCGGGTCTGCTCGCCGCGAAGAAGGCCGCGCGCACGCGGCTCGCGCGCTGGTCCAGGCTCACCCTGCCGGGCGACACGCTGCTGCAGGACTCGATCGACTGGGGCAAGCAGAACCTCGCCGACCTCACGCAGCGGGCGAGCGACGTCGACATCCGCTGGACGAACGAGGGCAAGGAGTGGACGCCCGAGGGCCCGGTGCCCGACATGCGCTGGATCGGCGCCGGCTTCCCCGACTATCCGTGGCTGTTCGGCGTCGACGGCGAGTACACCGCCCACGCGGCGGTCACGCTCGGCCAGTTCGGCGCGATCAAGGACCACATGCGCGCGCTGCGGCGTATCTCCGACGTCCTCAGCGGCGGCTCGGGGGTCGTGGTGCACGAGGTGGTCGCGGATGGCTCCGTCTGGTTCGGCAAGGACCAGCGCTCGACCAATCCCGACGGCACGGTGAAGTACAGCTTCAACACGGACGAGATGGTCAAGTTCCCCGGTGCGATCGCCCTGATCTGGCGGTGGACCGGCGACAACGGCTTCCGCGACGAGATGCTGGACTTCATGTGGCGCGACCTCGAGTACGTCCGCACCAGGCTCGACGACGACAAGGACGGCTGGCCGGAGGGCAACGGCAACGTCGAGCGCCCGGGCATGGGCCAGGAGAAGCTCGACAACAGCGTCTATTACATCCGCGGCCTGTACGACTTCGCCGACATGGCGCGCTCGGCGGGGCAGACGTCGCGTGCCGACGCGGCCCAGACGCGCGCCGACGGCCTCGCGGCGCGCTTCGAGGACGCCTGGTGGATCCCGGCCGACCAGCAGTACGCGGACTCGCTGCGTGACCCCGGCGATGTCAAGGTCAACCAGAAGCACTGGATCGGCGTCGACCCGATGGAGGTCGAGCTGTTCAAGGGCGGCGAGTTCGTCCCGGGCCTCGCCTCCCTCGACCACGGCTCGGCCGCCCTCGCGACGCGCGAGAACAACTGCTACAGCGGTGAGCGGCCCGGGAATCGCGGGCTGTTCCACACCGGTTGCGGCGGAGGGCCCGAGGGCAAGGGCGAGTTCGCGATCTTCTCGCTCAACAGCGGCATCCAGGCCGTCGGCGAGGGCAACTACGGGCGCCTCGGCGCCGAGCAGCAGCGCCGCTACACGGACGCCAACGCGGAGACCCAGTTCTCCGAGCCGGCGACCGGCGGGACGCCCGACGAGCAGCCGGGGGCGATGCCGGAGATCATGCCCTCCGCGGCGCCCGGGTCCACGTCCACGTCCACGGGCACCCCGCCGAACATCGACCGCTGCTGGACGTGCCGGTCGATGTTCATGCAGGCCTGGGGGCATTACGGCACCGCCTGGGCGGCCGTTCACCAGCAGCTCGGCGTGCGCCCGCACCTCGGTCACGGCTGGCTCGAGGTGGTTCCCCAGGTGCCGGACGGGCAGCCCAGCGTCAAGGGCGAGAACATCCGCCTGGGCGACGGCTCGGTCGACGTGTTCGCCTCCCACGCCGGCAACCGCTACACGACCACCACCGACACGAGCGGGGCACCGGTCACGACGTTCCGCATCGGCCACACGCTTCCGCGCGGGTCGACGGTGGGCTCGGTCGAGCTCGACGGGAGGCCGGTGGCCGGCTACGAGTCCCGGCCGACCAATCGGGGCCTCGAGGTGCGGATCGCGGCCGATCCCCGCAGGCGCCACACGCTCGTCGTCACGACGGCGTAGCGACCGCAGCGATCCCGGGACCGCGACGGCGGTCCCGGGGCGCGCCGGCACTACCTGGCGTCGGGCAGCTCGGCGTCCGGGTTGACGACCTCGCCCTGGCGCAGCCGCGAATGGCTGCGGCCGTAGAAGAAGTAGATGACGAGGCCGATCGCCATCCAGATCAGGAAGCGCAGCCACGTGATGCCGGGCAGGTCCGCCATCAGATAGAGGCACAGCGCGATCCCGATGATCGGGAACCACGGGACGAGCGGGACGCGGTAGCCGCGCTCCATGTCGGGCCGCGTGTGCCGGAGGATCCACACGCCGGCGTTGACCACGACGAACGCGAACAGCGTGCCGATGTTGACCAGCTCGACGATGTCCTTGAGCGGGATGAAGGCGGCGAGGATCGCGAAGATGAGCCCGCAGACGCCGATGATGAACATGGGCGTGCGCCGGGTCGGGTGCAGCCGGGCCACGCGCTTCGGCATCAACCCGTCGCGACTCATCGCGAAGAGGATCCGCGACTGCCCGTACAGCAGCGTCAGCACGACGCTGGTGATGGCGACGAGCGCGCCGAAGGAGATCACCTGCGCGCCCCACTTCAGCCCGGCGCCCTTGTCGAGCACGTCGGCGAGCGGCGCGCTGGAGCCCTTGAGCTCCTTGAACGGCAGTGCGCCGCTGGCGACGAACGCGACCGCGATGTAGAGCACGGTCGCGATGGCGAGGGAGCCGATGATGGCGATCGGCAGGTCGCGTTTGGGCTCCTTGACCTCCTCGCTGGAGGTCGACACCGCGTCGAACCCGATGTAGGCGAAGAAGATCAGCGTGGCGGCCGTCACCGTGCCACCGAGACCCTCGCCCTTGACGAAGAACGGGGACAGGTTGCTCGAGTGGAACGCCGTGATGCCGAGCACCAGGAAGAGTGCCAGCACGATCAGCTTGAAGAAGACCATGATCGTGTTGGTGCGGGCCGACTCGCGCACCCCGAGCATCAGGACGCCCGCCACGGCGAGCACGAGGAACGCGGCGGGGAGGTTGATCGTGCCGCCTTCGCCCGGCGGCAGCGCGATCGAGTCCGGCAGCGAGATGCCGAACAGCGAGTCGAGCAGGTCCGTGAGGTAGGCGCCCCATCCGACCGCCACGCCGGCGATCGACACCCCGTACTCGAGGATCAGGTCCCAGCCGATGATCCAGGCCGCGAGCTCGCCGAGGGTCGCGTAGGAGTACGTGTAGGCGCTGCCGGACACCGGGATGCCCGAGGAGAGCTCGGCGAAGGCGAGGGCGGAGAACACGCACGTGACGCCGGCCAGGACGAACGACAGGATGATCGACGGGCCCGCCGTCGGGATCGCCTTGCCGATGATCACGAAGATGCCGGTGCCGATGATCGCTCCGAGCCCGAGCGCCGTGAGGTCGAGGGCACCGACGGCCCTCGTCAGCTCGGTGTCCTTCTCGTGGGTCTCCTCGACCAGGACGTCGATCGGCTTCGTGGCGAACAGGCCCTTGCGGCCCTCGGAGCGGGGGGTGGCCACAGCGATCTCGCTTTCTAGGACGGGCCGATGACGAGGACGGGGCGCCGCGCGCGCTGGATGAGCTCGACCGGCACGCTGCCGAGGATGCGGCGGGCGACCCTGCCCTTGGTCGAGGCGCCGCAGACGATCACGTCGGCGTCCTTCTCCTCCGCATACAGCAGGACGCCGGGGATCACCTGGCCCGAGCGGACCACGCCCTCGGCGTGCACGCCGGCAGCGCCCAGCCGTTCGACGAAGCCGGCGACCGTGGTCTCGGCGAGCTGCCTGAACTCGGAGCGAGGCAACGGAGCGAGCGCCTCGACGTCGACGCCGTCGAGCGAGACGACGGAGACGGCGGCGCCGGTCTGCTGCGCGAGCTCCGCGGCGGCGTCCGCCAGCCACGGCTGGTCCGCCCCCGCCTTCGCCGCCACGACGATGCGCTGCATGGTCGCTCCACTCTCCGAAGTGGCCATGCGCCAAACGCCTGGACGGCGGCTATCGTCAATGGGCTTGCCGCCCTTCAAGCTCGACAGCGTCTACTCACCCACCGCGGACCAGCCCGCGGCGATCGACGGCATCGCCAAGAGCGTCGACGAGGGCAACCGCTACACGACGCTGCTCGGCGCCACCGGGACCGGCAAGACGATGACGATGGCGGCGACGATCGAGCGGTTGCAGAAGCCCGCGCTGATCCTCGCCCACAACAAGACGCTCGCGGCACAGCTCTGCAACGAGTTCCGCACCTACTTCCCGCAGAACGCCGTCGAGTACTTCGTCTCCTACTACGACTACTACCAGCCCGAGGCCTACGTCCCCTCGCGCGACCTCTACATCGAGAAGGACTCGGCGATCAACCAGGAGATCGACCGCCTCCGTCACGCCGCGACCGCCGCGCTGTT
>JAXDGC010000465.1:0-3697 GCA_034665245.1 Solirubrobacteraceae bacterium | reverse complement strand
CGCCGCGAACCCCGTCGCAAGGCCCTTGCCGGCCGGCAGTTGATGCGAGGGCTTTCGCGTGTCACGCCCGTGATCGCCCTCGAACGAGATCACCGCCGGATCTTCGTCTCCACCCACGACCGGGGAGACATCACCGCCGCGGTGTTCGCGAGCGGGACCTACGAGCGCGAAACAGTGGACAGAGCGGTCGAGGCGCTGCGCAAGTTCCGAGGACTCGAGGAGCCGCTCCGGGATGGTTGCTTCGTCGACGTCGGCGCCAACATCGGGATCACCACGCTGGAGGTCTTCAGGCGGCACGGAGCGCGCCGCGGCGTCGCGGTCGAGCCGCATCCGGAGCTGTTCAAGTTGCTCCGCCACAACCTGATCGAAGCCGGCATCGACGATTGCGTCCACTGCTGCGGAGTGGCCGCTTCCGATCACGACGGTGATGCCCAACTGGCAATCGCGCGTGGGAACCTCGGCGATCATCGGATCGCGTCGGGAGCACACCCGCGGTATGAGGGCGATCTCGAAGACCGCCGGACGGTTGCGGTCCCCGCGCGCCGCCTCGACACACTGCTGCGCGAGGCGGGCGTCTCGCCCACCGCATGCAGCTTGGTCTGGATTGACATCCAGGGATACGAGCCACGGGCGCTGGCGGGCGCCGACGAGCTGATCTCCTGTGGCGTGCCGATCATCTGCGAGTACTGGCCCGACGGACTGGAGGCGCTCGGGCTGCGCCACCAATTTCACGACCTCGTCGCAGAACGGTTCGATTCGCTCATCGACCTCGACGCCGCGATGCCTGCCGGCGGCCTCGGCTTGGAGGCAGCGCACGATCGGCTGCGCGGGACCGGTCGATACACCAACCTCCTGCTGCTCTCCCGTCCTAGCGGAGGATCAGGTCCGCCGGCGGCCGGCGGCCGTGCGGGAGCAGGAGGAAGTCGTTGACGTAGTCCGGGCCGGGGGTGTCGTCGCCCGCCTCGCGGAGCGGAGCGCGGTGGTCGCGCTCGATGTCGATGTCCCCGGCCGGGCGCAGCCCGTGCTGCGTCACGGCCCACGCGTCGTATCCGTCGGGGACGACGGCGGCGAGGACGTCGTCGAGCGGCAGCCTGTGATGGCGCTCCTCGACCTCCACGAGCACCGCGGGACGGGCGCGCTCGAGCGTTTCGGCAGCTCCGGCGAGCACGGCGGCCTCGTGACCCTCGACGTCGCACTTGATGAAGGCGACCCGGTCGCGGTCCTCGCCCAGTTCGGCGTCGAAGGTCGCGAGCGAGACGGCTACAGGGTCGGCGCTCGCGCGGTCGCCGCCGTGGTCGTCGAGGAAGGCGCGCTCCGCAAAGACGTGGCCTTCGACGCGCGGAATCCACAGCTGGGCCTCGCCGGCGGTGTCCGACAGCGCGACCGGATGCAGGACGATCGGCCGGCGCCGACCGGCGAGGGACCGCAACCGCGCGTGGCGCTGGGGATTGGGCTCGAAGGCGTGGACGCGACCGCTCGGGCCGACGAGGCGGGCCATGCGGGAGGTGAAGAGACCCACCGAGGCCCCGGCGTCGACGATCACCTGCCCGGGAGCAACCAGCGCCTCGACGAGGCGCAGGGCCGCGTCGCGTCGGCGGAGCGCCCGCCAGAGCAGGTCCATCCCGGTCGGGCGGTGGCAATGGCCAACCGCGCGGGCAGCCAGCAGCAGCGGCGTCGAGCCTCGTCGCGGCATCCCGTCCGGCATACCCACTGCTCTATGGGGCCATGTCACGGATGAGCCACGGCGGTGATGCCCCAGGTCGAGATCTCGCCGCACCGCGTCGGGGGTGTCGCCGCACGATCGAGCCGGCGGACGTGATCGGCCCGGCCGGCCAGGGCATCAACCCCGGCGAGTACAACGAGCTGCTGCGGGCGATCCGCGCCCGGGGCCGGGCCCTAGCGGATCCGGACGCCCGAGTTCGCCTGCGCGATGACCTGCGGCGGCGCGGTCGTCGTCCGGGCCCGCATCAGGACCACGTCGCGTCCGGGCCGCGGGCGGCCCCGGAGCCCGACCCGCCAGTGTCCGGAGCTGTCCACGGTCGCTCTCATCCAGACCGGACGGTCACATCGTCGTGGGCGGCCCTTCAGCCGCCCGAGCGCCTGCTGCCACCAGAGGCAGCCCTTGGCGCCGCGTCGCGTCCGCAGCGCGACGTCGACGCGGGGCCGCCCGGACGCTCCGAGGACGCGGCCGCTCAGCCGGCGCGCGGAGCCCCGAACGGTTCGGCCGTCGAGCTTGATGCGAGGAGCGGGCCGTCGGGCGATGGGAGATGAGCTGCCCACCCCGAGCACGCCGCCCAGCGGCCCGGCGACCGTGTTGGGACGGTAGCCCGCCGTCAGCGTCGTGTCACGGTCCGGAACGACGATGTCATGCAGCCGGGCGCCGCCGTCCGACCAGCGATCGAACGTGTAGCGGGCGGCTCCGCTCTCGAGCTCCGCGGGTGCCGACACCGTGGTGTGGAACCCGATGGCCGCCGTGCGCCGGGCCGGCGCCGTCACGCCGACTCCCCCGTAGCTGAGCTCGGCCCCCGGCGGCGCGCTCTCCAGGCGGAGCGCGATCGTCTCCGGCCGCATGGTCAGGACGTCGGAACCCTGGAGGCCGGCGGAGTCGCGGGCCGTGAGGCGGAACTCCAGGTACGAGTCGGCGTCGTGGTCGCCCGGGGGGGTGAACGAGATCTCGGCGCCGGGGCGATCCGCCTCGACCACGTGAATGTGGTTGGCGTGGTGGATGGTGATCCGCCAATGCAGCTCCGCGTCCCCCAGCGTGCCGTCCTGCGCATCCGCCCCCGCGCCCTCGAGCACGATCGGCCGGCCGATCCGATACCGCGAACCCGCGGCCGGTGCGAGGACGGTGGCGGTCGGCGGCGACTCGTCGGCGAGCACCTGGACGGTGGTGCTGACCGCGAGCCCGCGGGCGTCGCGAACGGTGAGGGTGGCCGTGTGGGCGCCTGCGGCGTACGTGTGGTGGACGGACGGCCCGGTCGCATCCGGGGAGCCGTCACTGTCGAGGTCCCACTCGTAACTCAGCGCGTCGCCGTCCGGGTCGGTCGAGCCGCCGCCGTCGAGCGTCACGTCGAGCGGCGCGACGCCGCTCGACGGGGTCGCCGACGCGCGGGCCACGGGCGGGCGGTTGCCGTACACGATCCGCTGCACGCTGCCGGTCCCCGCGTCGGTGCCGAAGTTCACGTAGACCAGGTCGCCGTTGGGCGCAGGCTCGAGGTCCACGCCGCCCTCGAAGCCCGTGGCGAACGGCTGCACGCCTGAGACCCGGCCCTGATCGTCGATCGCCGCCTGCCAGATCAGGCCCTTCGCGTAGTCGCCGAAGAACCACGCGCCCTGATACGCGGCGGGGTACTGCGCGGCTTCGTAGCGCGGCCCGGCCACGATCGCCGCGTCAGACCCCGAGTGGGGGTACTCGTACGCCGGCGGGTCGTGAGCGGCCGGTCCCGCGTCGTACTCGGCGGCGCAGCTCGGCAGGTCCTGATAGCTCGGCGTCCGACCGCTCCCCTCGTAGCACGGCCATCCGTAGCTCCGACCCGGCTGCGCGACGTCGAGCTCCTCCTCGGTGTTCCATCCCACATCGCCGACGAGCGGGCCGGCCCCGGCTCGCAGCTGGAAGCGGAACGGGTTGCGGAAGCCCTTGGCGTAGAGCTTGGTGCAGACCTTGGTCAGGTCGGTCTCGGTGGGGCAGAACGGGTGG
>JAXDGC010000464.1:0-3835 GCA_034665245.1 Solirubrobacteraceae bacterium | reverse complement strand
GGCGCCGCGGGGGGGTCCGCGACCGGCATCGGCTCAGGCCGAGATCTCGACCGTCTGCGTGAGGCGGATGTGGTTGCCGGACGGGTCGCGGAACGACGCGTCGATGCCGTAGGGGCGCTCCTCGGGCGTGTCGACGAACTCGACGCCGCGGACCTTGAGCTCCTCGTAGGAGGCCTGGCAGTCGTCGGTGGTGAGGAAGACCGTGCCCGCGGCGCCCTTGGCGGTGAGCTCGCGCACCTGCTGGCTCGTCTCGGGCTCGAACACGGGCGGGCCGGGGATGGCCATGAGCACGACGGAGACGTCCTCCTGGCCGACGGGGCCGACGGCGAGCCAGCGGAAGTTGCCCATCTCGGGCATCGTGACGTCGGCGCGGACCTCCCAGCCGAGGTTCTTGGTGTAGAAGGCGAGCGCCTCCTCCTGGTCGTTGACCCACAGCTGGGCGTTGGCGATCTTGATCATGGTGCGTCTCCTTGAAGTTCGAGTGAACGGTCGCCGACCAAGCTAATCCTGCGCGAGCGCCTTGTCTTCTCCAAACGTGCTGCGTTGCGGGCGCCCGTAGGCGCGCACGACGCAGGAGGGCACGACGGCGTGCGCGGCGGCGGGCGGGAACCTCGCGCGGTAGGCGGTCGGCGAGAGGCCGTAGGTGCGCGTGAAGCTCGTGGTGAACGAGCCGAGGCCCTGCAGCCCGACCGACAGGCAGACGTCCGCCACCGAGCGGTCGGTCAGCCGCAGCAGCGCGGCGGCGCGCTCGAGCCGGCGCGTCAGCAGGTAGGCGTGCGGCGACTCGCCGAACGCGCGGCGGAACTCGCGGCTGAAGTGCGCGCGCGAGAGGCCGGCGGCGCGCGCCATGTCGTCGACGTCGAGCGGCTCGAAGAACCGCGCGTCGGCGAGGTCCTTGGCGCGGAGGAGATGCCGGGCGGGAGGAGCGAAGACCATCGGCCTCCAGTATCGCGCGGCGCGTGAGAGAGTCCACCGCCGTGCCACGGACCCTCGCCCTCGCTCTGCTGCTCGCCTCGGCCGCGCTCGCCTCGCCC
The DNA here is from genome assembly GCA_034665245.1 of Solirubrobacteraceae bacterium. Classification (GTDB taxonomy): domain Bacteria; phylum Actinomycetota; class Thermoleophilia; order Solirubrobacterales; family Solirubrobacteraceae; genus DASQFQ01. The sequence goes on along the minus strand of JAXDGC010000464.1, from coordinate 2,801 downwards.
TCCACCGCCGCGGCGGCCTTCAGCGCCCGCGGCAGCGTCGAGCAGGTCCACGTCAGCGGCGCGCACCCCGGGGCGCGGATCGCGCTCCTCGACCGGCGCGGGCGCACGCGCGCCTCCCGACGCGCCGGGGCGCTGGGCGGCGCCGTCTTCCGCCACGTGAAGCCCGGCGTCTACCGCGTGCGAGCGAAGCGCGTCCGGGTGCTCTCGACGCGGTCGGCGCCTCCGAACACGAAGCTCTACCGCCAGAGGATCCCCGCGAGCGGCTACGGCTACCTGACGACGCGCGACGGCACGAAGCTCGCGGTCGACGTCCACCTCCCGAGCGGGCCCGGGCCGTACCCGACGGTGGTCGAGTACTCGGGCTACGGCTACGCCAATCCCGACGGGGCGGAGAGCTCGATCGGGGCGATCGCCAACCTGCTCGGCTACGCGGTCGTCGACGTCAACATGCGCGGCACCGGCTGCTCGGGCGGCGCGTTCGACTACTTCGAGCCGCTCCAGGGCCTCGACGGCTACGACGTCGTCGAGACCGTCGCGCGCCAGTCGTGGGTCGCGCGCCACCGGGTCGGGATGATGGGCATCTCCTACGGCGGGATCAGCCAGCTCTTCGTCGCCGCCACCCGGCCGCCGAGCCTGTCCGCGATCGCGCCGCTGTCGGTCATCGACGACACCGCCACGACGCTGTACCCGGGCGGGATCCTCAACACCGGCTTCGCGCTCTCGTGGGCCAAGGACCGCGTGCACGACGCGAAGCCGGCGTCGGCCCGCGGCGGCCAGGCGTGGGCGCTCAAGCGCATCCGCGGCGGCGACCGCACCTGCAGGGCCAACCAGGCGCTGCACGCCGAGGCGGTCGACCTGCTCGCGAAGGTGCGGGCGAACAGCCACTACGTCCCGAAGGTCGCCGACCCGCTCGCGCCCGTCCGCTTCGTGCACAGGATCCGGGTGCCGACGTACCTCGCGTGCCAGTGGACCGACGAGCAGACGGGCGGGCACTGCGCGACCCTGCCGCGGCGCTTCACCGGCACCGCCCGCAAGTGGTTCACCTTCACCAACGGCACCCACATCGACTCGCTCGACCCCGCCACGTTCGTGCGCTGGTACGACTTCCTCGAGCTCTACGTCGCGCACCGCCGGCCGCAGCTCCCGTCGTCGGTCCGCGACGCCGCGCCGGTCATCTTCAGCTCCGCCATGGGCGTCGCGGGCGTGACGCTGCCCGACGACCCGATCCAGTCGCAGCCGACCTACGACGCGGCGCGGGCGTCGTTCGAGGCGCTCCCGCCGGTCCGGATCCTGTTCGACAACGGAGCGGGCAGCGCGCCGGGCGCTCCCGTGCCCGGGTTCGAGCGCTCCTTCGCGCGCCTCCCGGCGCCGGGCACGAGCGCGCGGTCGTGGTACCTCGCCGCCGGCGGGGCGCTCGCCGACGCCGCCCCGACCGCGGCGGGCGCCGACGCCTTCACCTGGAGCCGGACCGCCCGGCCGCCGACCGATTTCACCGGCAACACCTCCGCGGGCCCGAACGGGCTGTGGACGGCGACCCCGCCGTACCGGTGGTCGCAGGACCCCGCGGGGACGGCGCTCTCCTACCTCAGCGCGCCGCTGGCCGCGGACGCCGGGGTGGTCGGCGCCGGGGCGCTGGAGGCGTGGATCCGCTCTTCGGCCCGCAGCGTCGATCTCCAGGCCACGGTCTCCGAGGTCCGGCCCGACGGCCGGGAGACGTTCGTGCAGAGCGGCTGGCTGCGCGCGAGCGCGCGCAAGCTCGACGCCCGCAGGAGCACGCTGCTCGAGCCCGTCCTGAGCCTGCGGCGCAGGGACGCCGCGCCGCTGCCCAAGGGCCGCTGGGCGAAGGTCGCGGTGCCGCTCTACTACCAGGGCCACGTCTACCGGGCCGGATCGCGGCTGCGCGTCACGCTCGCCGCGCCGCGGGGCGACCAGCCCGTGTGGCGCTTCGGCGAGCTCCAGCCGCGCCGCCGGGCGTCGGTGTCGGTCTCGCGCGCTCCCTCGCGGCCGTCGCGGCTGATCCTGCCGGTCGTCGCCGGGCTCGACGCGCCGACAGCGCTGCCCCCGTGCCCGGGGTTGCGGGGCGAGCCCTGCCGGCCCTACGCGCCCTGATCAGCCCGTCAGCCAGCGGCGCGGGTTCTCCTCGAACACGGTGGCGAAGGCCGCGTCGTCCCACACGCCCTGCTCGCGCAGCCACGGGAGCACCTGGTCGAAGACGAGCGTCATCGACCAGTCCTCGCGCACGAGTCCTCCCGCGACCAGCCCCTCGACCGCCTCCGGAGGGAACCAGTCGATCGTGGCGCAGTAGTCCTGGGAGATGAAGATGCGGTTGGCGTGGCCGCGGCGCAGCAGCTCGGCGGCGGTCGCGTTGCGCTTCTCCAGCGGCAGGAACATGTCGAGGCCGTAGCGGTCGAGGCCGATCCAGACGCCCATGTCGAGGAGGCCCTGGATGTAGTCGAGGTCGTCGGTGTCGCCGGTGTGGGCGATCTGGATCTTCGCGGGGTCCACGCCCTCCTCGAGGAAGATCTCGACCTGGCGGGGGCCCGTGTTCGACGCCGGTCGCGAGTGGGCCATGATCGGCGCCCCGGTCTGGACGCTCGCGCGGGCGATCGCGCGGTGGACCTTCTCGATGTTCGCCGTGATGCCCGGCGCGTCGGCGGCGCACTTGAGGAACGCGGCCTTGAGCTCGGTGCCCTGGATTCCCTTCTCGATGTCCGCGACGAACAGCTCGGCGATCTGGTCCTCGGAGCGGTTCTCGAAGTAGTGGGGGAGGAAGTCGTAGGTGTAGATGCCGGTGCAGGCGA
>JAXDGC010000463.1:0-4357 GCA_034665245.1 Solirubrobacteraceae bacterium | reverse complement strand
CGTCGGGCGGGCTCTCGACCCGGAGTTGCCCGTCGAGGACGGCAAGCCGGTCCGCCAGCCCGAGAAGCCCGCTGCCGTCGGGCCGCGCGCCTCCGATGCCGTCGTCGCGCACCTGGACCCGGAGGGTGCCGTCCTCGGCGCGCGCCGTGACCGTGGCCTGCTTGGCGCGAGCGTGCTTCACGACGTTGGTGAGAGCCTCGGCCACGATGAAGTACGCACTCGCCTCGACCTCCGCCGGGAACCGCTCGGCTGCGACATCGACCTGCACCGGTAGGTCCAGCCGCGCCACGAAGGCGTCGACACCGGCCCGCAGGCCGCCGTATGTGAGCACCGAGGGAAGGATTCCGTGGGCCAGCTCGCGCAGCTCGACGTTGCCCTGCTGCGCGTGCTCGAGCGCCTCGCTGACGAGCGACTCCGCCGTGCCATCGGGCTCACGGAGCGCTCGCTGCGCGAGCTTCAGGGTAATCACGGTGTGCACCAGCCGCTGCTGCGCGCCGTCGTGCAGGTCCCGCACCACGCGGCGGCGGGCCTCGTCTCCCTCGGTGAGCAGACGCGCCCGCGAGGCGGTGAGCTGGTCATGGCTGTCGGCGTTCGCGATCGCGGTGTCGAGCAGTTGGGCGAACTGAGCCATCCGCTCCTCGGTATCCGTCGGCGGTGACAGCTCGCGTCTCCAGTTGGCGATGACGACACCCCAGAGCCGGCCGTCCACGACGATCGGCGCTCCGACGCTGGCGCGCACAGCGAGCTGCTCGACGAACTCGGCGATCGCGCCCTGGGTTCCCTCGTAGTGCTCCATCCGGGCGGGCTGCTCGGAGCGCCGCACCATCGTCGTCACATTCTCGCCCTCGTGCACCACCCGCGTGCCGGGCGGCACCCGCCACGCGTCCGGGCCTCGATGCGCGACGACGGTGATCTCGCCGTCAGCCTCGTAGCGGCTCAGCGTGACGCCGTCGGCGTCCAGCAATCCCTCCATCTGCGCGGCAACGGCGTCGAAGACCGCGGTGGGAGCGGCGCCTTCCGCGACGAGCGTCGCCACCCGCCGCAGCGCCGCCTGCTCGTCGGCGAGCCGCTCCACCTCGGCGCGCGCCTCGGCGTTGGCGATGGCCGTGGCGACCAGCTCGGCGAACTGCGCGGTGCGCGTCTCGGCCTCCGGCGGCAACGGCGCGGGATCGAACCTCGCGACGACCATGACGCCCCAGATGCCGCCGCGCACCCGGATCGGACAGCCGACCGCCGCGCCGATCCCGTGCTCACGAGCGCGCCGGGCGATCGTGCCGGTGGCGGTGGAGTAGTCGTCGACCCGGCACGGCCGGCCCTCGCGGAGCACGGACCCGGTGACGCCGTCGCCGTCAACCGGCAAGCGCGTGCCGACCGGGAAGCCGGCCGACATGCCGGCGCCCCACGCAGCGACCGCGCTCGCAGTCCCATCGCCCTCGTCCCGGAACATGGCGCAGTCGGCGTCACCGAGCACGTTCGCCGCCTCCTCGGCCACCTTCCCGAACACCTCCGCCGGCGACGACTCCGTCGCGACCAGCGTCGCCACTCGCCGCAGGGCGGCCTGCTCCTCAGCGAGCCGCTCCACCTCCGCACGCGCCTCGGTGTTGGCGATCGCGGTGGCCAGGAGCTCGGTGAACTGGCCCAGACGGGACTCGGTCTCCGGCGGCAGGGGCTCGTCCTGCCTCGTCGCCGTGGCCATGGCGCCCCAGAGCCGGCCTTCCACCAGGATCGGAGTGGCCACGACGGAACCAATGCCGATCGAGCGTACGGACTCCGCGATCGGGCCGGTCGCCGTCGCGTAGTCGTCGATCCGGGCCGGCTCGCCCGTGCGGAAGACGCGGGAGGCCACGTTCTCGCCTCCCAGCGGCTGGCCCGAGCCGATGGCGACGGCGTCCTTGAAGATGCCGGAGCTGGCCAGCACGACCGCGCTGCGGTCGTCCTCGTAGCGCACCATCCGGATCCCCTCCGAGCCGAGCAGCTGCCCGATCTCCTCCGCGATCGCCGTGAAGACCTCCGCTTGGGCCGCTTCGTGCGCGACCAGCGTCGCCACCCGCCGCAGCGCCGCCTGCTCCTCGGCCAGACGGGCGAGACCGGCCCGGCTCTCAGCATTGGCGATCGCCGTGGCGACCAACTCGGTGAACTGCTCCATCCGGCTCTCGGTCTCGGCGGAGAGCGGTAGCTGGCGTGTCCAGCCGGCGACCATGACGCCCCATAAGCGCCCTTCGACGGGAACCGGCGCTCCCACAGCGATCTCGATGCCCAGCGCGCGCGCGCGGGCCGCGAGCGGGCCGGTGCCGTCCTGCAGCACCTGCTGGCGCGCCGGCCGGCTCGTGCGCAGCACGATCGCCGGGATGTTGTCGCCTTCGAGCGGGACACGCGTGCCGACTGGGATCTCCGCCTCCGGCTCGCTGTTGTTGGCGACGACTACCGCGCTGTCGTCGCCTTCGTAGCGCAGGAGCCGCATCGCGTCGGTGCCGAGGAGCGCGCGCGCTTCCACCACGACCGCGTCGTGCACCTCCGCGGGCGAGGCGTCGCGGGCGACGAGGGTCGCAACGCGCCGGAGCGCGGCCTGCTCGCGGGCGAGCAGCTCGACGTCGCGCTCGGCGCGCCGGCGTCCCAGGACCACCCTGCCGACGAGAAGGACAAGCAGCGCGACCGCCGGCGGCCACGCGAGCGCGAGCCACGGGAGCGCGGTCTGGAGCGCCGTCCGCGGGGCTTGCCCCACGTCGATGCGCCACTTGCGCCCGAGGAGGTCGAAGCCGCTGCTCGCCGCCGTCTTGCCGTCGAGGCGGCCCTCGAGGCGACGGCCGTCGATGCGGATGGCGACCCGGCGCGGATCCTGGTCGAGCGCGGCGGTCAGCCAGCCGCGCGGGACGAACACGGCGAGCACGCCCCGGCGGTCGCGGCCGCGCCCGAAGCCGGCCGCCTGCGAGAGGAAGAGCCCCGGCTCACTTCCGAGCGAGGCGGGAAGGCTCGCGCCGACGGCGAACACGCTGGCGCGGTTCTGGATCGCGGACGCAAGCCCGGCCCAGCCCGTGACGTCGACACCGCGCCGGAGCTCCTCGCGGGTTCCGGTCGTGAAGGTGGCCGGCAGGTACGCCGCCGCGTCAGGCGCCGGCGCGAAGCGCGTACCGGCCAGGCGGGTGATGGGGCCGCCGAGTCGCCGTTCGTACGCGGCTCGCGCGGTCCGGGGGATCTGCTGGACCCAGAGCGCGTCGATCAGGCCGACGCTGCCCGCGGCGCCGCCGGCCAGTCGCGCGAACTGGCGCTGGCCACCGTGGAGCTCGCCTTCGAGCAGGTTGCCGAAGCCGGCGACATATGCGCGCGCGTCCCCGAGTGCGGCCTGGGCGCGCACGCTTTCGATCTGCACGCGCTTTGCCGTTTCCGCCTCACGGTCGCTCTGGACGATGCGGTTCGCGCCGACGTAGCCACCCACGCTCATGGCGATGATGAGCACGGGAAGTGCGAGCCGCAGCAGGCCCGCCGAGCGAAGCCGGGACGGAAGTGACAACTGTCCGATCCTGACCCACGCCGAAGGTCCCCGCAACCCGGCGGAGCTAGGATCAAGCCCGATGAAACGGAGCGCCGTCTGCCGGCTGCTTCTCGGCTTCCTGCTCGCCGTGTCCGTGGCGGGTTGCGGCGGCGACGACAAGGCGCCCTCGGCGCCGCGGGCGTCCAACATCGCCGCGGTCATCAAGGGACTCGACAATCCCTTCTTCGGGACGATGCGAGACGGCCTGCTCGCGACGGCCCGCACCTATCACGCGCAGTTGCACGTCGAGGCCGCGGCCGGGCAGTCCGATGCGGCCGGTCAGGCATCGAGGCTGGAGTCAGAGGTGCCGCGCCGCAACACCTGTTACGTGGTCAACCCGATCAACCAGGCGAACCTCATCCAGCCACTCTCGCGGGTGGCGGCGGGCACGCCGATCGTGAACATCGACTCCCCCGTCGCCCAACGGCAGGCGGCGGCCGTCGGCGTGAAGATCACTTCCTACGTCGGCACCAACAACGTCGCCGCGGGCAAAGCGGGCGCGACCGCGATGGCCCGCCTCCTCCCCGCCCGCAGCCGCGTCGCGCTGGTCACCGGGCCGCCCGGCGACGCGACGAGCGACGCCCGTATCAACGGCTTCCGCGCCGGCGCGGAGGGACGTCTCGAGATCGTCCAGTCGGTGGCCGCCGACTTCGATCGCCGGAAGGCGATGCTCGCCGCGGAGGAGCTGTTGCACGCGGATCCGGACATCGACGGCGTCTTCGCGGCCAACGACCTGATGGCCCTCGGCGTCGCGAAGATCGCGAAGCGCACCGTCAAGGTCATCGGCGTGGACGGCATCGAGGAGGCGCTGACGGCGGTCAAGCGGGG
>JAXDGC010000462.1:0-3724 GCA_034665245.1 Solirubrobacteraceae bacterium | reverse complement strand
CGTCCTGCAGCGCGGCGACGAAGCGGCCGGCGCCGCAGCCGAGATCGAGCACGCGCTCGCCCGGCCGCGCCTCCGCGAGCAGCAGCGCGCGGCGGCGCTCCCACGCCCACGGCCTGGGGTCCTCGGGCAGCTCGGCCCACACGTCCTCGTAGAAGGCCTTCATGCGGGCGTGAGGCTAGCTTTCGCGGGTACCGGGCCATGATGCGCGTCTGCTTCGACTCCCGCCCGGCCGCGGACCGGCGCGGGATCGGGCGCTACGCGCGCTGCCTGCTCGAGGGCCTCCAACTCGAGGCGGGCCGCCGGGGCGGCGAGGTCGTCGAGGGTCGCCAGCCGCGCCGCCAGGACGACCTCTTCCACTCGCCGTGGATGGCCGGTGCGCTGCTGCGCCCGCGCGTGCCGATGGTCGTCACGGTCCATGACCTCGTGCATCAGAAGCGCCCCGGAGAGCACCTGCGGGCCGGCCTGCGCGGTGGCATGCGCGGCCTCGCGCTGGCACGAGCGACGCGCGTGATCGTCCCGACCCACGCGGTCGCCGTGGACGCCGAGGAGATCCTTCGCGTGAAGGCCGACCGCATCGACGTGATCGCCGAGGCGGTCGCGACCGCGTTCACGCCCCGGCCGGCGGAGGAGGTAGCCGCGGTGCGCGAGCGCTACGAGGTGCCCGAGGACTACCTGCTGTGGGTCGGCCACCTCGGCCATCCCGATCCGCACCGCCGCGTCGCCGCGCTCGTCGAGGCGCCGCGCGAGCTCCCCCTCGTGCTCGTCGGCGCCGCGGGTCGCTGGGCGCGCGAGCTGCCCGGCGTGATCCTCACCGGCGAGGTCGACGACGACGAGCTGGCCGCGCTCTACACCGGCGCGCACGCGCTCGTCCTGCCCTCCGAGGACGAGGGCTTCGGCCTGCCCGCGGTGGAGGCGCTCGCGTGCGGGACGCCGGTGGTCGCCTCCGACGGCCCGTCGCTGCGCGAGGTGCTCGACGGGCGGGCCACGTTCGTCGAGGCGGGTGACGTGGCCGGCCTGGTCGCCGCCGCCCACGGGGTGCATCGGCCCGCGCCCGCGCCCCCCGCGTGGACGTGGGACGACGCCGCGACCGCGACCTGGGACGTATACGAGCGGGCGCTGGGCTGACGCGGATACGGTTGCGCCATGCGGCTCCGGCTGATCCGCCACGCGACGCTGCTCGTCGAGCTCGCGGGGCGGTGCCTGCTCGTCGACCCGATGCTCGACCCGGCCGGCGCGCGGCCGCCCGTGGCCAACACGCCGAACGACCGGCGCAACCCGCTGGTCGAGCTGCCCACCGCGGCCGAGGCGGTCGTGCGCCGGGCCGACGCCCTGCTCGTGACGCACCTGCACGCCGACCACCTCGACGAGACGGCGGTGCGGCTGATGGCCGGCACGACGCCCGTGCTCGCCCAGCCCGAGGACGTGCTCGCGCTGCGCGAGTCCGGCTTCAGCGACGTGCGCCCGGTCGAAGACGCGCTCGAGTGGCGCGGCGTGCACGTGGCGCGCACGCCGGCGCGGCACGGCACGGGCGAGATCGGCAGGGCGATGGCGCCGGCGTCGGGCTTCGTCCTGCGCGCGGCCGGCGAGCCGTCGGTGTACATCGCGGGCGACACGATCTGGTGCGAGGAGGTGCAGGCGGCGCTCGACGTGCAGCGCCCCGACGTCGTGGTCGTCAACGCCGGCGGCGCGCGCTTCAACGAGGGCGACCCGATCGTCATGACCGCCGAGGACGTCGTCGCCCTCACCCGTCACGCGCCGGGCGTGTCCGTCGTCGCGGTCCACCTCGACGCGATCAACCACTGCATCGAGACCCGTGACGCGCTGCGGGCGAGGTTGCGCACCGAGGGCCTCGAGGACCGCGTCAGCGTGCCCGAGGACGGCGAGGTCGCCGTGCTCGCGCAGACGGCTCCCTAGGTCACGGCCCGCAGCCCGGCCGCGGTCAGCGCCGCCACGAGCAGCACCACGAGCACGCTCGCCCGCAGCGCCACCGCGATGAGGGCGGCGGCGACTCCCGCCGCGCGGGCGTCGAGCACGAGCTCGCGGCCGGACGCGAAGGTCTGGACGACGACGAGCGCGCTCAGCAGCGCCGCCGGGAGCAGGACGATCAGGCGCTCGGCCGCCGGTGGCAGGTCGCGCCCGCCCAGCGCCACCGGGCCGACCGCCTTGATCGTGAAGCAGACGACGGTCAGCACGCCGATCGCGATCCAGACGTCGGTCATCATGAGCGCGCCACCAGCCGGCCGGCCAGCACCCCGGCGCAGGCGCAGATGACGGGGATGCCGGGCGGGGTGAGCGGGATCAGGGCGAGCGCGATCAAGCCGCCGGCCGCCGCCGTCACGCGCGCGGCGCGGTCGTTGAGCTCGCCCACCACGAGCACGAGGAAGAAGGCGGGGAACAGCGCGTCGAGCCCCAGCGCCTTGGGGTCGGCGATCTCGCCGCCGAGCAGGACGCCGCCGACCGTCCCGAGCATCCACCCCGCGTACTGCGGGGCGGTCGACCCGATCAGGCGGCGCGGGCCGTAGCGACCCTCGCCGACCCTTCCGAGCGCGAGCGAGGCGTCGACGACCGCCTGGCCCTCGAGCGACCGCCGCAGCTTCCCGCCGCGCATCGACGGCCCGATCGCGACCCCGATCGCGAGGAAGCGACTGGCGACCAGCGTGGCAGCCACGATCGCCGCCACGACGTTGCCCCCGCCGCCCAGCACGGCCAGCGTCGCGAACTGCGCCGCACCTGAGAACACGATCGCCGACATCACGACGGGCGCGAGCGTGCCCCAGCCGACGGTCGACGCCGACACGCCGAACGACGCCCCGATCAGGAACGTCGGGATCACGAGCGGCAGCGCCGCCCGCGCGCCGGCGGAGTAGCTGTCCTCTGGTTCCGCCAGCGCCTAGAAGGCCCCGCGCCGCGTGAACACCGCGGGCACGGTCTTGACGAGGATCGTCAGGTCGAGCGCGACCGACCAGCGCTCGAGGTAGAGGAAGTCCAGGCGGACGAGGTCGTCGAAGTCGAGCTCGGAGCGCCCGGAGACCTGCCACAGGCCGGTGATGCCGGGGAGCACGAGGTAGCGCTTCTTGTGCCACTCCTCGAGCTGGTCGAAGTCACGCTGCGGCAGCGGCCGCGGGCCGACGAGCGACATCTGGCCGAGCAGCACGTTGAGCAGCTGTGGCAGCTCGTCGAGCGAGAAGCGGCGCAGGAGGCGCCCGACGCTCGTCATCCGCGGGTCGTCGCGGATCTTGAACAGCGGGCCCGTGGCCTCGTTGAGCGACTCGATGTCGGCCTGCTGCTGGTCGGCGCCCGAGCGCATGGTGCGGAACTTGAAGCACGAGAACGGCGCGCCGCCGATGCCGGGCCGGCGCGAGCGGTACAGGACCGGGCCGCGCGAGGAGATGAAGACGGCGATCGAGATCAGCAGCAGCAGCGGGCTCAGCAGCACCACGAGGCCCAGCGAGCCGACGAAGTCGAACGTGCGCTTGACCACGTAGTCGAAGCCGTCGAAGACCGGCGGGCGCAGCTCGAACAGCGGCACCGAGGTGCCGGGCACGAACTCCGCGCGGTGGACGAGGATCTCCATCGTCGAGGGCGCGATGCGCACCGTCACGCCGCGCTGGTGGCACTGGTCGACGAGCTCGACGGCCTGGTCCTGCGGGAAGTCGGGGTCGGCGATGATGACCTCCTGCACGCGCTGGCTGTCGAGCACGGCGGCGAGGTCCTCGATCCGGCC
>JAXDGC010000461.1:0-4806 GCA_034665245.1 Solirubrobacteraceae bacterium | reverse complement strand
TCGGCCTCCCCGGCGCCGCCCGGCACCAGCGCGGGGTTGACGGAGTCGATGGCGACCAGGCGCGAGGTGAGCTCGATGAAGTCGGCGTGCATGCGCGTAGGGTCTCCGATCGACATGACGGCCGGCTACTCGGGGACCCCGCTGCCGCGCAAGCTCGGCATCAAGCCGGGCCACCGCGTGCTGTTGCTGGGCGCGCCGGAGGGCTTCGCGGAGGACACGCTCGGCGATCTGCCCGACGGTGTGCGGGTGGGGAGGAGGGCGAGCGGCGTGGCGGACGTGATCGTGGCGTTCCACCTCCGCCGCGCGGAGCTGGCGAAGCGGATGCCGGCGCTGCGCGAGCGCATGGAGCCGGCCGCCGGGCTGTGGATCGCGTGGCCCAAGCGCGCCTCGAGGGTCGAGACGGACCTCACCGAGGACGTCGTGCGCGAGCTGGCGCTCGCCAACACGCTCGTCGACAACAAGGTCTGCGCGATCGACGAGACGTGGAGCGGGCTGCGGCTCGTGATCCGGCTGAAGGACCGTTAGAGGGAGCGGACGCGCAGGCGCTTGGTCGCGCCCGGCGCGATCACGCTGACCCGGTGCAGGCCCGCGCGGCGGAGCTTGACCTTCGTGAGGTAGCGGCCGCCGCGGACGTTGATGCGCTTGCGCTGGACCCGCACCCAGCGCCGGCCGACGAGGCGCTCGATGCGGACCTCGACGCGGCCGCCGGCCGGGCGTGGCGTCATCGTGCCCGAGACGGCGAGCGAGCGGCCGTGGCGGAGGCGGCGCGAGGAGAGGCCGAGCCGGAGGGTGGGGAGGACGTGGATCGCGACCGGGGACGAGGCCAGCGGCAGGCGCACGCCGTCGCCGCGGAACGCGGCGCGGATCAGGCCGCTGGCGGTCAGCGGCACGCTCGCCGCCCAGCGGCCGTCGGGCCCGCAGACCGTCCCGGCGATGCGCGCGAACGCGGCGCCCGGGACCGCGAACTCGATGTCGAGCGGCGCGCCCGCGGGTGAGGAGCCGTCGGGGAAGCGCAGCTCGCCCGAGAGCTTCACGGGGCGTGTGCGGATGCGGGTGCTCGAGGCGTGCACGGTGATCCCGGCCAGCGGGCCCGAGTAGCGCGTGGCGCGGGCCCGCAGGTCGGGCAGCTGCGCGTACAGCGCGTCGCCGGGGCACGAGGTCGAGTCGCCGTCGCGGTGGCCGGGGATGCGCTCGAGCGTCACCGGGGTCCCGCTCGGGTAGCGGTTCGTCGGGCCGCCGCGCGAGCTCACCACGACGGTGCCCTCGGTCGGCACGCCGTGGAGCGAGAGCTTCCAGCCGATCAGGTGCGCGAGCGCCTCCAGGCCCGCCTCGGACTGCGGCTCGGCGGTGAAGGTCCCGATGCAGGCGATCCCGGTCGAGACGGAGTTGTAGCCCTGGGCCTGCGCGCCGATCACGGCCTGGTCGATGCCGCCCGCGCGGCCCTCGAACACCTGGCCGTACTTGTCGACGAGGAAGTTGTAACCGATGTCGTTCCAGCCGTTGGAGTCGCGGTGGTAGCGCGCGATGCCGAGCACGATCCCGGGCGACTCCTCGGGCGTGTAGTCGTTGGAGTTGACCGTGTGGTGCACGAACGCGGCCTGGATCTCGCCGTACTGGGGCGCCGCGCGGGGCGGGACGCTGTCGCCGCCCCACTCGGTGCGGCTGATCATCGCGGGCTGACTCGACTGCGACTTGTGGGCGCGGACGCGCGACTTGGGCCTGGCCCGCCGGCCGGTGACGTGGCGGGCGGCGCGGGCGGTCGGCTGGGCGCGCACGAAGCGGGCGCGCAGCCCGCGGGCGGACCCCCGCAGGCGCAGCTGGAAGACGTCCGCGGCGCCGGTGTAGGCGGGCTCCGTACCCGCGGGCGGGCGGGCGCCGTCGGGCGCGTGGTCGCCCGAGCCGTGCAGGGTCATCCACGGGGTCCAGCCGCCGCCGCGGCGGCGCGCCCGCACCTGCGCGTCGAGCCGGCCGCCGCGCGCCCAGCGCAGCCCGATCATGTCGAAGCGGCGCGGCGCGGCCAGCACGCGCGTCGTGCGCCAGCCCGCGACGTGGGCGGCGTCCTCGTCGATCGCGCGCTCGAACAGGGACGTACCGGCGAGTGCGCTGGATGGGCGCAGCGCGCCGCCGGCGATGGCGGCCGCTCCGAGGCCGAGGGCCTCTCTGCGATTGAGACGACGGCGGTGCACGATGGGCTGGAACACAGCTTGAGGCCGAAAGGACCTCTCGTCTCGGACCGAACGCGATCGTGCAGCGGGTCAGGCCACGCAGCCCGGGCAGGCGCCCCGCAGGACGACGTCGTGGCCCTCGATCGCGTACCCCAGGCGGTGCGCGACGCCCTCGATCAGCGCCTCGAGCTCCGGGTCCTCGAAGGCGTCGAGGCGCCCGCAGCGATCGCAGATCGCGTGGTGGTGGTGCTCGCCGCTCGGATCGGCGGGCTCGAAGCAGGCGGTGCCGTCGACGTCGATCCGGCGCACGAGCCCGAGCCGCGCGAGCACGTCGACGGCGCGGTAGACGCTCGCGAGGCCGACGGCACGCTCCTCGTCGCGCAGGCGGTCGTGGATGGCCTGGGCGCTGAGGCAGCACTCCTGGCCGGCGAGCAGCGCCAGGACCTCCTCGCGCGCGCCGCCCGCGCGGTGCCCCGAGCGCGAGAGCGCCTGCTGCGCGTGTGCCTGCCATCCGGTGCGAGCCATGGCCAGAGCGTAGCGTTCTCGAAAACGAGAATCAATTTCAGTAAGCTCGTCCGCCGTGAAGCCGAAGCTCCTCAGCCTCGCCGCCGTCGCGGCGCTTGCGGCCACCATCAGCGCCTGCGGCGGCGCCGTCGCCTCTGGCGGCGGTCCCACCGTGATCGCGACCACGACGCAGGGCGCCGACCTGGCCCGGCAGGTCGCCGGGAAGCGGGCGCAGGTCAGCTCGCTGCTCAAGCCCAACAGCGACCCACACACCTACGAGCCGCGGGCCGGCGACGTCAAGGCGCTCACCCGCGCCGACCTGGTGGTCCGCTCGGGTGGCGAGATCGACAACTGGCTCGAGGAGGCCCAGCGCGGCGCCGGCTCCGACGCGCCCGTCGTGACGCTCGGCGCGCACACGAGCCAGGAGCCGCACTGGTGGCAGGACCCGCGCGCCGCGGAGCGGGCGGTGCCGCTGCTGCGTGACGCGCTGACCCGCGTCGACGCGGGCGGGAAGGCGCAGTACGCCGCGAACGCCGAGCGCTATCTCGGCGCGCTGCGGCGCCTCGATCGCGCCGTCGCGCGATGCATCGCCACGATCCCGGCGGCGCAGCGCAAGCTCGTCACGACCCACGACGCGCTCGGCGCCTACGCGCGCCGCTACGGCCTCCAGGTGATCGCCACCGTCATCCCCTCCCGCTCGACGCGCGGCCAGGCCTCGGCGGGGGAGACGGCCGCGCTCGTCAAGACGATCCGGCGCGAGCACGTGCCGGCGGTGTTCGCCGAGAGCTCGGTGCGCTCCGACGTCGAGCGCGCGATCGCCCGCGAGGCCGGCGCGCGCGTGGCTCCGGCGCTGTGGGCCGACTCGCTCGGCCCGCCGGGGTCCTCCGGCGCGACCTACGTCGACTCGATCGAGGCCAACACGCACACGATCGCGGCCGCCCTCGGCGGCGACCCGGAGCGCTGTCCCTGAGCCGTGTTCGACAGCTTCTCCGCCCCCTACATGCAGCGTGCGCTCGTCGAGATCGGGCTGCTGGCCGTGCTCGCGGGCGTGCTGGGCGCCTGGATCGTCCTGCGCCGGCTCGCGTTCTTCACGCACTCGATCGGCACCGCGACGTTCCCCGGCCTCGTGGTCGCCTCGGCGTGGGGCATCGCGCCGCAGCTGGCCGCGCTGGGGGCCGCGCTCGGCTTCGCGGGCCTGCGCGAGCGCCTGGCGCGCGGGCGCGAGTCCGAGGAGGACGCCGCCACGGGCATCCTGCTCGTCGCCGCCCTGGCGCTCGGCGCGCTGCTGGCCTCCGACGTCTACCGCTCCGGCGCCGGTGTCGACCGGCTGCTGTTCGGGACGCTGATCGGCCTCAGCGGCCGCGACCTGACGTTGACCGCCGTCGCCGCGGTATTGGCGCTCGGCGCCGACGCGGCACTGCGCCGCGCGTGGCTCGCGCGCGCCTTCGACCCCGACGGCGTGCGCGCGCTCGGCGTTGCGGTCACCGGCCCGGAGCGGCTCCTGCTGGCCGCCGTGGCGGGCGCGGTGATCGTCGCACTGGCGGCGGTCGGCGCGCTGCTGGTGTCCGTCGTGCTGGTCGTCCCGGCCGCCACCGTGCGGCTGGTGGCGGGCGACCTGCGCGCGCTCCAGCTCGGCACCGGTGCCCTCGCCGCGGTGGAGGGCGTCGCCGCACTGTGGATCGCCGATTCGCTCAACGTCGCGCCCGGGCCGGCGATGGCGGTGCTCGGCGGCGTCGTCTTCGCGCTCGTGGCGGTGCTGGCGAGGGGACGCGGATGAGCGATCCGCTCGTCCGCGTCGACGGCCTCGCCGGCGGTTACCGGCCCGGCGTGGACGCCCTCACCGGCGTCGCCTTCGGGGCCTGCGGTGGCGAGGTGGTCGCGGTCCTCGGCCCCAACGGCGGCGGCAAGAGCACGCTCTTCCGCGCGCTGCTGGGCGAGCTGCCGCACCGTCGCGGCAGCGTCGAGGTCGCCGGGCGGCCCGCCTACGTGCCGCAGACCGAGCGCGCGCGCCTCGACTTCCCGGTCTCCGCGCTGGACGTCGCGCTGATGGGCGCCTACGGGCGCACACCGTGGTTCCGGCGGCTCGCGCGCGCCGACCGCGCGGCCGCCCGCGCGGCGCTCGCCCGCGTGGGGCTCG
>JAXDGC010000460.1:0-23631 GCA_034665245.1 Solirubrobacteraceae bacterium | reverse complement strand
CGACGACGAGATCGTCGAGGTCAAGGAGTGGGACGTGGTGCGCGTCCCGCCCGGCACGTGGCGAGGCTACGAGGGCGGGCCGGAGGGCCTCGAGATCCTCGTCTTCGGTGCGCCCAATCTCGGCGAGAATCCGCGCGAAGACGTGGAGGGCCAGCGCGACTGGTGGGCTGACTAGCGCCCGGTGGAAAAGGCCAAGAGGTTCGAATCCTCTGGGCGCGTCCCGGGCGCGGCAGACCGCGCCCGGGCCGCAGAGTTGTCTACGGCAGCGAGCCGGCCTTGAAGGGCTCGGTGCCGAGTGCCAGCGAGACGCCGCTGAAGGCGCTGTTGGCCTGCATGTAGCTGAGCTCCTTGGCGACGTCGCCGACGCCGTTGGAGCCGGTCACCGGCGCGATCGCGACGGTGCTGAGCACGCCGAGCGCGGCGCCGGTCTTGGACAGGAACGCGCTGCCCGAATCGCCGGGGATGCCGGGCGTCGCGGTGTAGACGGTGTGGGTCCAGCCGCCTGCGTCGTCGCCGAGGCTGTAGCCCTCCTTGGGGCTCAGCTGCGTGACGCCGCCGCGCAGGCTGGAGTTGCCGTAGGAGTAGACCTTGTCGCGCAGCTGGGTGCTCGCGCCGACCGCGTTCGGGCCGCCCCAGTACGGGATCGACGGGTTGACCTTGCCGTAGTCGGCCGGGTCGAGCTTGATGAGCGCGAAGTCGTTGTAGGCGCAGGTGTCCGGGTCGGTCTCGCCCTTGGCCTGCATCGCGAGCCACGAGTTGTAGACCATCGTGCCGGGCTTGCTCGCGCCCCGCACGTCGACCGGCGTGCCGGTGGGCAGCGAGCCGGAGTTGCAGCCGTTGGTCTCGGTCGAGCCGCCGGTGCCGGAGCAGTGCGCGGCCTGCCCGATGTAGACGTCGGTGGCGTCGGAGAAGACGAAGTTGGCGGTGCACTGGGCGCCGTCGGTGTAGGTCATGACGCCGGGATGGACGGGCGCGGATGCGGCGGGCGCCCACGTCGGGGCCGCGGATGCGGCGGCCGGCGCCACGGCGGCGGCGACGAGGACGCAGAAGAGTACGGCGAGGCTACGCCGGTGCATTTCGATGTGACCCCCTGCTAGGGCTGGAAAGGACTGGATCGCGGCCCTCCCAGGCCGCGATGAACTGTTGCCAGAGGCGTACCCCGCCCCGCGCGAGGCCGAACCGCCGATTCTCGGTCTAGCGGATGAAGTCGCCGGGATCCTTGTAGATCCCGGACACGTACTCGTCGAGCGTCGTCGGCGGGAAGATCTCGAGGATCTCGATGTGCTCGCCGTCGGTCGCGAACGCCACGCCGTGGTCCGGATACACGAACAGGCTGGAGTCCTCGCCCGTGCGCGAGCGCAGCTTCGCCGCCGGCTCTCCGAGCTCGCGCTCGAGCTCGTCCAGGTCGGCGTCCGCGAGCGCGCTGCGCGGGACGTAGAGCATCTGCAGGTCCTCGCCGTGGAAGTAGAAGTGGCCGGGGAACGCGCTCGGGTCGTGCAGGCGATCGACGCCGGAGATGCGCTCGTAGCCGACGTCCGGGTCGGTCTCGAGCCCGCCGAAGCGCGCCTCCAACTCGTCGCGCGAGAGCTCGCGCAGCGCGAGCAGGTCCGCGAGCTCGTAGCCGGCGACGCGACTCACGCGATCGCGGTCTCGGCGTCCTTCGGCTGCTCCGGCCAGCCGCCCTTGAGCGGCTCGGGCTCCCAGCCCTTGACGAGCTTGTCCATGAACGCCGTGCGGAGGGGGCAGTCCTTCTCCAGCCGCGGGCGGTCGAGGAAGTACAGCATCGCGCACTCCGCCAGGTCCTCGGCCGCGCTCGTCTGCCCGTAGTCCGTCGGCGGCGGCTCGGCGCCCTTCTTGCCGCTCGCGGTGTCCTCGTCGAGCCAGTAGTCGAAGGTCTTGACGAAGTCGGCCTCGGCGTACTGGAAGATCCCGTGCGCGATCTCGTGGATCGCCGTGCCCTCGATCTGCTTGTCGATGTCGGAGAAGTCCGGCGTGGCCGTCTCGCCGTGCTTGTACATGGCGAAGGTCTGGCTGGCGGAGAAGTACGTGCCCATGACCGTCGGCTTGAAGACGGTCTTGCCGGCCTTCTCGCCGAGGCGCTCCTCCAGCTTGCCGACGGCGACGAGCTCCTGGGGAGCCGCCGCGCGCGTCGAGCCCGCGCGGGCCTTGCCGAGGATCGGCGCGTAGTGCGCGAGCGCGCGCTCGATCGCCTGCAGCTCCTTGTAGAGCCATGGCCGCTTGGCGATCTTGTCCACCAGGTCCTTCGGCGCGGACTTGTTCGCGCCCTTGAGCGCCTTCATCGCCTTCACGGAGGAGACGTCGATGCCGTAGGTGGAGGAGATGGCGGCGATGATCCGCGCCGCGTCCTTCTCCTCGGCCTCGCTCGCGACGTGGACCTCCTCGCCGGCCACCGTCGCCAGGTAGGTCTTCTTGCCGAAGAACATCCCGACGCGGTCGAGGAAGGTCGGCGCGCGCGCGATCAGGCCCGCGACGGCGCGGTTGCCGGCGGTCTGCTGGAGCGCGATGACGTGGGCGGCGGTGGGGTCGAGCCGCCCGGCCGCCGCGGGGGGCGCGACGCGCTCCGCGCCGGCGCGCGCTTCGTCGCGCTCGCGGGCGGGGACGGACACAGGTGCGAGTCTCGTGGGCGGGAGCGGCCGCGTCAACCGCACGACTACCCTCGGCCCATGCGCGCCGTCGTCTACCGGGGGTTCGGGCAGGCGCCGACCGTCGAGACCGTCGCGGATCCCGAGCCGCCGCGCCACGGCGCCGTCGTCCGCGTCGACGCGAGCGGGCTCTGCCGCTCGGACTGGCACGGGTGGATGGGCCACGACCCCGACATCCGCCGCTTCCCGCACGTCCCCGGCCACGAGCTGGCCGGGGTCGTGGAGGCGGTCGGCGCCGACGTGCGGCGGTGGCGCACGGGGCAGCGCGTGACCGTGCCGTTCGTGTGCGCGTGCGGCACCTGTGAGCAGTGCGCGGCCGGGAACGGCCAGATCTGCGACCGCCAGACCCAGCCGGGCTTCACGCACTGGGGCTCGTTCGCCGAGCTCGTCGCGCTCGACTGGGCCGACGTCAACCTCGTCGGCCTCCCGGACGAGGTCGGCGCGGTCGCGGCGGCCGGTCTCGGCTGCCGCTTCGCGACCGCGTACCGGGCGGTGCTCCAGGTCGGGCGGGCGCAGGCGGGCGAGTGGGTCGCCGTTCACGGCTGCGGCGGCGTCGGGCTGTCGGCGGTGATGATCGCCGCCGCCGCCGGTGCGCGCGTGGTCGCGATCGACGTGTCCGAGGCGGCGCTGGTCGCGGCGCGCGAGGTCGGCGCCGAGCATGCCGTCCTGGCCGGCGCCGACGTGCGTGAGCTCACGGGCGGGGGCGCGCACGTGAGCCTCGACGCGATCGGCAGCGAGGCGGTGTGCGCCGCCTCGGTCGCGGGCCTGCGCAAGCGCGGCCGCCACGTCCAGGTCGGGCTGCTGCCCGATCCGCCGCGGGTGCCGATGGATCTGGTCATCTCGCGCGAGCTGGAGCTGCTCGGCTCGCACGGGATGGCCGCGAGCGCCTACCCGGAGATGCTCGCGCTCGTGCAGGCCGGGCGGTTGCGCCCCGGCGACGTCGTCACCCGCGAGATC
This sequence comes from Solirubrobacteraceae bacterium, assembly GCA_034665245.1. Taxonomy (GTDB): domain Bacteria; phylum Actinomycetota; class Thermoleophilia; order Solirubrobacterales; family Solirubrobacteraceae; genus DASQFQ01. The sequence goes on along the minus strand of JAXDGC010000460.1, from coordinate 20,011 downwards.
GGGCTCGGCGAGGTCCCCGAGGCGCTCGCGGCGATGGGCGACGGCACGGGGCGCGGGGTGACGGTCATCCGCCCCTGACGGCCGTGTCGCGGTCGACGTCGGCGGGGAGCGCGACCATGACGATCGCCGCGAGCGCGGCGACCGCCGCGGCGACGAACATCGTCGACTGCACCGCGTCGGCGACCGGGCGCCCCGCGGCGGCGAAGACGGCACCGAGGCCGGCGGCGCCCGACGCGCCGCCGAAGGCGCGGAAGAACGCCGTCGTCGAGGTCGCCACGCCGATGCGCGTGCGCTCGACGCCGTTCTGCACCGCCACGACGAGCAGCTGCGAGGTCAGGCCGAAGCCCGCGCCGAACACCATCAGGCCGGCGACCACCAGCCAGGGCGACGCGGCGGGCGCGGCGAGCGCGAGGCCGGCCAGCGCCGCGGCCATCACCGAGGCGCCGAGGACGGGCAGGCGGCGCAGGCGGCCGCTGCGCGCGATGCGGCGGCCGGCGACCGTGGTCGCGCCCGTGATGCCGATCGTCATCGTGGCGAGCAGCAGCCCGGCGTTGGTGGGCGAGAGCCCGGCCGAGACCTGCAGCAGCACCGGCACGAAGACGATCACCGCGAACAGCGACGCCGTCACGAGGAACAGGCCGGCCGCGGCGACGCGGACCGTCGGCGTGGCGAGCATCGCCAGCGGCACGACCGGGTCGGCGGCGCGGCGCTCGCGGACCGCGAAGCCCACGCCCGCGACGACGGCCAGCGCGGCCAGCCCGAGCAGCTCCGCGGAGCCCCAGGCGAGCGTCTCGCCGCCCCAGCTCAGGACGAGCAGCGCGGAGGCGCTGGCCACGGCCAGGAGACCGGCCCCGAGCAGGTCGAGCGGGCGCGGGTCCTGCTCGCGCGTCCCGGCGGGCAGGTAGCGCCACAGGCCGGCGAGCGCCAGGAGGCCGACGGGCAGGTTGACGTAGAAGACCCAGCGCCACGACGCGTGCTCGACGAGCAGGCCGCCGATCAGCGGGCCGGCGACGGCCGCCCCCGCGAAGACGGTGGCGATGCGGCCCTGCCAGCGGGCCCGCTCGCGCGGGGCGACGAGGTCGCCGACGCTCGCCATCGCGAGCGACATCAGGCCGCCGGCGGCGAGGCCCTGGATGCCGCGCGCGACGATCAGCTGATCGAGGTTCTGCGCGACGCCGCAGGCGGCCGAGGCGACGAGGAAGAGGGAGAGGGAGCCCCCGAGCAGCGCGCGGCGGCCGTGACGGTCGCCGAGCTTGCCCCACAGCGGCGTGCTGGCGGTCGAGGCGAGCACGTAGACGGTGACGAGATGCGAGATGTCGCCGAGCGAGCCGAGCTCGCCCGCGATCGTGGGCAGCGCCGTGGCGAGCACGGTCTGATCGAGGACGGCCGGCAGCATCGCGAGGACGAGCACCGCGAAGGCGACCCGAAGGCTGGTCGGACGCGCGTCGGAGCGCGGCAACGCGTGGGTGATGGTGGTCATCATGGAGCAAGCTTAGAGATCAAACCATTAGATATCAAGTCCTTCCGCTACCATGACTTCATGCAGCGACCGCCCGTGCTTCCCCCGATCGGCCTGCGCCTGTCCCGCACGGCGCACACCGCGTCACAGGCGTTCGAGCGCGCGATGGCCGAGGCCGGCGGCTCGGCGTCGGCCTGGCAGGTGCTGCTGCTGGTGCGCTCCGGCGAGATGGCGACGCAGTCGAAGCTGGCCGAGGCCATGGGCATCAGCGGCGCCACCATGACCCACCACCTCAACGCGCTCGAGGCGCAGGGGCTCGTGCGGCGCTGGCGCGACGAGGGCAACCGCCGCGTGCAGCAGGTCGAGCTCACCGACGAGGGCGTCGCGCTCTTCGATCGGCTCCGCGAGGTCGCGATGCGCCACGACGAGCGCCTGCGCTCGAAGCTCTCCGACGAGGAGACCGAGCAACTCGCCGAGCTGCTCGAGAAGCTCCTCGCCGGGCTCGAGTCCGCGTAGCCTGCGCGCCATGACCCCGCAAGCAGTCGTCGTCCCACCCGGCGCCGGGACCCGCTACGGCAACGTCGAGTTCCTCGCGCGTACCGCCGACACGCCGCGTTTCACGTTCGGCATCATCGAGATCGCGCCCGGCCGCCACCTCGAGGCGCACGTCCACGCCGGCGAGGACGACGCGTTCTACATCATCGAGGGCGAGATGACCTTCGAGCTCGGCGACGAGGAGGTCGCCGCGCCGCCCGGCACGTTCGTGCTCGTGCCGCCGGGGGTGCCGCACGGTTTCACGAACCACGGGAGCACGCCGGTGCGGATGTTCAACATCCACGCGCCCGCCGGCTTCGATCTGCGCATCGCCGGCGACAGCGGGGACTGAGCCGCGGCGCGGCGGCGCCGCCGGGTCACGAGGGCGTTCAGCCCCGTCGGTAGGCGACCGTCGGTCGAGAGCCACGAGCCGGCGATGATCAGCAGCAGCCCGGCGACGGCGCCCGGACCCGGGCGCTCGCCCAGCACCGCGACGCCGAGCGCGACCGCGACGACCGGGTTGACGTAGGTGATGACGAGCGCGCGGCCCGGCCCGATCTCCGCGATCAGCGCGGCCAGGACCACGAACGCCAGCGCCGTGCAGGCGATGCCGAGCACCGCCAGGGAGGCCAGCACGTCGCCGCTCGGCACTGCCTTCGGTGGCGCGAGCGCGGCGAACGGGGTCAGCGCGACGCCCGCGATCGCGAGGCTCGCGCCCATGGCGGCGCGCGGGTCGAGGTCCGTGAGCTTGCGCTTGAGCACCATCGGGCCGGCGGCATAGCCGAGCGCGGCGACCACGATCGCCGCTGCGCCGAGCAGCTCGTCGGGCTTGCCCGCGACGTCGAGACCCATCAGCACGACGACCCCGCCGAGCCCGATCAGCAGGCCGGCGAGCCGGCGGCCGGTCGCGCGCTCGGCCGGGTCGAAACGGATCGCGAGCAGCGCGACGAACAGCGGCACCGCGGCGATCAGGATCGCGGCGAGCGACGAGGTGACGTGCTGCTCACCGGCCGCGATCAGCGGGAACGGGATCGTGATCTCGAACAGCGCGTAGAGCGCGAGCCACCGCCCGTGGCCGCGCAGCGAGGTCAGGACCCCTGCGCGGCCGGCGAGCGTCAGCAGGATCGCCGCGGCCAGCACCACGCGCACCCACGCGACGAAGGCGGGCGACATGCCGCCGTCGACCGCGACCTTGATGAACAGGTAGGGGACGCCCCAGAGCACCGACAACGTGGCGAAGCCGGTCCATGCGCGGGCGCTCATCGCGGCGAGGATGGCAGAGGAGCTAGGCGCGCGAGCGCACCCGCGGGTCCAGCCACGCGAGCACGAGATCGGTCACGAGGCTCGAGACGGCGACGAGCCCGGCGGCCACCGCGGTCAGGCCGAAGAGCAGGTCGAAGTCGCCGGCGGCGATCCCCCGCTTCATCCCCGTGAACACCCCGGGGACGCTGAAGACCTGCTCGATCAGCACGAGGTTCGTCACCACGATCGGCATCGTCACGCCGGTGAGCGTGAACACCGGCGCGACCGCGGAGGGGACCGCGTGGCGGCGGACGACGGTGCGCGGGTGGAGCCCCTTCGCCATCGCGGTCCGCAGGTAGTCCTCGCCCATCACCTCGGCCATCGAGGCGCGCATCATGCGCAGGCAGAGGCCGGCGAGCGGGAGCCCGAGCACGATCCACGGCGCCAGCAAGGAGCCGGCCCAGCGGAGCGGGCTGTCGCCGAAGGTCGTGTAGCTCGTCGGGATGTAGATGCCGGTCTGCACCATCGCGAGCCCGGCTCCGAAGAGCAGGAGCAGCATCAGGCCCACGACGTACACCGGCGCGCACATGAACAGCACGGCGAGCGTCTCGAGCACGCGCGCCTTGGCGCTGCCGCGCCGCGCCGCGCAGTAGGCGCCGCCGGCGATCCCGCCGAGCAGCCCGACCGCCATGCCGCCGACCAGCAGGCTGATGTCCGCGGGCAGGCCCTCGCGGATCACCTCCTCGACGTCGCGGTTGCTGGCCGTCCTCGCCGTGCCGAAGTCGAAGTGGAGGAACGCATGCCGCAGATAGTCGAAGAGCGCGACGAAGATGAAGCGGTCGTCGCCCGCGCGCAGGTCCGGGCGCAGCGCGTTGACCGAGAGCCACGTCAGCCCGGTCACGCCGACGATCACGATCACCACGGAGGCGACTCGGCCGAGCACGAACTTCCCCGTCGAGAGCGCCATCGCTACCTGAGGTATTACCGGTGCGCGACGTCCATGTCCGAGTCGGCCGATGCGGCCCGCGGCTCGCGGGCGGGGATGTGGCTCATCGCGTGCTCGGTCATCGCGGTGATCGTGAGGCTGGGGTTGACCCCGATGTTGGCGGGGATCGCCGAGCCGTCGCAGACGAGCAGGTTCTCGTAGCCGAAGGCGCGCTGGTGGCCGTCGACCACGCCCGTCTCCGGCCGCTCGCCGATCACCGCGCCGCCCATGATGTGCGCGGTCGTCGGGATGTTCAACAGCGCCTCGGTGAGCCCCGACTGCGGCGTGGCTTCGAGCTTCTCGGCGGCGCGCCGGGTGACGCGGTCGGCGAGGTCGATGAATCGCGGGTTGGGCTTGTCCGGATCCTCCTCGGTCTGCAGGCGCGGACCGAGACCGAGCAGGCTGCGCTTGGGACGCAGCCGCATCGAGTTGTCGAGCGTCTGCATCGCGAGGATGATCACCGTGCGTCGTGACCACCGGCGGGGCCACAGCGTGCGGGCGAACACGAGCGGGTGGCGCAGTGCCGCGCGCAGGAGCGCCAATGGGCGCGTGAGCGACGTGCCCGCGGCGGTGAGGATCGTGAAGAGGAGCGAGATCGAGTCGGCGCCGGGGCCGTAGGTGACGTTCTCGATGTGCGTGTCGGCGTCGGGATAGAAGCTCGAGGTGATCGCGATCGATTTCGTGAAGTCGTGGCGGTCGTCCTTCGTCGTGACGGCGGTGATCGCCTCGCTGTTGGTGCGGACGGCGTAGCCGATGCGTTCCGACAGCCGCGGCAGCGAGCCGCCGAGGCGGCAGCGCTGGAGCAGCGCGTTGGTGCCGAGCGCGCCGGCGGCGACGACCACCCCGCGCGCCGTCAGCTCCTGGCGGTCCTTGCGGAACCACGCTCCCGAGCGGTCGCTCGCGACCGCGTAGCCGTCCGACCCGTCGGGCGCGCCGAGCGGCCGGATCTCGGCGACGGTGCGCTCCGGCAGCACCTGCACGCCGTCGCGCTCGGCGAACCACAGGTAGTTCTTGACCAGCGTGTTCTTGGCGTTGTGGCGGCAGCCGACCATGCAGGCGCCGCAGCGGATGCAGCCCGCGCGCGGCGGGCCCTCGCCGCCGAAGTAGGGGTCGTCCACCGTCTCTCCCGGCTCGCCGAAGAACACCCCGACGCGGGTCGTGGAGTACGTCTCCGGGACACCCATCTCGGTCGCGAGGTCGCGCATCAGGCGGTCGGCCGGGCCCTCGCCCTCGTACGTGGTGACGCCGAGCATTCGCTCCGCGGTGTCGTAGTGGGGCTCGAGCGCGGCCTCCCAGTCCTCGAGCTCGCTCCACTGCGGGTCGCGGTAGAAGGCCGAGCCGGGCCGCGGCCGGTAGAGCGTGTTGGCATAGCCGAGGCTGCCGCCGCCGACGCCGCAGCCCGAGACGACGAAGACGTCCTTGAACAGCGTCATCCGGAAGATCCCGCGCAGGCCGAGTCGCGGCAGCCAGTAGTAGCGGCGCGCGTTCCAGGTCGTCTTGGCGAAGTCCTCGTCCTCGTAGCGGCGGCCGGACTCGAGCACGGCGACGCGGTAGCCCTTCTCCGCGAGCCGCAGCGCACTGACGCTCCCGCCGAAGCCGGAGCCGATCACGATCCAGTCGAAGTCGTGCTCGCCGCTCACGCCGCGGAGATTAGGGCGTCGGCGCCGGCGTGGCCTCGGTTGCCGTCTCGGCGGTCGGATCCGGCGTCGCCGTGGCGGTCTCCTCCGGGGTCGGCTCCGGGGTGACGGTCGGCGTGGCCGTCGCGGTCGGCGTCGGGGTGGCCGTCGCTTCGGGCTCGTCCTGATCCTCGAGCTCGGGCGCGGAGGCGACCGGTCCGGGACCGTGTGCCGGGGATGCTTCGATCATCTGCACCGCGCGCCGAGTGCGCGCCGGCCGCGCGGGGGCGCGCGGCGGTGGCGCGGGCGCCGCGGCGAGCCCCTGCGTGTGGATCCGCGGCGCGACGGCGGCGGCCGTGACGGTGTGCGGATGCCGCTTGGGCAGGTGCGCGTGCTCGGCCACCTGCGCGGCGCCGCCCGCCACCGCGAACGAGGCCGACGCGACGGCCAGCGCCTTCGTCGTGACGACGGCGAGGCTCGAGCCCGTCGCCGCGACGGTCGTGGCGCCGCCGCCCGAGCCGAGCAGCGTCGCGAGCCCGCCGCCGAGCAGCAGCGACGACGGGCCGGGGAGGAGGCTCGCGAGCTGCGCGTGGCCGTGCCGCAGCGCCTGGCGATGCGCGCGGCACGAGCTGCACTGGCGGAGGTGGTCGCGGATCAGGCGCGGCGGCCGTCCGGGCCGGTCCACCGCGAGCGCGAGCTCGTCGCGGATCACGGCGCAGTCCGTGTCGCGCGCCTCGGCCGCCTCGGCCAGCCCGCTGCGAGCGCGGACGAGCAGCGACTTGACGGCGGGCACCGTGACCCCGAGCGTGGTCGAGAGCTCGTCGTAGGAGAGTCCCTCGAGCTCGCGGATGATCAGCGCCGAGCGCTGCGGCGCGGGCAGCGCGTGGAGGTCGGCGACGAGCCGCCGCAGGTCCTCGCGGCGCTCGGCCTCGGCGACCGGGTCGATGCCGCCGGGCAGCAGCTCGTCGGGCTGCAGCGGCGTCGCGGGCGCGCGGCGCACGTAGTCGATGCAGCGGTTGTGGGCCACGCGATAGAGCCACGGGCGCACCGTGATCTCGCGCTCACCGGTGCGCAGCGCGCCGTAGGCGCGCTCGAAGACGTCCTGCACGATGTCCTCGGCGTCGGCGTGGCCGCGCAGCATGTGGCGCACGTAGGCGAGCAGGCGCTCGTGGTAGCGGTCGTGCAGCGCCCGGAAGGCCTCCTCGCGGCCACCGCGGAACAGCGCGAGCAGCTGCTCGTCGGAGCGCAGGCGCAGCAGCGGCGTCGGCAGGGTGAGCGGGATGGGGCGGACTGCAGTGGCCACGGTGTAGTGCTGAAACGCCCGGTCGGCGGGGATGGATCGCTTTTCCCCGCACCGATCGTCGGCGCATGGCGTTAGGTGAGGCCATGGCCTCGTTCCCCCGCCTCGCACTCGCCGTCCTGCTCGCCGCCGCTCTCGCGGCCGCCGGCGCCTCCACGGCGCGCGCCGCCGGCACCGAGATCGGGGTCGCCGACGACCGCCTGATGCTCGAGGGCGGCGGTGACGCCGACGGCGTCGTCGCGGAATGGCGGGACCAGGGCGTCGACGTCGTGCGCATCTTCGCCCTGTGGTCGAAGATCGCGCCCGCGCCACACGCGGCGCACGAGCCGAAGGGCTTCGACGCCGCCAACCCGAACGCCGCCGGCTACACGTGGGGCCGGCTCGACGCGGCGATCCGGCGCGTGCGCGCGGCCGGGATCCGGGTCATGCTCACGGTCTCCGGCCCCGGGCCCTTGTGGACCAGTCGCTCGCCCGGGCGCCACAACACGCGCTTCAAGCCCGACCCGGCGAAGTTCGCCGACTTCGCGACGGCGGTCGCGCGCCGCTACGGCCCCGACGTCGACCGCTACATCATCTGGAACGAGCCCAACCTGCCGTCGTGGCTGCAGCCCCAGGCCACGTGCGCGCACCGCCGCTGCACTCCCGTGGCGCCGCACCTCTACCGCGGGCTCGTGCGCGCCGCCTACCCCGCGATCAAGGCGGCCGACCCCGGCGCCCAGGTGCTGATGGGGGCGATCTCGTCGCGCGGCGTCGATCTGCGCAAGCGCAACTCGACGCTGCGCCCGATGGTGTTCGTGCGCGCCCTGGGCTGCGTCTCCTCCGGCTTCCGCAAGCTGCGCTCGGGCGACTGCCGCGGCTTCAAGCCGGCGCGGGCGGACGGGTTCGCCTTCCACCCGCACGGCACGCTGATCTCGCCCGACAGCGCCTACCGCAGCCGCGACGACGTCAACCTCGGCTCGCTCGGGCGGCTCGAGGGCGCGCTCGACCGCCTGCAACGGGCGGGGCGGCTGCGCGCGACCACGCGTCGCTTCAACCTCTATCTCGACGAGTACGGCTACCAGACCCGGCCGCCCGACCGGACGGCCGGGGTCACGCTCTCCAGACAGGACGTCTGGCTGCAGCGCGCGGCCTACCGGGCGTGGCGCGACGGGCGGGTGCGCCTGCTCACCCAGTACCAGTGGTACGACGAGCCGCTGCGGCGCGCCGGATCGCCGTTCGCCGGCTGGCAGTCCGGCCTGCACTTCGTGAACGGCAAGCCGAAGCCCGCGCTCGCGCACTTCGACACGCCGATGCAGGTCGACGCGGCGCGCAGCCGGCTCTGGGGCCAGGCGCGGGCCGGCGGCGCGCAGACCGTGACCGTGGAGCGGCGCCCGCGGGGCGCGAGGCGCTACGGCCTGCTCGCGCGCGTGCGGACCGACGCGCGCGGCTACTGGACGCTGAAGCGACGGCTCACCCCGGGGGCCCGCTACCGCTTCCGGACCGCGACCGCGGTGAGCGCGAGCTTCCGCCGCTGAGCGCAGTCAGGATGCGTTCAGGGGACCCGTGGCACCATCGGGCCCCATGACGACGATCACACACGAGACGACCCACGACGGAAGCGACCGTCACTGGTCACGGAAGATGCTCAACAAGGTCCCGGAGGTCACGCTCTACTTCTGGGTGATCAAGATCCTCTGCACCACGGTGGGGGAGACGGCGGCGGACTTCCTGAACTCGAACCTCAATTTCGGGCTCACCAACACGACGTACCTCATGGGTGCTCTCCTCCTCGTCGCGCTGTTCTTCCAGTTCAGGAACCGGGAGTACAAGCCCGGGATCTACTGGCTCGCGGTCGTCCTCATCAGCGTCGTCGGAACGCTGATCACGGACAACCTGGTGGACAACTTCGGCGTCGCGCTCGAGACCACCACGATCGCGTTCTCGATCGCACTCGCGATCACCTTCGCGGCGTGGTACGCGAGCGAGAAGACCCTGTCGATCCATACGATCGTCACGACCCGTCGCGAGGGCTTCTACTGGCTCGCCATCCTCTTCACGTTCGCCCTCGGCACCGCCGCGGGCGACCTGGCGGCGGAGCGTCTCAGCCTCGGCTACTGGCCTTCGGCGCTGATCTTCGCCGGGCTGATCGGCGTCGTCGCCCTCGCGCATTTCCGCTTCAACCTCAACGCGGTGCTGGCGTTCTGGATCGCCTACATCCTGACCCGCCCGCTGGGCGCCTCGATCGGCGACTACATGTCGCAGGCGACGAAGGACGGCGGCCTCGGCCTCGGGACGACCGTGACGAGCGTGATCTTCCTCGCCACGATCCTCGCGCTCGTCGTCTACCTCACGGTCACGCGCCGCGACGTCATCGAGCTGGACGCCTCCGAGCAACCCCATGCGCGGCACTCGGACGAGGCCTCCGTCCTCATCGTCGCCAACAAGACGGCCGCGACGCCGGCGCTCATCGAGGCGGTGCGCGAGCGCGCGGCCGCCGGACCCGCGCGCTTCGTGCTGCTCGTGCCGAACCCCGACCATCTCGTGTTCGACCGCGTCGGCCAGGACATCACGCACGGCGAGCAGGTGCTCGCGCTCGCGCTGCCGCTGCTGACGAAGGCGGCCGGCACCGAGGTCGAGGGCCGCGTGGCGCACAGCCCCAATGCGTACGACGTCGTCGCCGCCGAGATCGAGGCGAACGTCTACGACGACGTCATCCTCTCGACGCTCCCCCACCACGTGTCGCACTGGCTCCACATCGACCTGCCCAGCCGCCTGGGCGATCTCGGCCTGTCGGTGCGCACCGTCACGGCGCCGCACGAGCGCGCGGCCGTCCCGGCGTAGCTCAGCCCGGCAGCTCGACGCGGACGACGGCGCCTTCGCCATCTGGAGGCTCCGCCGTCACGTCCCCGCCGGCCGCGCGCGCGAGCCGGCGGGCGAGCGAGAGGCCGAGACCCGCGCCGCCGGAGGCGTCGCTCGCAGCGAGCCGCACGCCGGGCTCGAAGATCCGCTCGCGCGCGTCGTCCGGGATGCCGGGCCCGTCGTCTGCGACGGTCACGACGAGGCGCCCGTCGGTCGTGCGAGCGTCGACGCGCACGCGGCTGCGGGCGTGGCGACGCCCGTTCTCGAGCAGCGGCGAGAGGATCCGCTCGACCACCTCCCGGTCGACGCCGGCGACGAGCCGGCTCCCGCTCGTGTCGAGCTCGAGCGCGACGGGGCCCGCGGACTCCTCCCAGCGGCGGCGCAGGCTCTGGAGCGTGGTCGCCAGCTCGCTGCGGCCGGTGCCGAGGCCCGCGTCGGCGCGCGCCGCGGCCATCAGCGTCTCGAGGATCTCGCTCATCTGATTCGCGCTCCGGGCGATCGCGGCGTAGGCGTCGGCGCGCGCCTCGGGGCTGCGCTCGCGGCGCTCGAGCAGCTCGACCTCGCCGATGATGCGGGCCAGCGGCGTGCGCAGCTCGTGTGAGAGCTCCGCCGACAGCCGCTGCTCGTGGCGCAGGCTCGAGGCGATGCGGTCCATCATCGAGTCGAGCGTGCGCGCCAGCTCGCCGAGCTCGTCCGGCTGCGGCGCCGAGCCGAACCGCCGCGGGTCGTCGTGCTCGGTCCACTCGGCGGCCGACCGCGTCAGGTCGTGCACGCGCCCGAGCGCGCGGCCGATCAGCAGCGAGGTGAGCGCGAGCACGGCGGCGAGCAGCACCACCCCGAGCGCCAGCGAGCCGACCAGCGCGAGGTCCGTCGTGCGGTCGTAGGCCGCGAGCGACTGCCCGGCGACGACGGTGCCGAGCCGGCGGCCGCCCGCGTTGACCGGGACGGCATAGAGCCGGAACTCGCGGCCGGGCAGGTCGCGGAACTCGCGGCTGTGGCCGGCGAGCGCGTCGGCGGCGCGCTGGACGCTCGCGGGAGCGGCCGGCCGCTCGATCACGCGGCGGCCGTCATAGACCCAGACCTGGCGGTCGAGCGCCGCGTCGTCGGGTGACTCGCGCAGCGTCAGGCGGCCGCCGTGGGCGACGACGGTCGTCGTCGCCGCCGCGGCCTGGGCGCGCAGGCGATGGTTGGCGTCGTGGTCGAGGCTGCGCGCGAGCAGCAGGTTGAACGCGCCGGTGGACACCGCGATCGCGACGAGCGCGACGACGAACGCGATCGCCGTCAGCCGCCCGCGGAGCGTGTGGATGCCCCTCATGCGAGCCGGTAGCCGACCCCGTGGGCGGTCACGATCTCGCGCTCGGACTCGGCGCTGCGCAGCTTGCGCCGGAGCCGCGCGATGTACTGGTCGAGCGTGTTGTCGTGCACGATCGCGCCCTCGGGCCACGCGGCTCGCACGAGCTCGCGGCGGCGCACGATCGCGTCCGGCCTCGCCGCCAGCGTGGCGAGCACGCGAAACTCGGTCGGCGTCAGCGACACCTCGGCGTTCGCCGTGGCGATCGTGTGGCGCGTCGGATCGAGCCGCAGCCCGGCAACCGTCGCGGCGGGATCGGTGCCCGCGCGGCGCACGAGCGCGCGCAGGCGCGCGACGAGCTCGTCGAAGTGAAACGGCTTGGTCAGGTAGTCGTCGCCGCCGGCGCCGAAGCCCGCGAGGCGGTCGGTGACCGCGTCGGCGGCCGTCAGGAACAGCACGGGCACGGTCGCGCCGCGGGCGCGCAGCGCGTGGCAGACGTCGCGGCCGTCGGCATCCGGGAGCCCGACGTCGATCACGAGCGCATCGAAGCTGTCGTCGTAGCGGGTCAGCGCGCCGCTGCCGTCGGGGACGCCGTGCACGTCGAAGCCCTCCTCGTCGAGGCCGCGCGCCAGCAGCGACCGCAACTCGGCGTCGTCCTCGACCACCATGATGCGGAACGCGTGCACGGCCACCGAGTATGGCCCTGCCGCCGTGCGGCGCCCGCGAGGCGTTCAGACCTCGTTCAGGAGCCCGGCCTCAGCGCGCGCCCGCGCCGCCGAGCGCCCGCGCCGCGAGCTCGTTGGCGGCGGCGAGCGCCTCGGCGGGCTCGGCGCCGTCGAGGCGCGCGGCGAGCCAGCCGGCCGTGAACGCGTCGCCGGCGCCCGTGGAGTCGATGGGCGCCGGCGCGGCCGCGGCCGCGGCGCGCACCACCTGCTCGCCGTCGGACCACAGCGCGCCGCCCGCGCCGAGCGTGATCACGACCTCCCTCCCGTCGCGTGCGAGCGCCCACGCCGCCGCCTCGGGATCGCGCGCGCCGGTGAGCACGACGGCCTCCTCGAGGTTGGGCAGCAGAACGTCCGCGTGCGCGACCCAGTCGAGGAACGCGCGCGCGCCGGCCGCCTCGAGCGGCGCCGCGGAGGCCGGGTCGACCGACACGCTCAATCCGGCCTCGCGGGCGTGCTCGAGGGCGACGAGCCCGGCCGCGCGCGAGCCCGGGTCGAGCAGGGTGTAGCCCGAGAGATGCAGGTGCGTGGCCGAGCGCAGCTCCTCGACCGGCAGGTCGGCCGGGGCCAGCGCGGCGTTGGCCCCGCGGTCGGGCAGCATCGTGCGCTCGCCGGTCGGCTCGACGATCACGACGACGGTCCCCGTCGGCCGCACGGGATCGACGGCGACGCTCGTCCGCACGCCCGCCGCGCGCAGGTCCTCGACCGCGGCGCGGCCCGCGGGGTCGTTGCCGATGCGCGCGACGAGCAGGGTCGCGACGCCCTGCGAGGCGAGCCGCGCGGCGACGTTGGCCCCGCCGCCGCCGGGGTGGGTCGTGATCTGGGCCGGGGTGTCCGACGCGTGGGCGAGCGGTGCGGACGCCCACGCGACCACGTCGCTCATCAGGTCGCCGACGACGACGAGCGTCATGCCGCGGCGGCCACGGCGATGCGCGCGGCGAGCCGCGCGTTGGCGATCACGAGGCGGACGTTCGCGCGCAGGCTCTCCCCACCGGTCTCCGCGTGGAAGCGGCCGAGCAGGAACGGGGTGACGTCGCGACCGCGGACGCCCTCGCGCTCGGCCGCCGCGAGCGCCTCCGCGAGCACGCGGGCGTGCAGCGCGGGATCGAGCTGCTCGGCGACGGGCAGCGGGTTGGCGATCACGAGCCCGGAGCCGCCGAGGCCGAGCGCGTCGCGGGCGCGCAGCGCGGCGGCCACCTCGTCGGGCGTGTCGAGGCGCCACGGCACCGGGTGGCCCGAGTCGGCGAGGTAGAAGCCCGGGAAGCGGTCGGTGCGGTAGCCGGCGACGCCGACGCCGAGCGTCTCGAGGCGCTCGAGCGTGGCCGGCACGTCGAGGATCGACTTCACGCCCGCGCAGACGACGCAGATGCCGGTGCGCGACAGCGCGACGAGGTCGGCGGACTCGTCCCAGGTCTCGCGCGCCTCGCGGTGCACGCCGCCGAGGCCGCCGGTCGCGAACAGCGCGATCCCGGCCCGGGCGGCGAGGTGTGCGGTGGCGGCGACGGTCGTCGCGCCGGTGGCGCCGCGCGCCACGGCGATCGGCAGGTCGCGCGCGCTGCACTTGGCGACGTCGTCGCGCGTGGCGATCGCCTCGAGCGCCGCGTCGTCGAGCCCGACGCGCACCACGCCGTCGAGGAGCGCCACCGTGGCCGGGACAGCGCCCTCCTCGCGCACGGCCGCCTCGATGTCGTGCGCGACCCCGAGGTTGCCGGGGCGCGGCAGCCCGTGGGCGATCAGCGTCGACTCGAGCGCGACGACCGCGCCGCCGCGCGCCAGGGCATCCGCGACCTCTGAGGCGACGACGAGCATTGCCCGGCCCAAGCTATCGTCGGGAGGCGTGCCGGAGGGACGCGAGCGATGGTCCGAGTCGGACAGCCCACTCCTCTCCCGGCTGCACCGCGGGGGCGCCGGCGTCCTCGGCCTCGTGCCCCACGAGCGCGCGCGACGCGGCCTGCTGCGCCGTTACCGGCGCGCGCTGCACCGCGGCGACGCGGTCGAGTGCCCGCTGTGCGGTGAGCGTTTCCGGCACTTCATGTCGGCCTGGAACCGGCCTGGGGCGATCTGCTGGGGCTGCGGCTCCCACGAGCGGCATCGCGCGCTGTGGCTCGTCCTGCATGAGCGGCCCGAGCTCCTGCGCGGCGCTCGCTCGCTCCTGCACTTCGCGCCGGAGTGGTGCGTCGAGCGGCAGCTGCGCCCGCGCGTCGGGGCCGGCTACGTCTCCGCCGACCTCGAGCCGGGCAAGGGCGATCGCGTCCTCGACGTGACGGCCCTCGCCGTCGGCGACGCGGCGTTCGACGCGATCATCTGCAGCCACGTGCTCGAGCACGTCGACGACGACGCGGTCGCGATGCGCGAGCTGCGGCGCGCGCTCGTCCCCGGCGGCTGGGCGATCGTGATGGTGCCGCTCGACCTCGAGCGCGAGCAGACCTACGAGGATCCGTCGAAGGTCACGCCCGCGCAACGCGAGGCCGCGTTCTGGCAGCACGACCACGTCCGTCTCTACGGCCGCGATCTGCCCGAGCGCCTCGCCGCGGCGGGCTTCGAGGTCACGACGATCCTGCCGGCCGAGCTCGTGGGGCCGGAGCGGGCGGCCCGCTACGGCCTCATGCCCGAGGAGCGCGTGTTCCTCTGCGCGGCTTGACCTCGAGCGTGCGCGTGACCCGCGTGTAGTGGTTGAGCAGGTCGACGGCCTGGACCTCGATCGTGTAGCTGCCGGCGCGCGTCGGGCGGTAGGTGAGCCCGCGCAGGCCGTGCGGCATGACGAGCTTGCGCACGTGCACGAGCGTGCCGGCGCGCCGTACCCGCAGCGTCACGCACGAGAGCTTGGAGAGCGTGAAGCGGACGTTCGCGTCGGCGCCGACGCGGACCGCCCCGACGCCGCCGAAGCCGACGCGCGTGTGCTCGTGCAGGTAGTGGTCGAACCTCTTCGCGCGCCCGCAATAGGCGCGTGCCTTGGTGCGGTCGCACAGCGACTGCAGGAAGTCGCGCACGAGCCGGTGGTAGCCGAGGTCGGACTCGGCGCCGCCGGACGCATAGAGCGACCACGCCCCGGTGTCGTAGCGCGGGATCTCGAGGCGAGCCGCGCGGTCGCCGGCCGCGAACAGACGTCGCGCGCGGCGGTCGCCGGTCGCGGCGGCGTAGTCGTAGAGGCCGACGAGCGACTGCAGGAACCCGTTGAGCACGCGCAGCCCGGGGGCGAAGGAGTAGATGAGGTAGTGACGGCCGCGGCCGCTGGTCGAGGCAGCGCGGACGCCGAGCGGCGGGTTCGCCTCGAAGGCGCCGAGCGCTTTGCGGGCGACCTCGACGTAGCGCGGGTCGCCCAGGAGCTGGGAGCCGCGCGTGAGCGCCTGGATCCCCGTCCCCTGCGCGAGCCCGCTGATCCACGGCGGCGTGCCGCCGCCGAACGCGAAGAAGTACTCCCAGGCGGTGAAGCGCCCGCGCTGCGACGCGAGCGCGACCATGCGGTCGAGCAATGCGCGCAGCTCCTCCGGGCGGCACGGCGGGGGCGGCGTGGCGCCGGGCGGCAGCGGCGCCGCGGGCGGCTGGCACTCGCGCCACAGCGCGTTGGCCTTGCCGAAGTTCGCAAGCGGCTGGATCTGCAGGCCCTGGCCCGGATACCACTGGAACACGACCGGGTCACCCTCGAACGTCACGCGCGCGCCGCCGAGGCCGGACCCGCCCGTGCACGGCTTGCGCTCCGGCTGGGGCGCCTTCGGGAACGAGCGGGTGGGCCAGAACTCGGCGTTGCGCTGCAGTTGCAGGAAGGCGGCGGGCATCCGTGACGACGTCAGCAGCCCGCGGCGCGCGAGCGACTCCACGCCCGCGACGACCGCGCGCAGCTCGCCGCTGCGGCCGCTGCGCATCCGGCTCGCGGTCGCGCGGGCACGGCGGTAGGTCGCGAGCCACGCGTCGTGCTGCTCGGGAGTGATCCCGCCCGCCCGCTCGACGCGCGCGAGCACCCCGCCGACGGTCGGCCCGGCGGCGCTCGTCGCGGCCGCGGCGGCGCAGGCTCGCTCGCCGCCCGGCGGTGGGGCGGTCAGCGTGTCGGGCGGCAGCGCCGGATCGTCGCGCAGCGTGGCGGTGCCGTGGCCGACGACGAGCACGGGCGCGGCGAGGGCGGGCGGAGCGGCGGCGCACAGCCCGACGAGCGCGAGCAGGAGGAGGCGCGCCGGCATGCCGCGCAGGCTACGGGTTCGGCCGGTGCCGAGGCGGGTACTCCGTTGCCAGTCGCGGTTCTACGCCTTTCGGGGGTATCGGAGGTCCACATGCAGCGCCGTCCCGTCCTGGTCGCCTTCGTCCTGGCCCTGCTCGCGCTCGCCGCGCTCGTCCCGGAGGCCGGCGCCGCGGGGCTCGGCTTCGCCCCGCCCGTCTTCGTCGACAAGCAGCTCGCGGGCGGCGAGCCCGTGCTGCAGACCGATCCCGTCCACCACACGATCGTCTACTCCTCGCACGAGGGCACGACGCACATCTACCGGCCCGGGCTGGCCTCCTCGACGACGTTCACGTTCCTGACGGGCTACCGCAACCAGGTCAACATCTGGATCTCGCGCAACGGCGGGCGGACCTGGAAGCGCGACGACTTCGGCGGCGGCTTCGCCACCGACCCGACGCACAACACCGGCTTCAGCGATCCCGACCTGACCGCCGACGCGGGCGGGCGCATCTACAACACCGGCATCAACCTCGCGAACGACTCGCTGTTCTCCTCCAAGGACGGCGGCGTCACCTGGGACCGCGGCACTCCCCAGTGCCACGACGGCGACCGGCCGTGGCTCGCGGGCGCGAAGCGCGACGAGGTCTTCATGGCCACGAACACCACCGAGGAGGCGCTCTCGCACCGCATCTTCCGCTCGAGCGATGGCGGGCAGACCTGCGAGACGAGCGGGATCCCGGACGCGGGCACGCTCAGCGACGGGACGGACTACACGGGCAACGGCAAGCTCTACTACGACGCGCGCCGCGACCGGCTGGTCGAGCCCGTCACCTTCATGCGCGGCGGCGCGGTCACCGGCCTCGGCGTCGGGACCTGGAAGCGCGGCGACGCGAGCTTCGCCGTCCACAAGGCCGTCGACTCGACGCTCTACGCGCACTGGCCGGCGATCGCGCTGGACGATGCGGGCGGCCTCTACCTCACCTACGACAACGACCCGAAGGCGGCGGGGACGACCGGCGGCTGCGGCGGCGGCCAGACGCCGCTGGCCAACCAGATCACGCTGGTCCATTCGCCCGACTTCGGCGAGCACTGGGACAGCCCGGTGACGATCGCGCGCCCGGCGGGCAAGCGCGTGCTGTGGCCGTGGATCGCGGCGGGCGCCAAGGGCCGCGTCTCGATCGTCTGGTACCAGGCCGACCGCATCTCCGACCTGGCGTGCCAGAGCGCGAAGCTGTCGGTGCTGGCGGCGACCGTGACCGGCGCCGACGGCGGCTCGCCGCAGGTCCAGACCGTGGACGCGGTCGGCCACCCCGTGGCGGACAACAACATCTGCCAGTCGGGCACCACGTGCGTCGCGACGGGCGAGGACCGCAGGCTGGGCGACTTCTTCACCAACGCCGTCGACGAGCAGGGCTGCGTGATGATCGGCACCGGCGACGAGAGCACGAAGGACCCCGTCACGGGCGGCGAGCGCAACGTCGCGCTGCCGCTGTTCGTCCGCCAGAACTCGGGTCCGGCGCTGCGCGGCGGCGGCGACTGCACGGGCTCGAACGCGAACCTCGGCCTGCGCGGAGCCGGCGGGCGCAAGTGCTTGAGCCGCCGGCGCTTCCGCATCCACCTGCGCCACCCGAAGGGCGACCGCCTCAAGCGGGCCAAGGTGTACGTCAACGGCAAGCGGGTGAAGGTGATCCGCCGCCGCGGCAGGCGGATGCAGGCGACGGTGAACCTGCGCGGGCTGCCGAAGGGCCGCATCACCGTCAAGATCCAGGCCGTCACGCGCACGGGCCGGCACCTGCGCGAGGTGCGGCGCTACCACACCTGCGGGCCGCGGCGGCGCTGACCCGGCGTCAGCCGCGCACCGCGTGGCGCTCGCGGAGCTCCTCGGCGGTGACGTCGCGCACGAAGCGGGCCGGCGCGCCGAGCACGACGGTGCGGGCGCGGACGTCGCGGGTGACGACCGAGCCGGCGCCCACCACCGCCTCCTCGCCGATCTCGAGCCCGGGCAGCAGCGTGACGTTGGAGGCGACCCGGCACGCACGCCGCAACGTCACCGCGGGAAGCTCGCTGACGCCACGGTGGCGGCCCATCGTGAGGTCGTCGGTGACCGTCAGCCCGGGCCCGCAGAACACGTCCTCCTCGATGACCGTGCGCGGCGCGAGGATGTGGCCCGCCATCAGCTTCGAGCGAGCGCCGAGCCGGCAGCCCCGGCCGAGCACGCCGCCGTGGCCGGCGACGGCGCCGGCCTCGAGCCGCGCGTGCTCCCGGACGAGACCATGGTCCGAGACGACGGCCGCGGGGCCGATGCGCG
The DNA here is from genome assembly GCA_034665245.1 of Solirubrobacteraceae bacterium. Lineage (GTDB taxonomy): Bacteria > Actinomycetota > Thermoleophilia > Solirubrobacterales > Solirubrobacteraceae > DASQFQ01. The sequence goes on along the minus strand of JAXDGC010000460.1, from coordinate 1,563 downwards.
CGCCGGCGACGATCACCGCGTAGCAGCCGACCTGGGCGCCGCGCTCGAGCCGGGTCTCCACGTCCGCGGCGGGCGTGGGGGTCGTCGTGTACGGGCCGAGCACGGGCAGCTTGCCGATCACCGCGCCGTCCTGGATCCGGCAGCCGGGCTCGATCACCACGCCCGCGTGGATGATCACGTGACCGCCCAGGGCGACGTCCTCCGGCAGCTCGACGCCGGGCCCGAGCAGCAGCCCGGGCGCCCGGTCCGACGGCTCGAGCGCGCTCATCGCGCTCGCCGGCGGCGGGCGGGCTCCTGCTCCCGCAGGCGGGCGATCTCGGCCTCGAGCCGGTGGCGCTCCTCGTCGAGGCTCGCGGCGTAGGTCTCGGCGACGACGGCCCGCTCGCGCTCCTCCAGCAGCGCCTGGCGCAACGACATCGCGTCCTGCTCGGTGGCCCACTGGAGCCGCACGAGGCGTGCGAGCTCGCGCAGCGGCCCCGTTGCCGGCTGCGGCCGCGGGCTCAGCCGCCGGAACAGCTCGACGAGCGCGTAGGCGTGGCTGCGCACGTCGTGATGCGCGAGCACGAGATCGCGGTTGGCCTGGCCCATGCCCGGCTCGTAGTCCGCGAGGTCGGTGACGAGCCGCTGGTGGTCGAGGCGCCAACCGGTCGCCTGGCCGGCGAAGTTGTCGGCCTCCATGGCGGGGTAGCGCTCCTCGGTCACCCAGCCGTCGCCGCCGGCGACGTCGAGCACGTAGGCCGCGCGCCCGCACGCCATCGCGTCGATGATCGCCCGCGCCTTGCCGACGACGATGTCGGCGGCGGCGATCGCGCTCGCGGGCTCGGGCGTGGCGGCGCCGTGGACGCCGACGGTCTCGCACTCCACGCCCGCGCCGCCCCAGGCCTCCACGATCATCTCGCGGCGCCGGCCGGAGACGTAGTTGCCCAGCAGGACGGCGCGGCGGGGGCGCTCGCGGATCTCACCGCGCGGGCTGAGCCGCTGCGTGTCGACGGGATGGCGCAGTCGCACGATCTCGCGCTCGCCCGCCAGCGCCTCGACGTGGCGCGCCATCCGGTCGCTGCAGACGACGACCGCGGCGACGATGCCGGGAAGCTGGGGAGGGAACTGGAAGTGGTGGAGCGCGGAGGGGCAGCGGAAGACCTGCGGGGTCTCGGGCCAGCGCTCGGCGAGCGCGTAGGCCATCGCCGCGTCCTGGACGAGGATCGCTTCGCAGGCATCGGGCAGCCCTCGCTCCCCGAGCGTGACGGGGAGGCCGCGCCCGGCCATGAAGTCGGACATGGCGCCGCCCGTCGCCGCGTGGACGGTGACGGCGTGCCCGAGCCGCTGCAGCTGCTCCGCCACCGTCAGCAGGTAGGTCTCACTGCCGCCGATGCCGGCGAGGCCGTTCGTGGCCAGGACGATCTCCATCGCCGTAGTCTCGCCTCAGCGCGCGATCGGTGCTCGCAGCCCGAGATCGCGCTTGAGCGCGAGCACCCGCGCGGCGGACTCGGCGACGCGGCGGCGGAACGCCGGCGAGCGGCGCGCCTCGGCGATGATCGCGCGCAGGACCTGGAGGTGGCTGCC
>JAXDGC010000459.1:0-3178 GCA_034665245.1 Solirubrobacteraceae bacterium | reverse complement strand
CGGGAAGTGAGGGGGAAGCCCCTCGCAAGGCGTCGCCTCTGACGAACGCCGCCGGCCGAGGCAGCGGGCCGCATTGCCCGCAGGCGGCGGGACCACGACCGCGGTCCCGCCGCTTTTTCTTTGCCCGGGTAGCGTGAGGTGGCGATGAGCCTCGCCGACGCCGCCCGCGAGCTCGACGTCTCACCCGCCACGCTGCGCCGCTGGGTCGGCGACGGGCTGGTGCCGATGCCCGACGGCGAATGGACGCGCAGCTCGATGGCGCACGCGCGGATCGTCAGCCGGCTGCGCGCCCGCGGGCACTCGATGGAGGAGATCCGCGAGGCGTCGCGCTCGGGCCGGCTCGCCTACGGCTTCATGGAGGACCTGTTCCCGCCGCGCTCGCCCGTCTACTCGCTCGAGGAGGCGGCCGAGAAGAGCGGCCTCGAGCCCGCGCTGCTCGAGCGGATCTGGAGCGCCCTGGGCTTCTCGGCGCCGTCGATCGGCGAGATCACCGAGGAGGACCTGCGGCTGCTGCGCTACGTCGCCGCCGCGCTGGAGGCCGGCTTCCCGCTCGTCGCCTTCCTCCAGCTCGTGCGCGTCTACGGGCAGTCGGTGGCGCGCATCGCGGACGCCGAGGTCAAGCTCTTCCACCTCTACGTTCACGAGCCGCTGATGCACGACGGGGTCGACCATCTCGAGATGGCCGAGGAGATGCAGGGGCTGGCGCGCGAGCTGCTCCCGCTCGCCTCGCCGATCATGGACCACGTCCACCAGCGCTTCCTGCAGCACTTCCTCGACCAGGACGTCGTGGGCCACATGGAGGTCGAGGTCGACTCGGACGGCGACCTCGACCTCGGCCGTCTGCGGGTGGCGATCGCCTTCGCCGACCTCGCGGGCTACACGCGGCTGACGGAGGAGGCGGGGGAGGACGAGGCGGTCGACATCATCGAGCACTTCGTCGAGGCGGTCGCCAACACGCTGCCCGATGACGCGCGCATCATCAAGACGATCGGCGACGAGGTGATGATCGTCGCCACGGACGCCTCGGCGCTGCTCGACTGGGCGGTCGGCTTCCAGGGGCTGCAGCAGGAGCGACCGCTGCCGCGCATCGGCATCCACCGGGGCCTCACGCTCTACCGCGACGGCGACTACTTCGGGCGCGAGGTCAACCTCGCGGCCCGGGTCGGCGCGCGCGCCGCCGGCGGCGAGGTGCTCGTCACCCGGCCGCTGGTCGAGGCGGCGGGCCGCCACCTCGAGTTCGAGCGCATCGGCGAGGTCAAGCTCAAGGGCTTCTCGAAGTCCACCGAGCTGTTCCTCGCGATGCTCGCCGAGGAGGACGACGATTCGCGGTGAGGGAGCCACGGGTTCGACACGGAGGACGGCGCTGATGCGCGCACGCGGAGCAGACCTGGAGGCCCGCGTGCGCGCGGGTGGCCTGCTGCAGCCGGGGCGGGCGGTCGTGGTGCTGCTCTCGGGCGGGCCCGACTCCGTCTGCCTGCTCGACCTCGCCGTGCGCGTGGCGGGCGCGCCCGCGGTCAGCGCGCTGCACGTCAACTACGGCCTGCGCGAGTCGGCCGGGGAGGACGAGGCGCTGTGCCGCGCGGTCTGCGAGCGGCTCGGGGTGCCGCTGTCGGTGCACCGGCCCGGCCCGCCCGAGGGCAACCTCCAGGCGTGGGCGCGCGACCAGCGCTACGCCGCGGCGGCGGGAGCCGCGCGCGAGCGCGAGGCCGACGTCGCGGCGGGCCACACGGCGTCCGACCAGGTCGAGACGGTGCTCTACCGGCTCGCCGCCTCGCCCGGGCGCCGCGCGCTGCTCGGCAGGCGCGAGCGCGACGGCCGGCTGGTGCGCCCGCTGCTCGAGGTCTGGCGGGCGGCGACCGAGGCGTGGTGCGCGGAGGCCGGCCTGCCCTGGCGCGAGGATCCCTCGAACGCCTCCGACGACTACGCCCGCAACCGCGCGCGCCACGGGCTCGTCCCCGTCCTGCGCGAGCTGCACCCGGCCGCCGAGCGGAACGTCCTGCGCACGCTCGAGCTGCTGCGCGACGAGGCCGAGGTGCTCGACGCCGCCGTCACCGCGGCGCTCGCGGAGGCCGGCTCGCCGCCGTCGGCCGAGCGCCTGCGCGCGCTGCCGCCCGCGCTGGCGCGGCTGGCCGTCCAGCGCCTGGCCGACGCGGCCGGCGGCCCCGCCGTCTCGCACCGCACCGAGGAGATCCTCGAGCTCGGCGAGCACGGCGCGCTCGACGTCGGCGGCGGGCTGCGGGCGCGGATCGAGGGAGGCCGGCTCGAGTTCGTGGCCACCCCGCCGCGGGTGCACGCCTAGGCCTAGACTGGCCGCGCGTGCTCCGCGACGAAGCCATCGGCGAGATCCTCGTGCAGGCGGACGAGCTCCAGCACCGGGTCCGCCAGCTGGGCAAGGAGATCTCGGTCGACTACGAGGGCCGCGACCTGCTGCTGGTGGGCGTGCTCAAGGGCGCCGTCTTCTTCCTCTCGGACCTCATGCGCCACATCGAGGTGCCCTGCGAGGTCGACTTCATGGCGGTCGCCTCCTACGGCTCGTCGACCCAGTCCTCCGGCGTGGTCCGGATCCTCAAGGACCTCGACGCCGCGATCGAGGGCCGCGACGTCCTGATCGTCGAGGACATCGTGGACTCGGGCCTGACGCTCTCCTACCTGCTGCGCAACCTGGAGGCGCGCGGCCCGGCGTCGCTGGAGGTCTGCGCCCTGCTGACCAAGCCCGAGCGGCGCGAGGTGGACCTGCCGACGCGCTACGTCGGCTTCGAGATCCCGGACAAGTTCGCGATCGGCTACGGCCTCGATCACGCGGAGCGATTCCGGAACCTTCCCTACGTGGCCGCGTTGCGACTGTGACCAAGGTGTCGGGCGGGGGTCGGCGAATGGGCGCTGAACCCTGCTGGACGCCGCTAACCCCCTGGTAGCCTTCTCTTTCCTGTGAGCCGCTTCTTCAAGAGCGCCCTGTTCCCGATCCTGATCGTGGTCGTGCTGGCGTTCTTCGCCTCAAAGCTGATCTCGCGCTCGAATCAGGCGCCCGCCCGGTCGTTCGCCGGGTTCCTCGAGCAGGTCGAGAACGGCCAGGTGCAGACGGCCACGCTGCGCACGAAGGACAACTCGATCGACGTGCGCCTCAAGGGCACCGACAAGAACAAGTACCAAGTCGGCTACCCCCTCGACTACTCCGACG
>JAXDGC010000458.1:0-5472 GCA_034665245.1 Solirubrobacteraceae bacterium | reverse complement strand
CAGGTCGCCGTCCTCGACGAACTCGCGGGACAGGAAGTCGATCCACACGCTCTGGCCGTTTTCGGCGAGTTGCTCAAGCGGTGTGGTGGCCATGTCGGATCTCCTCACGAAGGTGGGCTTGCACGCATAGTTTGGCCTGCCCGCGTGGGCAAGGGGTAAAACTCGCGGAATCGCTTGGAGAATCCGGCTAGCGGTGAGGCCTGGCGAGTTCCCGCAGCCAGTGCGCCACGGCCTGCTCGTCGCGGCGCGCCTCCCGCAGCAGCGCGGCCCGTGCCTGGCTGGCGCGGACTGCGTTGGCCGACGGGCGGCTGCCGGACCGAGAGGACATGCCCGGGGCGCGTGGCAGCGGCGAAGTCGGCTCGTGCGCGCGCGTCGTCAGTCCTTCGGAGATCAGGGACATCGAGGCGAACCCTACATAGCCTGGCGCGATTCGTCTACACCCATTTGTCCGGCATGCGACTTTGTCGCCTTCCGAACTGGACAATCCCCTGCATATCGCAGGTTCCGGGATTCAGCGCGAGATGAGGGCGTGCTCGACGGGGACGCCGAAGCGGGCCTCTGCGTCGGCCAGCCCGTCGTCCTCGCGGTAGTCGCGGTCACCCTCGGGGTGCGAGAAGATCACGATGCGGTCGGCCTTGAAGGTCGCCAGCGCGTCCTGGATCGCGACGGCGGGCTCGCTCTCGCCGGTGTCCCCGGCCGCGTCGATGCCCTCCTCCTCGAGCCGCTCGACCGTGTCGACCTGAGCCGTCTCGGCCTCTTCGATCGCCTCATCGGAGTCCGAGACCCAGAAGGCGACCTTCGACGCATTCGACGCCGGCGAGATGACCAGCACCTCGGCGCCCTCGACCTCCTCCCCGAGCGTCGAGCGCAGCAGCGCGGCGTCGATCGGCTCCGGTGTGAGGACGAGCAGCTTCACCGCGAGGCGGCTACCCCCGGCTCGTCCGCGACAAACGGCGCGGGGAGGGTGGGGCAGACGCGCAGGACGACGACCGCGACGTCGTCGCGCACCGAGCCGCCGCCGATCTCGAGCACCCGCTCCTCGATCTGGCGCGCGATCACCGGCGCCTCGCGGCCCGAGCAGCCCGCGACGAAGCCCGCGAGGTTCTCGGGCCCGAAGCGGTCGTCGAGCGGGCTGACCTCGGTCACGCCGTCCGTGTAGAGGACGAGCGTGTCGCCCGGCTCCAGGTCGATCTCGGTCGATCGGATCTCGGGGTCCGGGAGGATGCCCAGGAGCGTGCCGGGCCGGCCCGCCGTCTCGACGCGGCCGTCGGCGCGCATCAGCAGTGGCAGCGGGTGCCCGCCGGTGGCCACGCACGCCGAGAAGCCGTCGGGCCGGGGGCGGAGCGAGATGTAGAGCACCGTGCAGAAGCGGTTGCCCGCCCCGCCCTCGCGGCGGATCGCGTCGTTGAGGTCCTGCAGCACCACCTGCGGGCGGTCGGAATGGAGGGTGGCCGACGCGCGGACCGTGTAGCGCGCCAGCGCGGTGACGGCGGCGGCCTCCGCGCCCTTGCCGCAGACGTCGCCGATCACGAGGGCCCAGTCGCCGTCGCCCGTCGGGAAGCAGTCGTAGAAGTCGCCGCCGACCTCGCCCTCGCCCGCCGCCAGGTAGCGCGCCGCCAGCTCCACGCCGGGGACCTGCGGCAGCACCGGCGGCAGCAGGGAGCGCTGGAGCGTGCGGGCGACCTGCGCGCGCTCCTCGTAGAGGCGCGCGTTGTCGATCGCGAGCGCGGCGCGCTGCGCGAGGTCCTCGAACAGCGAGAGGTGATCCTCGCCGACGATCGAGTTGAAGCCGAGCGCCATGACGCCGAGGGTGCGCCCGCGCGCGCTCAGCGGGACCAGCAGCGTGCACTTGGCCGCGAACTCCGCGACCAGCGCGCCGTGGCGCTCGTCCTTGACCGCGATGTCCGCGCCGTCGGGATGCTCGACGAGGCGAGAGCGCCCGGTGGCGAGCACCTCGAGCAGCGGATGGGCGCGGCGGTTGGCGAACGGGTAGCGCTCCGCGATCTCCTGCAGGTGGCGCTCGTCGGCCGGGTCGCGGGCGACGGTCGCGACGCGGCGGATGGCGCCGACGGAGCCGCCGAGGAGGATCACGCAGGTGTCGGCGAGCTCGCGGACGGAGAGGCGGGCGAGCGCGTTGAGCGTCGCGTCCTCGTCGAGCACCGCATCGAAGGCCGCGCTCGCCTCGGCCAGGAAGGCGGCACGGTGAAGGAGGCGCTCGCGCTCGGCCTCGGCCCGGGCACGTGCCGTGACGTCGCGGGCCACCACGACGATCTGGCGCCGGTCGCCGACCTCGAGCGGCACGCCGGCAATCTCCATCGGGACCCGGTGGCCGTCGCGATGGCGGATCGTGATCTGGTGCCCGGGGTTCGACTCGCCCTCGAGGCGCATCTGCGCGTGGCGGCGGGCGGCCGCGCGCTGCTCCTCGACGACGACGTCGAAGACCGACGGCAGCGCCTGCAGCTCCTCGGTCGTGTAGCCGCAGATCGTCTCGAAGGCCGGGTTCGCGTACTCCAGGCGCCCCTCGACGTCGAGCACGAGCATCGCCTCACCGACGTCCGACAGCGCGAGCAGCAGCGACTCGTAGCGCAGCGTCTGCTCGCGCACGGCGCGCTCGGCGGCGCGCCGCTCGGTGACCTCGAACACGACCGCGCCGACGCCCACGACGTGGCGGTCGCCGCGCCGGCGCACGGGCCAGTAGGAGACGACCCACTCGCGGTCGACGCCGGGCGCCGCGGCGGTCGTGCCCGCCACCTCGAGCTCGGTCAGCGGCTCGCCGGTCTCCAGCACCCGGCGCAGGTCCGTCGCGACGGCCTCCACGTGGGGGACGACATCGGCCACGGTGCGCCCGATGTGCTCGGCGGGCGGCACCCCGTTGATCTCCGCCATGCGGTCGTTGATGCGCACGTAACGCAGGTCGCGGTCGTGCACGGCGAGCCCGACCGGCGCGCGCTCGAAGATCGCGTCGAGCAGGCCGTAGGCCTCGTAGAGCTCGCCCTCGGCGGCCCGCGCCTCGGCCACCAGCTGGGCGTTGTCGAGCGCGGCGGCGCAGCGGCGGGCGAGCTCCTCGGCCAGCGCGCGGTCCTCGGCGCCGAAGCGCCGGCGCGAGCCGTTCATGCCGAGCTCCAGCGCACCGAGGCGGCCGTCGCGGGTGACCAGCGGCACCACGAGCTCGCTCGCCGAGGCCTCGGGCGGGGCGCCGGCGGCGACGCGCGCGAGCGCCTGCTCGACCGCCGGCGGCGGGGTCCCCGGGACCGCGGCGGCGCGTTCGGGGCCTCCGTCGGGGGCGGTCAGGTCGATGGTGCAGCGGTCGGCCACGGCGGGCACGGCGGCGGCGGCGACCGCGGGGAGGTCGGCGCCGGGATCCTCCGCGGTGGCGAGCAGGTCGCCGACCTCGGAGAGCAGGCCGGCGCGGGCGGCCGACGCCTCGCGGCGCGTGCGGGCCAGCGCGCCCCCGCAGGCGAGCACGCCGAGCACCGCGACGGTGAAGACGAACACGATCCCGTTGGTCGTGTCCATCTGGTGGAACGTCGTCTCCGACGTCGTGGCGAGGGCCAGGGCCGCGGCGCCGACGGCCGCCGTCGTCCGCCAGCCGGCCCAGAACGACGCCACCAGCGGGGCGATGCCGTAGAGCGCGATGACGAGCACGTCGGGGCCCGTCGCGAGGTCGAGCGCGAGCACGGCGAACAGCACCGCGATCGCGGCAGCGGCCCATCGCCGGGACCGGGGCAAGCCCATGGTGATCTCTACCACGACAGCCGACGCGCGTGGGACTTTTCGACACGCTGTCAACCTGGCCGGACGGGGGTGGACAGCGCACGGCGTGGGTCACAGCATGTTCACGTGCAGCCCGCCCTGCGCCGTGAAGCTTCCGCCATGGCCGTCGCCCTGCCCGCGACACTCGAGCAGCCCGGCACCGGGGTCCTTGCCCGTGCCCGCATCACCCTGGCCGACGGCGCGAGCACCGCGGTCTACGCCGTCGCCCATCCCGCCGCGACGACGGAGCTGCGCGTCGCGGTCCTGCGGCGGCCCGAGCGGCTCGAGCCGTGGTGCGCGAGCCGGGGCGTCCCCGACGCGATCGTGGGCGGCTTCTTCGTCCGTCCCCAGGGCGTGCCGCTGGGCGAGCTGCGCACGCGCGGCGTGACCCGCCGCCACGTGGCCTTCGCGGCGCCGTGGGCGGCGGTGCGCGCGTGCGTGCACGTGGAGGGCGGCGAGGTCCGCCTCGCGCAGCGCGACGAGCTGCCCGCGCAGCCGCGCGGCGACCTGCTCCAAGCCGGGCCGCTGCTCGTCCGCGAGGGCGAGCCGTGCTTCGAGCGCGCGCTCGACCCCGAGGGGTTCTCAGCCGGACAGGCGCAGTTCGACTCCGACATCACCGACGGCCGCCACCCGCGCGCGGCGCTCGGGATCGCCCCGGGCCGCCTGCTCGCGCTCGTCTGCGACGGGCGCTCGCGGCGCGACGCCGGGCTGACGCTGGAGGAGCTCGCGCGGCTGATGGCGGACCTCGGGTGCCACACGGCGATCAACCTCGACGGCGGCGGCTCGACCTCGCTGATCAGCGGCGGCCGCCTGCGCAACCACCCGTACGCCGGGGTCGACCGGCCCGAGCCGGGCGGGCGCCCGGTGTCGACGGCGCTGCTGTTCGTGCCGCGGTAGTCACCCGCGCTTCGGATCCGCGTCGATCTCGAGCAGCGCTCCCGCGCGCTCGTGCTCGACCTGCAGCGTCGTGTGCCGGATCGAGAACCGGTCGTCGAGCAGGAGCTCGAGCTCGCGCCGGATGCCGTGGCAGTCGTCTCCCGGCGCGACGAGCACGTGCGCGGCGAGCGCGGGGAAGCCGGAGGTCACCTCCCAGACGTGGAGGTCGTGCACCTCGATCACGCCGGGGTGGCGCGCCAGCGCCTGGCCGACGGCATCGGAATCGAGGTTGCGTGGCGTGCCCTCGAGCAGCACGAGCCCGCTCTCCCGCAGCAGGCTCCAGGCCGTGCGCAGCATCAGCGCCGAGACGAGCAGCGCGGCGATCGGGTCGGCCTCGCGGAAGCCCGTGGTGAGGATGATCGCGCCGGCGATCGCCGCGCCCAGCGACGCGTAGAGGTCGGTCATCACGTGCGCCCGCGCTCCCTCGACGTTCAACGAGCGCCGCTCCGCCCGCGCGAGCGCCCACGCCGAGCCGAGGTTGACCGCCGCGCCGAGCAGGCCGACCGCGACGACGAGCCCGCCCTCGACGTCGGGCGCGTCGCTGAGGCGGCGCACCGCTTCGACGCCCAGCACCCCGGCCAGCACGAGCAGCGCCGCGCCGTTGACCTGCGCGCTCAGGATCTCCGCGCGTCCGAGGCCGAACGTGAAGCGCCCGGTGGGCGGCCGCGCCGCGAGGCGCAGCGCCACGAGGGCGAGCCCGACCGACCCGGCGTCGGTGAGCATGTGCGCCGCGTCGGAGAGCAGCGCCAGCGAGTCCGCGATCAGGCCCGCCGCGACCTCGAC
>JAXDGC010000457.1:0-12375 GCA_034665245.1 Solirubrobacteraceae bacterium | reverse complement strand
CGATGAAGTACGCCGTCGTCAGCGCGATCGCGATCGACCACCAGACGAGCGCGACGGTCAACGCGTAGTGGCCGGACGCGGCGTTGTCGACCGACAGGCCGTACGGCCCGTCGTCGCGGGCGGGCAGCAGCTGCGGGTACAGCCCCGCGGCGGTCGTCGCGAGCAGTCCGGCGATGGCGGCGGAGGACGCCAGGAACGCCCGGCGCCAGGCGTCGCGGCGCTGCCACACCCTCTGGGCGGCGAGCGCCGCGACGGCGAGCGCTGGGAACACGAGCCGCCACGGGTGGTCGCCGAAGCTCGTCAACATGCCCTCGCGCGCCGAATGGGTGGCGGCGCCGACGCCCACCAACAGCACCAGCGCGCCGGCCCACAGCCGGGGCGCCCAGCGGCGGGCGCGCTGCGCGAGCGAGCCCGTTGTGGTCGTCGCCAGGAAGCCGGCGCCGTGGGCCGCGACCACCGCCAGGGCGAGGATCCCGACCAGCACCGCGTACCAGTTGAGGAGGCCGAAGAGCGCAAGCCGGAAGCTGCCGTCGGGCCCGAGCGGCACGCCGCGCACGACGTTGCCGAGCGCGAGGCCGAGCAGCAGCACCAGGCCCGCGGAGGAGAGCCAGAAGACCGTGTCGCAGGCGCTCCGCCACAGCGGGCTGTCGAGGTGCCCGCGCAGCTCGAGCCCGAGTCCGCGGCCCACGAGCAGCCAGAGCACGATGATGAAGCCGAGGTACATGCCGCTGAACGCCGCGGCGTAGGCTTTCGGGAAGGCCAGGAAGAGGACGCCGCCGGCAGCGATCAGCCACACTTCGTTGCCGTTCCACACCGGCCCGATCGCCTCGACCGCCTCCCCCCGCTCTGCGTCGTCGCGCGCGAGCAGCCGGTGCAGCGCGCCGACGCCCAGGTCGAAGCCGTCGAGAACCGCGTAGACGGCGATCATCAACGCCAGGAGGACGAACCAGGCGGTCGTCATCGCGCCACCCGGTCGGGACCCGCGGCGAGGATCCGCAGCGTGAACAGCAGCCACAGGATGCCGACGAGGAGGTACAGCCCGAGGAACCCGAGCAGCGTGAAGATCACGTCGCCCGACGGGACCGAGGAGGCTGGGGATGCCCCGGCCGCCGTGCGCTGCAGGCCGTAGACGACCCACGGCTGCCGGCCCGTCTCAGCGACCGTCCACCCCGCGATGTTGGCGATGAACGTGAGCGGGAGCGCGAGCATCAGCGCCCACAGCACCGGTCGTGAGGTGGACAGGCGCCCGCGCCACAGGAGGAACGCCGCGAGCAGGGCGACGAGGAGCAGGATCGTGCCGAGCCCCACCATGATGTGGTACGCGTAGTAGACCAGCGGCACGGAATCCGGCCACTGGTCCTCGGGGATGTCGCTCAGCCCCGTGGTCGTCGCGTCCCAGCGGCGCGAGGTCAGAAACGAGAGCAGGTGCGGCAGCTCGATCGCGGAGTCCAGCCTGCGATGCTCGACGTCCGGGTTGCCGATGATCACGAGCGGCGCGCCGCGCTGGGTCTCGAACAGCCCCTCCATGGCTGCGAACGACGAAGGCTGGTGGCGCGCGACGTCGCGCGCGTGCTCATCCCCGGTGGGGAAGATCTGCAGCGTGCAGAACGCGAGCGCGGCAACGACGCCGGTCGACAGGCAGATCCGCGCGAACGCAGGATGGCGGCCGAGCAACGTGTAGAGCGCGCCCATCGCGGCCAGCGCGAACGCGCCGGTGATCGCGGCGCCGCTCATGTTGTGCGCGTACTGCCACACCACCCACGGATTGCCGAGCAGCTCCCAGAACGAGTCGAGCCGCACCTGTGCGCCCTTCATGACATAGCCGACCGGATGCTGCATCCAGGCGTTCGTGGCGATGATGAAGAATCCCGACAGCCAGGAGCCGAGCCAGACCATGACGGCGGCGAGCCAGTGCAGTCGCGCGCCCACCCGCCCGCGGCCGGCGAGCAGGATGCCCAGAAAGGCAGATTCCGCGAAGAACGCAAACATGCCCTCGAGCGCGAGCGTCTGGCCGATCACGCCACCGGCGAAGGTCGAGAAGCGCGCCCAGTTGGTGCCGAACTGGAACTCGAGCGGGATGCCCGTGACCACCCCGACCGCGAAGTTGAGCGCGAAGACCTTGGTCCAGAAGTGCGCCGCGTCGTCGTAGGCGGCGCGCTCGGCCTCGGTCCTGCCCAGCGGCCATCGCCGCCGCTCGCGTCCCAGGTACGAGACGGTCTTGAACCAGGCGATGAACAGCGCCAGACCCATCGTCAGGATCGGGAAGAGGTAATGGAAGGTCACCGTCAGCGCGAACTGCAGGCGGTCGGCGGTGACGTGACTGCTCACGCCCGGCGCCCCGCGCTCGCCCGCAGGAAGTGGATCGCGAGCGCCAGCACCAGCACCGTGAAGCCGGCCGCGACGATCAGCGGCACCGCGACGACAGTCGTGATCAGGAGATAGGACCGGTCGAGCGCCCGGGCGCTCATCGCCGCACCGCGGGGTTCACGACGCTGGCGGTAGGCCGCGCCGCACCCGCGGCAAGCGGCTCACCGCTGAGCGGAGCGGTCCACCTCGGTGCGCGCGTCCGGCCGGTACCCGTATGCCGCCTCGCGGACCGCGCGGTCGTTCTCGAGGGCGGCGCCGAGTGCGCCGCCGAGCGTCGCCAGCGAGCTCACGAGCCAGGCCAGCGCGACGTAGTCGCCGATCTCGACCGGGTGGCCGAGCTGCCGATGCAGGACGTGGGTCGTGATCAGGACCAGGGCGGCTGTGACGTTGATCGCGAACAGCGCGAGGAAGAGGGTCACGACGCCGATCGCGACGGTCAGCGCGGTGGCGAGGTTGAAGAGGACCACCCGCTCGCGTACCTCCGGCTTGGGGCTGACGCTCCGCTCCCACAGCCCGTGGGCGGCGATCAGCGAGAGGCAGGTGGCCGCCACCGCGCCCACCCCGACGATCAGCAGCCGCCACCACGACTGGCCGTCGGCGAGCAGCCACACGCCGGGCGAGGCGACACCGAAGATGGCCAGCCCGAGTGCGCCGACGAGGGCACGGGAAAGCCCGACGATCAGCCCCCACGGGCGGTTCGCGTGAATCATGCCGATCAGCAGGCGCAGGTTGCCCCGCGACGCCGCCATGACGAAATGGACGGCGCGGCCGTCCCGCACCTCGGGGCGGCCGAGTGGGTGGGCGAGCTCCTGCAGGCGGTCGCGCATGCGGGCGTGGCGCTCGAGGTCGGCGAGCGTCTTCCAGCTGTCGACGCTCTCGCCGAGCAGTCCTTCGATGAGCCGCAGCACCGCGCGCCGGACGCGCTCCTCGAGGTTGACGGCGCCGAGCGCGGGCACGGAGACCAGGCCGACCCCGTGCGTGGCGCTGGCGTACGCCGTCACGGGACGGCTGCCGACGTGGATCGGGAAGTCCGTGAGGCAGACCGCGAGCTTCCATCCCTCCGCCAGCATCCGCTCGTGCGCAATGTCCACCAGGTCGACGTCGTCGTCGGACGCGGCCACCATCGGCTCGACCGCGACGCTGACCTCCCACGGCACGCCAGGGAAGCGGCGGCGCAGCCATCGGGGGAGCTCGCGCGCGAGGTGCACCGCGAGGTCCTGGGCTACACCGGGCGCCGTGAGCAGCCCCACCACGACCGGCTCGCGGTTACCTGAGTGTTCCGGCTCCAGGGCGGGGTTGCGATCCGCCGGATCGCCTCGCTGTTGGCGCACCGCTCTCCTGTGGTAGGCCTGGCTTGGGGCTCGACAAGACGACGGCTTCGCAGCCTTGACGGTCGGGTGCCGGCGGCCTATCGAAACCGGTATGGGCCTGGCGCTTCCTTTTCACAGCGTGACCGCCCAGCCTCCGCGGCTGCGTGTGCTGGAGATGGGCGCCTGATGGAGACCGTCCTCGGCGCCATACTCGCCACCGCGGTCGAGTTCGCCGTGCTCGCGCTGATCCTCGCGCCACGCTGGACGTTGCGCAAGATCGCGTCGCTCTGGCGACGCCTTCGCCTGCGGGCGTCGCGCACCTGGCACCCGGACCACGACGCCGACCAGAGCCAATCGACCACCGGCGGCGCTACTTCTCCTTGAGATCGCGGCGTCGCGCAGCACTCGCCCGGGCCGACGGCGCGACCAGCACCGGCCGACTTGCACGATGGATCAGCGCCGTCGGGACGGTGTCGAGCAGAGCCGACTTCACGCCCGCGCGGCTTGCCCCGCACACGATGAGCTGGGCGTCGCGTTCGTCGGCGAGCTCCGCGATCCCTTCCCAGACCGCCCCCTCGGCCTTGAGCGTGAGCGGCTTTGCCTGCAGGCCGGCCTCCGTGGCGCGACGGGCCCCGTCCTTGGCGAACTGCTCCGCGGCTCGACGTTGGCGCTCGTCGACATCGGCGGCGTCGGAGATCGGTGGCGCCGGGCCGAGCGAGACCGCGAGGATTGCCTCGCGGATCGGCTTCCAGACGACGACGACCAGCACCTGCGCGCGCGGCAGCAACGCCGCCACAGTGGCAAGCGCGGCCTCCGCCGGGTCGGAGCCGTCGTAGCAGATGAGTACGGGTCCGGACGCCACACCATCTGTGGTAGGCGCGGCTGCGCGGCAGTCAAGTAACTCGCCACGCCTCAATGCGCCGGCACGTGCACGAGCGAGCGGATCACCTCGAGGTAGTCGAGCAGGCTGCGCACGCTGACGAAGTGCTCGCTCACTCTCTCGCGCGCCCGCTCGCCGATCCGCCTGGCCTGCTCCGGCTGCTCGAGCAGCGCGGTCACGGCGGCGCCGTAGGCCGCGAGGTCGTGGGTGTTGTCGAGCAGGACGCCGCTGTCGCCGTGCACGATCTGCTCCTGGATGCCGCCGACGCGCGAGGCGACCACGGGGCGCGCCTTCCACATCGCCTCGGCGACTGTGAGGCCGAAGCCCTCGGCGAGGCTCTTCTGCACGATCACGCGCGCGTGGCGCTGCAGGGCGTTGACCATCACCGCGTTCTCCTCGCTGTCCTGCATCGGCAGCGTGGCCAGGTGCACGCGGCTGCGCGGCTCGGAAGGCAGATCCTCGCGCAGCGCGATGGAGGCGCGTAGAACCTCGGTGCCCTCCGGGTCATCGGCCACGGCCTCGACCGAAGGGCCGGCGTAGACGAGGTGGGCGCCGGTCGCGCGCGGTACGTGCTCGGCGAAGCCCCGGATGACGCCGAACGGGTCCTTGAGCATGTCCCAGCGCGAGACCTGGAGAACGATCGGCGCGGACGGGGAGAGCGGCCCGTCCTCGACGAGGTGCGCCCGCCGCTCCACCCTGCCGGGAGTGCCGTCCCGCCGCCGGAAGGTCGCGGGCGGGTGCTCACCGGAGCCGATCACCAGGCCGCTCGCGACCAGCACCGCGCGGACGACGTCGGGCTCGAGATCCTGGTTCTTGGGCGAGAACACGTCGATCGTGGGAGGGATCACGTGGACGCGGTCGCGATCAAGCCCGTCCCACGCGAACGACTCGCGCGAGAACACGAAGGCGTCGGCGGCCAGAACGTAGGGCTCGAGCCAGGCCCAGGCCTGCCGCGCGACGTCGTTGGGCTCGTCGATCCCGATGTGGCAGCGCCAGATCACGGTGGCGCCGGCGTCGCGCAGGCCGTCGATGAGGCCCGCCGGCTGGGGATCGTGGACGATGACCACGTCGCCGGCGTGCACCCGCGGCGCGAGCTCTGAGAGGTTCTCCGCGAGCACGCCCTCGTAGATCCGCCGCGCGTCCTCATCGAGCGGGAGCCCGTCGCCCGTAGTGCCGTGCAGGTGGTTGTGGATCCGCTTGGTGATGGCGAAGAAGTCCGGCGTGCCGTCGATCACCACCCAGCGGGCGTCGACGCCGGTGCCGCGCGCGTAGGCGACGAGCGGGCGCAGCAGCTCGACCACGCCACCGCCGAGCGCGGTCGAGTTGACGTTCCAGACGACGCGGTCGCGCAGCAGCTCGCGGGCCTCGCCGGTGGCACGCTCGAACGCCGCGTAGCGCTCTTGCGGCAGCACGGAGCGGAAACGTTCCGGGCTCATGGAGGAGATGTCGATCTCGATGGGCATGCCACCTCCCATAGGCCGCCGGCGGCGCGCGCGAAGCTTGACCTTGCCCGGTGGCCGGCCTATCGAACAAGCACGATGACCAACCTCTACCAGCACTCAGACAACGACCTCCAGGCGCCCGCACCGGAGCCAGGCCCTGCTCCGGAGCGGGCCGAGCATCGGCGTCGCATCGCGATGCTGGCCCCGCCGTGGATTCCGGTGCCCCCACCCGGCTACGGCGGCATCGAGTTCGTCCTCGCGCTGCTGTGCGACGCGCTCGTCGCGCGCGGCCATGACGTCGAGCTGTTCTGCGCGCCCGGGTCGCGGTCGGCGGCCAAGGTCCGCCCGCTGCTCGAGCGCCCGCACCCGGAGAGCATCGAGCGCTCGCTGTTCGAGGCCGACCACGTCGGGCGCGCCTTCGCCGCCATCGACGGGGCGGCCGCCGCCGGCGAGCCGTTCGACCTCGTGCACGACCACTGCGGCTACACGCCTCTGGCGATGTGCGACCGCCTCGCGCTGCCGCTCGCGCACACGGTGCACGGGCCATTCGACGAGGACACCACGCTGTTCTACGACCGCCACGGGGGCAAGGGGGCGCTGGTGTGCATCAGCCACTCGCAGGCCTCCTTCGCACCCGACGGCGCGAACGTTGCCGCCGTCGTGCACAACCCGATCGACGTCGAAGCGTGGCCGGTCGGCCACCACAAGCAGGATTGGTTGCTGTGGGTGGGCCGCTTCGTCCCCGAGAAGGGCCCGCAGCGAGCCATCCGGGTGGCGAAGGCGACCGGGCGGCCGCTCGTGCTCGCCGGCACTGTGCAGCCGCGCTTCGAGCGGTTCTTCGCGACCGAGATCGAGCCGCACATCGACGGGACGACCGTGCGCTTCGTCGGCGAGGTCGGCGGCGCGCGGAAGCAGCGCCTGTTCGCGGACGCCTTCGCGTTCCTGATGCCGATCCGCTGGCCGGAGCCGTTCGGCATGGTGATGGTCGAGGCGCTGGCGGCCGGCACGCCGGTGATCGCGTTCAACCAGGGGGCGGCACCGGAGATCATCGAGCACGGCGTCAACGGCTTTCTCGTGGACGACGAGGACGCGATGGCGGCGATGGTGGACAAGCTGGGCGAGATCGAGCCGGCGCGCTGCCGCGAGTCGGCCATGCGCTTCCACCCCCAGCGTGTGGCAGCCGGCTACGAGGCGGTCTACGAGCGCGTGCTCGAGCGGGCCGGCTCGCCGGCACGATGACCGAGCTGGTCGATCTCTCCGAGAGCACCGTCGTGAAGTCGGGCAACGGGTTCTGCGTCGCGTTGCGCGACGGCCGCCTGCCGCTCGCGGGCGACCATCCGCTCGGCCTCTACCTCGACGACTGCCGCTACCTGCGGGGCCACGAGCTGCTGGTCGGGGGCCGGGCGCCCCGCCTGCTCGTCGCCTCCGACGGCGCCGGGACGGCCGCCGTCTACGAGCTGACCAATCCCGACCTGCTGCTCGCGGGCGGCCGCGAGCTGCCGTTGCAGTCGCTGCGCCTGCGCCTCGAGCGCCGGATGCTGACCGGCGCGATGGCCGACGTGATCACGCTGCGCTCGCATGCTCGCGATCTGGTGGAGCTCGAGCTCGAGCTCGGCCTCGATGCGGACTTCGCGCCGATGCTCGAGGTGCGCGGCATCGTGCCGGCGGCGACGCGCGACATCCATCGCCGAGCGGACGGTGAGACGCTCGTCTTCGCCGCCGTCGGGCTCGATGGTCACGATCGCTCGACCACGATCCACTGCCCGGGTGCGGTCGCCGACGAGGCCGGCTTCTTCCACGTCCCGGTGCGCCTCGAGCCGGGCGGGGAGCTGACCCTGGAGGTGCGGTTCGATCTCGCCGACGGCCGCGCCGAGCCGCTGCGCAGCGGCCCGACGGGCTCGCTGGCCAAGGCGGGAGCCGACGCCGACGCGTGGCTCGCCGAGCGGCCTCAGGTCGAGGTCGACGACGAGCTGATCAACCGCGTGCTGCGACGCTCGCTCCTCGACCTGCGGACGCTCGAGTCCCGTCTCGACGGGTCGACGTTCTTCGCCGCCGGCGTCCCGTGGTACGCGACGCTGTTCGGCCGCGACAGCATCATCGCCGCACTGCAGATGCTGGCCTTCGACCGCGCTATCGGCGAGGAAACCCTGCGGCTGCTCGCGTCGCTGCAGGGAACGCGCGTCGACAACGAACACGACGAAGAGCCCGGCAAGATCCTGCACGAGCTGCGCGTCGGCGAGACCGCTGCGCTCGCGCTGACTCCGCTCGCGCGCTACTACGGCACCGTCGACGCGACGCCGCTGTTCCTATGCCTACTGTGCGAGCACGCGGACTGGATGGGCTCGCTGGACCTCTTTCGCGAGTTGCGCCCCGCGGTCGAGGCGGCGCTGCACTGGATCGACGCCTTCGGCGACCTCGACGACGACGGGCTGCTCGAGTATCGCCGCCGCTCCTCCGGCGGGCTGGTCAACCAGGGGTGGAAGGACTCGTGGGACGGCATCGTCGACGAGCACGGTGCGCCTCTGCCCGCGCCAATCGCGCTCGTCGAGGTGCAGGGCTACGCGGTGGCCGCCATGCGCCGCGTTGCCGGTGTCTTTGAGCTCGACGGTGATCCGGCGCGGGCGGAGGAGCTGCTCGCGGATGCTGACCGGCGGGCGCGCGACCTGGAGCGGTTCTGGCTGAGCGACCGCGGCTACTACGCGATGGCGCTCGACGCGGACAAGCGCCCGAGCCGCGCGCTCGCCTCCAATCAGGGTCACCTGCTGTGGGCGCGAGCGGTGCCGCAGTCGCGCGCGGCCGCCATCCGGGACGCCCTCATGGGTGGTGACGCATACTCGGGATGGGGCGTGCGGACGCTGGGCGCGAACGAGCGAGCGTTCAATCCCGTCGGCTACCACACCGGAACGGTGTGGCCGCACGACAACGCACTGTTCGCCGCCGGCCTGCGCAAGTACGGCTTCGACGCGGCGTTCCTGCGCGTCTTCGAGGACGTCCTCGACGCGGTCGCCGGATTCCCCGGCCTGCGGTTGCCGGAGCTGTTCGCGGGCTTCTCGCGCTCCGACTACGAGGACCCGGTCCCCTATCCGGTGGCGTGCAGGCCACAGGCGTGGGCCGCCGGCGCGTTGCCGTTCATGCTGGTGGCGGGCCTCGGGCTCGTGCCACGCGCGCTTGAGCGGAAGCTGCGAATCCGCAGGCCCTCGTTGCCGCGGCAGCTGAACCGGCTGGCGCTGCACGGGTTGCGGGTGGGTGACGCGCGCGTCGATCTGCTCTTCGAGCGTGTTGGCCCGCAGCGCGACCATGTGGCGCTCACCGACGCGCGCATCGACGGCGACCTCGAGGTCGCGTTGGAGATCTCGGCGAGGCCCCAACGGCCCTGAGCGAAGGATCTCTGCGCCAGAACCGCCGGTTCGGGGTAGGCGAGGTATCAGAAGCAGTGATGACCGCAATGGAGCGGGTCCGGGCCGCACTCAACGGTGAGCCTCGGACGGTGAAAGGGCTGGCGGAGCGTTGTGGGCTGCCTCCCTACACCGTTTCGGGTTGCCTGGGCGCGCTTCGCCGCCAGGGGCACGCGGAGTTCGTGAACCGCCGGGGCCGAAGCTGGTGGCGGGCGCCGGCAGACCGCCGGCCGGCAGGCGAAAGCGCAGACGAGCTCGGCGGGCGGTGCCAGGTCTAAGCGGCCTTCGCTCGCGGCTCCTAGCCCGGGGTAGCTTCCCCTTCACCCCTGCGTGTCCAATCGCGCGCGAGATCCACCAGCCAATCGACGGCCGGGTTCCCGTTCTCGGAGCGCCAGACGAGCCGGGTCGACACTCGCGGGGCGTCTCGCAACGGAAGTGCCACCACGCCCGGGTGAGTCAGACCGCTCGGGACCCACTCGGGAACTGTGGCGATCACCCGGCCGGAGACGAGGATCTCCAGCGCCTCTGCAGCGTTCTCCACCCCGTCGCCGATGAACTTCGGGGGTCCCCCACGTTGTTCGTCCAGCGTCCAGAACGCCCGCCATTCCGGATGAACGTTGCGGCCGTCTGGAAACGGCTCATCGAGGATTTGGGCAACACTCAAGTCGCCTTCGCGCCGGGCAAGTTGATGGCCGACGGCCATCGCTACGACCATCTGGCTGGTGTCGAGGGTGAGTCCGGTGAGACCGGCCTCCTGAGGCGGCTCGACGAACACCCCGACATCCGCCCTTTCGAGCAGCGAGCGTTCCGGCGTCGGGAACCCGACGGCCAGCCATTCCAGCTCCACGCCAGGCTGCTCCAAGCACAGGACGTGGAAGAGCGGGCCCCAACGGGCTACCGGCAAGTGCGCGTCGAAGGCGACCCTGAGGCGCATGAGGGGACCTTTACCACGCTTTCGCGGAGGGAACACCAGGTCGCTCCCAGCTGCTGGTGCACCTCTTCCAGCTGATCGGGGTGCAGAACCGGCGTGCGAGATTTGAGCGCTCGTTGATGCGGCCTACAGCGAGTGGTAGGCCCGTCAAGTCAAGCGGAAGGAGCAGGTATGGCAGTGCTCGTACGACGCCGTGATCTGGCGGCCCCGCCGATCCAGCGGTATCAGCCGTTCCCGGAGATCCACGAGCTGCAGGAGCAGCTCGGGCAACTCATGGAGCACGTGATGTCGGCTGAGGACGGGGGCGTGTGGGTCCCGAACGTGGACATCGAGGAGACCGAGGACGCGTGGGTCGTGGAGGCGGAGGTGCCGGGCGTCAAGCGCGACGACGCCGATGTTGAGGTTCGCGACTCCGAGGTCGTCATCAGCGGCGAGATCAAGGAGCGCGAGCGCAAGGGAGTGCTGCGGCGGAAGACCCGGCGCGTCGGCCGCTTCGAGTTTCGCGTGACGTTGCCCGGCCAGACCGACCCGGAGCGGGTCGAGGCGAACCTGGAGGACGGCGTGCTGACCGTCCGCATCCCGAAGCCGGAGGCGACACGCCCGCGGCGCGTCGAGGTGCGCTCGAGCCAAGCCGAGAACGGACAGGCCACGACCGAGTCCGCGCAGGAGGAACCCGCGGCGTAGACCCTGCGACGGGTGGCGCGGGCGCCCCCCCGCGTCGCCCCGGTCGTGGCCGTGGCCGTGATCCCGCGTCGCCGCAGCGCGCGCGGCGCGCAAAGGGGCTCAAGGAGATCGTCACCTCGCGGCATGGCGCCGGCGAGCAGCTAGCTGTTCTGCCCTCGGTCTTGGTGAACGCGGCTGGTGGGTGGCCGGTCGCCGAGTGAGGTGTGTGGCCTGCGGCGGTTGTAGTAGCGGAGGAAGGATGCCAGTGAGCGGTTGCGTCGGGTGCTGTTGGGCCAGACGCGGGCGTGGGCCCATTCTTCGTCGAGGGTTCTGATGAATCGCTCCGCCTTGCCGTTCCAGCGCGGTGTGCGGGGCGGGATGCGGATGTGGCGGACCTCGAGCTCGCGCAGCGCGGCGCGAAACGCGTTGCTCTTGGTGTAGGCGAAGGCGTTGTCGGTCATGACCGCTTGGACGGCGCCGGCGCCCTGCTCGGTCATCCACGCCGCGGCGCGAAGCAGGACCTGGGCGGCGATGTCGCCGCGGTCGTGGCGGTGAACCTCGACGTAGGCAAGTCGGCTGTGGTCATCGACGACGACGTGCGCGAACTCCAACCGGGGAGACCCAACCGGGCGTCGCTGCTGGAGGGAGCGGTTGCCGTGCGCCCAATGACCGGGCTCCGTGAAGACCGGCAGCTGCTTTGAGTCCATGTGCAGCAACGCCCCCGGCTCGGCCCACTCGTAGCGGCGTGTGAAGCGCTGCGGGGGCGTCCGACGCCGCTGCGAACAGCCATGGCGCCTGAGCACTTTCCAGATCGTCGAGCGGCGATAGCCAACCAACCCCGCCAACCGCGCCGGCCCGAGATTCGTCCGCGCCCGCGCCTGCAGGATCCGCTGCTGCGCCTCGGCGCTCAGCGCCCACGGACACGACCGCGGAACCGGCGGCCGAGCCCGCAGGCACGACCGCGAGGCCCGCTCAGCCTCTGAGGCCTCCACCCAACGACGCCACCACCGATGCGCCGTAGCAACCGAAACAGCACTCTCAGCCGCCGCCGTCCTGAACGAGCATCCACCCTCGATCAAACGAACCAACTGCAACCGCCCGGCCACGCCGAGCTTGCATCTACCGTCTTCCATGTCCGGCCCCCTCCTTCGGAGCTGTCAGTCGTCGCTGACCAACAGCCTCCGGACGGGGCCGGACACCTTCTCAACCGTTCACCAAGAACGTAGGCAGCTCAACTAGCCGCGGAGGGGGATGGCGGCTGCGACGAGGGTGCCGCTGTCGGCCGGGCTCTCTACGCGGAGCTGGCCGTCGAGGGCGGCGAGCCGGTCGGCCAGCCCGAGGAGCCCGCTGCCTTCGGGCCGGGCGCCTCCGATGCCGTCGTCCCGCA
>JAXDGC010000456.1:0-3820 GCA_034665245.1 Solirubrobacteraceae bacterium | reverse complement strand
GCGGGACCGCGGTCGTGGTCCCGCCGCCTGCGGGCAATGCGGCCCGCTGCCTCGGCCGGCGGCGTTCGTCAGAGGCGACGCCTTGCGAGGGGCTTCCCCCTCACTTCCCGGCCTATTGCCTTGGTTGTACGCAAAGGTCTACACCTCGCCTCCGCGCCTGTCAACCGGCTCGGCGGTCAGACCTTCAGGTGCGGATAATCGCTCTCCACGAGCGCCCGGTAGCGCGCGTAGACGGGCTTGGTGATCGGGATCAGGTTGAGCGCGGCCTTGACGTCCCCACCGGTCTTGATGCGCCGGCGGGCGATCGCGACGGCGACGTTCTCCTTGCCCTGGAAGTACTTGTTGGCGGTCTCGGAGCTCATCTTCATCCGCACCTTCGGCTCCCACGCGACGTCGTCGGACCACTCCCAGTGCAGGTTGCCCTCGCCCTCCCCGCCGGCGCGGATGTTCACGATGAGGTCGAGGTCGTCGAACTCGAAGCGCTGCGGCGTGTCGGCGTCGCGCAGCGCGGGGCCCATCTCGGGGTCGTCGCTCATCATCGCGAAGATCTGGTCCATGACCTCGCGGAACTCCCGGTCGGACTCGAACTGCGGCGAGGCCATCAGGAGGAGGCGGGCTTCCTGGCCGCCCTGGAGCGCGGCTTGGCGGCCGTGGAGCGCGGCTTGGCGGCGGTGGAGCGCTTGGCAGCGGTCGAGCGCGCGGTGCCGGCCTTCTTCGCGGTCGATGACGAGGCCGGCTTCCTGGCGGTCGAGCGCGCGCGCGTCCCGCCGCTGCTCGCGGCGCTGCGGCTGCTGGTGGCGGCCTTGGCCCGCGCGGGCTTCTCCTCGAGCGCGGCCACGCGGCGGGTCAGCGTCTCGACCTCCGTGCGCAGCCGCTTGAGATCCTCGAGCACGCGGATGTCCTCGATCATCTCGCGCACGCGACCGGCGGCGCCGGCCACCTCGTCGACGAGATCCTGGGCGCGCGTGCGCGTGGACTGAGCGCTGTCGGCCGTCGCCTGGAACGTGCGCTCGACGGCGGTCCGGACGGCGCCGACGGCGTCGGTCGGCTTGTTGTCCTTCTTCGACTTCTTCTTGTCCTTTTTCGCCATGAGGCGCGAGTGTAGTTCCATGCCGACCCCCGTGGCGAGCCCTCCCGTCCACCTCAGGCCGAACGCGCCGGTCGCCGAGCGCGCGCTGCTGCCCGGAGACCCCGGGCGCGCGCTGCGCCTGGCCCAGCATCTGCTGGCCGCGCCGATGCAGGTGCTCAACACGAACCGCGGGCTGTGGGGCTACACGGGCACCGCCGCCGACGGCGCGGCGCTGACGATCCAGAGCACGGGGATGGGCGGCCCGAGCGCGGCGATCGTCGCCGAGGAGCTGATCGCGCTCGGGGCGCGTCGGCTGGTGCGGGTCGGGACCTGCGGCGCGCTCGTCGACGGCCCGCGGCTCGGCGACCTGCTCGTCGCCGGCGAGACGCTGTGCGAGGACGGCGCCAGCCGCGCGCTCGGCGCCGGAGAGCGCGCGACCGCCGACGCCGGCCTGAGCGCCGCGCTCGCGCGCGCGGCCGGCGAGCCGGTCACCGTCGTCTCGTCCGACCTGTTCTACGACCCCGACCCGGCGCGCGCCGAGCGCTGGGCCGCGGCGGGGGCGATCGCGATCGAGATGGAGTCGGCGGCCCTGTTCACGGTCGCGCGGCTGCGGGGCGCCGCCGCCGCCTGCGTGCTTCTCGTCTCCGACGAGCTCGCCGGCGGCGAGCCCCGCCGCATCGGCGAGGACGCGCTGGCGGGCGGGGAGATCGCGCTCGGCGAGGCGGGGCTGGCGGGGCTGACTTAGGCCTTCTTGGGCGCCCGCTTCGCCCGCGGCTTGGGCTTCGGCTTGCCGGGCGCGGCCGGGCCGTCGACCTCGAGGCGCTCCTGCTCCCTCGGGTGCTGCTTGGGCTGCGAGCCGAGCCCGGACGCGAGCGCGCCAAGTTCGGCCGCGAGCTTGGCCAGCTGGGTCTCGATCCCCGACAGCCGCTCCTCCGCGCCGCTGAGCGCCGGGCGGTTGAGCGCCTCGAGCCGCTGGTCGAGCCGGTCGACGCCGTCCTCGATGCCCTCGAGCCGCTGCGAGACCGAGCGCAGCCGGCGCGTGAGGCGCTCGATGTCGGCCGCGGACGGGATGTTCAGCGCCCCCATCGCGGCCTCCTGCGCCTGCACCGCCCGCTCGCGCGCCTCGAAGGCGCGCGAGATCGCGCTGTTGACGAACTGGTTCTCGAGCAGGTCCTGGGCGATCTTGCCGAGCGCATCCTCGCTCGAGCGGGCGAGCTTGTCGCGCAGGCCCTCGCTGTCGTTCATACGATCCTCTCGTCTGACGGTTGTCTCAGGCTAGAGTCGAGCCTGAGAGCTCCGGGTTCACTGGAGCTTAAGGTTGAGATGCTGGCCTTTCGGACATTAGCCGCAAGGTATCCGGCTGTTAATCGTTCTCTAATTGCAAAGGCATATGCCACTCAGTAGCGTGCGGCGCCAGTCCCGGGGCATCGGTGACAGTCGGTCTCGCACGCGCCGGATGCGCCGCGGGGCGCGCGGGGGGGACGCGTACTCAATATGAAACGACGGAAGGGAATCATCGCGCTGATCGCCGCCACGGTCGGCCTTGGCGTGGCTGCGATTCCTGCCGCGGCTGAGCTGCACTCCGTCACCGTCGTCCTGATCACCGGCGAGCGCATCCAGACCACCGTCGACGTGCCCCCCGGCGCATCGGTCGGCTCGGTCACGATCCCCGGCATCAGCGGCACGATCAAGCAGGTCATCGACAACGGCCCGGTCTCGGTCCCGACCGCGACGCCGCCGGTGCCCGCCCCGACCGTCCCCGGAGCCCCCGCGCTTCCCGGCAAGCCCACCTCCACGCCCACCCCGGACGGCAACGAGAGCCCCGGCGCGCCGAACCGCACCCCGGGCGGCGCCAATCACCAAGGTTCCACGGGCGCGCACGCGGGGCGCCCCAACTCCTCCTTCAACGCCGGCAACCTGAACTCCAAGAAGGTCGTCCGCCAGCTCAAGCAGGCGAAGCGCAAGGCCGCCCGCAAGAAGCAGGCAGCTCGCACGCCTGACGGCGCGCCCACGACCAGCAACCCGACGTTCTCGCTCGCGATGCCCGGCGCCGCCCCGATCGGCGTGCCGAACTTCTTCATCGACAAGTTCCGCATCCCGCCCTTCCTCCTCCCCCTCTACCAGGCCGCCGGCATCGAGTACGGCGTCCGCTGGGAGGTCCTCGCCGCGATCAACGAGATCGAGACCGACTACGGCCGCAACCTCAACGTCTCCTCCGCGGGCGCGCTCGGCTGGATGCAGTTCATGCCCCAGACCTGGAAGCAGTACGGCGTCGACGCCAACAAGGACGGCGTCCGCGATCCGTACAGCCCGGTCGACGCGATCTTCGCCACCGCGCGCTACCTCAAGGCGGCCGGCGCCGAGCAGGACCTGCGCAAGGCGATCTTCGCCTACAACCACGCCAACTGGTACGTCGACTCCGTGCTCATGCGCGCCCGGCTGATCGGGGGGCTGCCGTCGAACTTCGTCGGCTCGCTGACCGGCCTGACCCAGGGGCACTTCCCCGTCGCGGCCAAGGCGACCTACGCCGACGACCTGACCGCGCGCGACGCCAAGAAGCTCGCCAAGCGCTCGCGGAAGCAGGGTAACCGTGCACTTGTGGTCCAGGGTTCCAAGCACCGCCGCGGGATCAAGATCTTCGCCCGCCGCGGCGCGCCGGTGATCGCCGTCAACGACGGCCGGATCGTGCGGATCGGCCGGACCAAGCGCCTCGGCCGGTTCGTCCAGCTGCAGGACGTCTACGGCAACGTC
>JAXDGC010000455.1:0-16977 GCA_034665245.1 Solirubrobacteraceae bacterium | reverse complement strand
CACCTCCTCACGGAGCGGGGGGCCAGCGTATCACCGGCCTCGATCCTCCCCCCCCCCTACATGGCGCGCACCGCCCCCACGGAGCCGGGTGGCCTGTACATCGGGCGGCGCCCCGGCACGGCACCCGTCCACTACGCGTCGGAGCCCGAGATGGGGAGCCCCGGGCGGCGCCGTGCCGACCGCTTCATCGCCGCGTTCGTGCTCGTCGTGGAGACGCTCGTCTGCCTCACCCTGTGGGGGCCCCAGCCGGTGGCGTGGTTGTGGGTCGGCTCGCAGGTGGACTACCACTCGGGCTCGGTCTCGGCCGGCATCGTCGTCGCGTTCGCGGGCATGATCGCGACGCTGATGCTCACGCTCGTGCTGGCGGTCCGGCTCGACGCGATCTGGAAGGTCGTGCGGCGGGCGGCCGGCTACGACCAGCGCGAGGGCGCGCTGGCGCGCATCTTCATGGTCACGGCGATCGTCGCCGCGATCGCGTTCGGCTTCTGGTTCCTCATCCTCGAGGGCCCGGCGCCGTCGCTGGCGCCACGGTGAGGCGCCTCTTCGATCGCTACCGGCAGTTCCAGGAGCTGGCGCCGGACGAGGTCTCCCGCGAGCTGCGCGAGCGCCGCGACGAGCAGCGCCGCAACGAGGTCGTGTTCGTCCCCGAGCTCGATCTCTCGCGCACGGCGTGGCACGAGCCACCCCACCCGGAGGCCGTCAACGCCGCGACGTTCGCGTTGCGGCGGCGGATGAACGCCTACCCGGACCCGGGCGCGCGCGAGGTGCGCGAGCTCGCCGCGCAGCGCCACGGCGTCTCGCCCGCGCAGGTCGCGGTCGGCCACGGCGCCGCCGAGCTGCTGCAGGAGGCGTGCGCGGCGCTGCTCGGGGGTCGTGGGGAGCTGCTCGTGGCGTGGCCGGGCTGGGGCCCGCTGCCCGAGCTCGCCCGCCGCGTCGGCGGGAGCCCCGTCGCCGTCCCGGGCGGCGGTGGCATCGGCCCGCTGGCGGAGCGCGCCGGCGCGGACACGCGCGCGATCGCGCTGTCGAGCCCCAACGACCCGACCGGCGCGCCCGTCGCCCGCGAGGACGTGCGCGCGCTCTGCGAGCGCGTCGGCGAGCGCGTGTGGGTGCTGCTCGACGAGGCGCTGGCCGACTTCCTCGAGCCCGGTGAGGACGCCGCCGGCCTCGTCGCCGAGCTGCCGAACCTGCTCGTCTTCCGCACCTTCGCGAAGGCGCACGCGATGGCCGGCTTCCGTATCGGCTACGTGCTGGGGCCGCCCGAGATGGCAGAGCGGCTGACGCCGTCGTTCTCGGTCAACGCGCCCGCCCAGGCGGCGGCCGCCTGGGCCCTCGAGCTGGGTGACGCGGTGATCGCGCGCCGCCGCGCGGCAGCCGTGCGCGAGCGCGAGCGGCTCGCCGCAGCGCTGCACGGGACACCGCTCTCCTTCCCGCCGACCGCCGCCCCGTTCGTCTGGCTGTCCTCCGACGCGCACTCCGGGCGCGAGCTCGTCGAGCACCTCGGCCTGCGGCGCATCAAGGTCGCCTCGGGAGAGAAGTGGGGCGACGAGCGCCACGTGCGCGTGACGCTGCGCGACGCCGCCGCCACCGACCGGCTGATCGCGGCGCTGGTCGAGCTGCGCTGACGCTACGGTTGCTCGATGGCGCGCACCTACGAGCAGATCGACGAGCCCATGCGCGCGTGGATCGCGCGCCAGCCGATGTTCTTCGTCGCCTCCGCCCCACTCGCCGGGGACGGCCACGTCAACGTGTCGCCGAAGGGGCCGGGCGGCAGCCTGCGCGTGCTCGGCCCGACCCAGGTCGCCTACCTCGACATCGTCGGGAGCGGCGCCGAGACGATCGCCCACCTGCGCGAGAACGGGCGCATCGTGGTGATGTTCTGCGCCTTCGACGGTCCGCCGCGGATCGTGCGCCTGCACGGGCGCGGCGAGGTCGTGCTGGCGGGCGACCCGCGCTACGAGCCGCTGCTGGCGGAGGCCGCCTTCGAGGAGGCGACGGTGCCCGAGGCGCGGCGCGCGATCGTGCTCGTCGACGTCGCGCGGATCGGCAGCTCGTGCGGCTACGGCGTGCCGCTGATGGACTACGCCGGCGAGCGCCCGCACACGGACGCCTCGACGCGCAAGCGGCTGCGCACCGGCGGGCCGGACGCCGTCGTGCGCTACCAGCAGGAGCACAACCTCGAGAGCATCGACGGCCTCCCGGCCATCCCCGCGCTGGAGACCGTCGAGGGCTGAGCTCCTCACTTGCGCGGCCGCGCGCGATGCGGAGATACTCGGCTGTGTGGAGGCCACGCCGCTCCCCCTGAAGCGCGACCCCCTCGAAGCGATCAGGGCGGCGTTCGGCACGGCCGACCTGCGGCGCCTGCAGTTCGGCTGGGCGGCCTCGGCGGTCGGCTCGTGGGCCTTCATGGTCGTGCTTGCCGTCTACGCCTACGACGTCGGCGGCGCCTCGGCGGTCGGTGTCGCGGCGCTCGTGCGGATGCTGCCCGCCGCCTTCGCCGCGCCGATCACCAGCCTGCTCGCCGACCGCAGCTCACGCCGCGACGTGATGGTGCGGGCCACGCTCGTCCGCGCCGCCAGCCTCGCGCTCGTCGCCGCCGCGGTCGCCGCCGGCGCGCCGTTCGCCGTCGTGCTGGTGCTCGCCGCCGGCTTCACGATCGCCTCGACCGCGATCAAGCCGGCACAGGCCGCGCTGCTGCCGACGCTGGCGCGCACGCCGGAGCAGCTCGCCGCCTCGAACGCCGCCTGGAGCGGGATCGACAACGCGGGCTTCCTCATCGGCGCGGTCCTCGGCGGCTCGCTCGTCGCCGCGACGAGCCCCGAGCTGGCCTTCGCCGCCACCGCCGCGGACTTCGTGCTCGCCGCGTTCCTGATCCACCGCATCCCCCACGACCCGCGCCCGGCCCATCGCGAGCCGCTGCCGGGCGCGCGGCTCGTGCGCGAGGCGCGCTCGGGGATCGACACGGTGGCGGCCGAGCCTCGGCTGCGGCTGCTCGTGGGCTTCCTCGCCGCCACGACGTTCATCGAGGGGGCGATCGACGTACTCGTGGTCGTGGCCGCGCTCGAGCTGCTCGACATGGGTGCGGGCGGCGTCGGCTGGCTGAACGCCGCCTGGGGCGTCGGCGGCCTGCTCGGCGGCGCGGTCGCGCTCGGCGTGCTGCGGCGCGGGCGCATCGCGCGCGGGCTTGCCGGCGGCTGCGTCCTTGCCGGTGTGGCGCTCGGGCTGATCGCGAGCTGGCCGCGGCCGGGCGTCGCGCTCGCGCTGCTCGTCGTGCTCGGCGTCGGCTACGCCTGGGTCGAGGTCGCCGGCCTGACGCTCATGCAGCGGCTGGTCTCCGACGAGGTGCTGGCGCGCGTGTTCGGCGTCGTCGAGAGCACCTACGTCGCCAGCACCGGCCTCGGCTCCGTGCTCGCCCCGGTCGCGGTGGCGCTGTTCGGGATCAAGGGCGCGCTCGTCGCGGTCGCCGCCTGCCTGCCGCTGCTCGCCGCGGTCAGCTGGACGCGGCTCGCGCGCTTCGAGGCGACGACGCCGATCCCCGAGCGCCAGTTCGCGCTGCTGCGCTCCTGCTCGCTGTTCGCGCCGCTGCCGCTGGCGACCGTCGAGAACCTCGCCGCCCGCCTGGTCCCCGTCGCGGTGGCCGAGGGGCAGGAGGTGATCCGCCAGGGCGACATGGGCGACCGCTTCTACGTGATCGCGCAGGGTCGCGTCGCGGTCGAGTGCGACGGTCAGCCACGCCGCACCGAGGGGCCGGGCGAGTTCTTCGGCGAGATCGCGCTGCTGCGCGACACGCCGCGCACGGCGACCGTCCAGGCGACCGAGCCGGGCCTGCTCTACGCGCTCGATCGCGAGGACTTCGTCTGCGGGGTGACGGGCAATCCGCGGTCGGTGATGGCCGCCGACGGCGTGATCGAGACGCGGCTGGCCGCCGTCGCCTACGAGGTGGAGCCGCGGGTGATCGGCTGACGCGGCGGCGAGATCTGTCAATCTCGCCGCGATGTCACGTCCCGAGCACTACGGGAACCCGGCCGGCCTGACGCAGGACATCGACGTCGTACGGGCCATCTACACCGCCTTCAACGCGCGCGACGTCGAGGCGGCGCTGCCGTACCTGGACCCGGGCTGCGAGCTCGACCTCAGAGGCACGGCGGCCCTGATCGGCCGCGAGGAGCCCTACCGGGGCCACGAGGGGATGCGTGAGTACTTCGCCGACGTCGAGCGCGCGTGGGAGGACCTGAGGATCCACGCCGACGACTACCGGGCGATCCCGGGCTCGGTGATCGTGATGGGCCACGTGACCGCCCGTCTCGACGGCGAGCCGGTGCGCCGCAGCGCGGTCTGGACGTGGAAGGTGAGCGCGGGCAAGGCGACCCACGTCCGCGTCGCCGACACGGGCCCCGCACCCGACACGGCCTGAACCTGTCTCTAAGCGGACGTCGGGGATCCTGGGCGTTTTCAATGCCAGGGCAGCGAGTAGACGAAGGGAAGAGGCCGATCACCGACGAGCGGGAGGCGTGAACATGGCCGGCAACAGAGGCGTCGCGTACATGGGACCGGGCAAGGTGGAGGTGCAGGAGACCGACTACCCGACCTTCGAGCTGCAGGACGGTCCGGGGGTCCATCCCGACGCGGTGGGGCGCGAGTGCCACCACGGCGTGATCCTCAAGATCGTCTCGACCAACATCTGCGGCTCGGACCAGCACATGGTGCGCGGCCGCACGACCGCCCCCGAGGGCCTGATCCTGGGGCATGAGATCACCGGCGAGATCGTCGAGAAGGGCCGCGACGTCGAGTTCCTCGACGAGGGCGACCTCGTCTCGGTGCCGTTCAACATCGCCTGCGGCCGCTGCCGCAACTGCAAGGAGCGCAAGACCGGCATCTGCCTGAACACCAACCCGGAGCGCCCGGGCGCGGCGTACGGCTACGTCGACATGGGCGGCTGGCCCGGCGGCCAGGCCGAGTACGTGATGGTGCCCTACGCCGACTTCAACTGCCTGAAGTTCCCCGACAAGGAAGCGGCGATGGAGAAGATCGTCGACCTGACGATGCTCTCCGACATCTTCCCGACCGGCTACCACGGCTGCGTGACGGCGGGGGTGACGACCGGCAGCACCGTCTACGTCGCCGGCGCCGGGCCCGTCGGGCTCGCGGCCGCGCACTCGGCACAGCTGCTGGGCGCGTCGGTGGTGATCGTGGGCGACCTGATCCCCGAGCGCCTCGCACAGGCGAAGAGCTTCGGCTGCGAGCCGCTCGACGTCAGCAAGGGCGACCCGGCCGACCAGATCGCGGAGATCCTCGGCACGCCCGAGGTCGACTGCGGCGTCGACGCCGTCGGCTTCGAGGCCCGCGGCCACGGCGAGCACGCCGGGGAGGAGCTGCCCGCGACCGTGCTCAACTCGCTGATGACGCTCACCCGCGCGGGTGGGGCGGTCGGCATCCCCGGCCTCTACGTGACCGGCGATCCGGGCGCGAGCACCGAGGAGGCCAAGGAGGGCTCGCTGTCGATCCGCATCGGCCTGGGCTGGGCGAAGTCCCACACCCTCAGCACGGGTCAGTGCCCGGTCATGAAGTACCACCGCGGCCTGATGGAGGCGATCCTCGCCGACCGCTGCCAGATCGCCAAGGCGGTCAACGCCAAGGTGATCACACTCGACGACGCGCCGAAGGGCTACGAGGACTTCGACAAGGGCGCCGCCGAGAAGTACGTGCTCAACCCGCACGGGCTGGTCAAGTCGTAAGCGGGCCAGGGGGCGGCTGCGCCGCGGCGATCTCGCGGCGCAGCTCCGCCACGCGCTGGACCACCAGCTCGAGCCGGGGATCCCGGCCGCCCAGCGTCCGCGAATGGCCCATGGCGTAGGCGAACTCCATGGAGTTCACGAGCCTGCGGTACTCGGCCCGTAGGTCATCGATGCGGGCCATTGTCAGATGCTAGGCCCCGCGGGGGCGGAAGCCGCGCCGCGGCTTGCGCGCCGGCGCCCGAGCCGCGATGCTGCCGCTCCCCTACGGTGATGAAGGAGACGGTGATGGCCGGGAAGGTGCTGATCAACCTCGGGACGGGCCTGGAGGACGGCGAGAAGGTGACGGTGGCGTTCCTGGTCGCGGGCGCCGCGCTGGATCGCGGGCGCGAGGTCGCGATGTTCCTCACCCAGGAGGCCGTGCGCCTCGCGCTGCCCGGTCAAGCCGAGGGCGTCTTCTGCGATGGGTGCCCGCCGCTCGAGCGGCTCTTCGAGCAGTTTGCGCAGGCCGGGGGCGAGCTGATGGTGTGCCCGTTCTGCGTCAACGCGCGCAAGCTCGACGCGGAGACGTTCGTCGCCCACGCCCGCGTGGCGGGCGCCACGCCGATGTTCGACTGGCTCGGCGACGAGCCCGGGACGGTCTTCAGCTACTGAGCGTGGTCAACCGCGCGAGCTAGCGCTCCGCGGCGCTGACCTCGGCGCCCGTCGCCGCGGCCTCGTCGACGGGCTCGACCGTCGGATTCGCCGCCTCGAGCTTCCGCGCGTCCTTCTTGGCCTGCTTGCGCAGCCGGCGCTCGCGGACCGCCTGCTCACGCATGATCTTCGCCATCGTGGTCTTCTTCTTGGAGCTGGAGGCCATGCCTTGTCCATCCTTTGTCGGGGAATCGCCTGCACGGCGACCGCCCGGCATGGCGACCTTGAGTGTAGCCGTGGCGCGGTCAGTAGCAGGGAAGGTCGGGTTCCGTCAGGATCGCCCAGGCGGCGATGAGTAGGAGGAGCCAGAGGTCGGCCTCGGTTCGGGCGCGTGGCTCGAGTTCGATCGTGAACCGCGGGAGGCGCAACGGGTCCTGGCGCTTCGGGGCTCGCCGCTTCGCCATGCGGGCGACGGGACGGCGGTCCTCATCGCGCAGTCGCCAGCCGTCGCCGAACAGGAGCCGGCGAAGCTCGTAACGCTGGGCCTCGAAGGCGATCGTGCCGCCCGTTCCCAGGTGCGGGTAGTAGGCCGCGTCGGCGTGCTCGGCTCCCGGTTCGAGCGCGACGCCGAACCAGGAGAGGCCCCTCCGCCGGCCGCTGAGCTCCCAGGTCCGGCCTCCCCTGGCGATCTGCACCCTCCCGGCATCCATGACGAGCAGGCCGCGCAACGCCTCGGCGTCGCGCAGCCCGTAGGTCAAGGGGGCTCCGGTGTCGCTCATGGGCGGCACCTCGACGCCGATCGCAACGATCGGAGCCGCGGCGAGCGCCGGCGCGAGCGCGGTCGCTCCGCCCGGCGCATTCACCGGCGACCGCCCCGCCGGTTGCCGAGGTGGCCTTCGGAGAAGCCTCCGAAGATCGCCCGGTCGACGTTCTCGGCGACCGAGACGCCCGGCGTCTGCGGCTGCCGCCCTTCGTGCACGCGCTCGGGGCTGTCGCCCGGGCCGTCGGGCCGCCTGAGCAGCCGTCGTATGCAGCCGGGCAGGCGAAGCTCGCCGCCCCACGGTTCGAGCTCTCTCGGCATCTCGTGTTCCTCTCTTCAGCTGACGTGGCCGATGGGTCGGCACCGGCTCAGGTGTGCGCCCATGGGCCGATGGTGCCGTCGACCACCGCGCGCGGACAGGGACCCTTGGGTTACCTCCTCACACCTGTCCTTGCCGGGCGCCACGCCCGCGAGTAGAACTGTCCCGTGGACGACGCCGTCATCGGCTCGGTGCTTGCCGGTCACCGCCTCGACGAGGTCGCGGGGCAGGGAGGGATGGGCGTCGTCTACCGGGCGACCGACCTCGCGCTCGACCGGCAGGTGGCGGTCAAGCTGATCGCGCCCGCCCTCGCCGGCGACCCGGCCTTCCGCCGCCGGTTCGTCTCGGAGTCGAAGGTGGCCGCGTCACTGGACCACCCGAACGTCATCCCGATCCACCACGCGGGTGAGCAGGACGGCGTCCTCTTCCAGGTCATGCGCTACGTCGAGGGTGAGGACCTGCGAGCGATGCTGCGCCGCGAGGGCCGCCTCGAGCCGGAGCTCGCGGCGCCGATCGTCACCGAGGTGGCGGCCGCCCTCGACGCCGCGCACGCGCGCGGGCTCGTCCATCGCGACGTCAAGCCCGCGAACGTCCTGCTCGACGCCGGCCGCCACGTCTACCTGACCGACTTCGGGCTCAGCACACGGCTCGACGGCCCGGCCGACGAGGGCCGCCCGGGCCAGCTGCTGGGCACGGTGCACTACATCTCGCCGGAGCAGATCCGGGACGAGGGCGTCGACGCGCGTACGGACGTGTACGCGCTCGGGGCGATGCTGTTCCACATGCTCACGGGCAGGGTGCCGTTCCCGGCCGACACCGACGAGGCGCGGCTATGGGCCCATCTCTCCGAGCCGCCGCCCGCGCCGAGCGGCGCCGGAGGCGGCATTCCCGCCGCCTTCGACGCGGTGGTCGCGCGAGCAATGAGCAAGGACCCGGCCCACCGCTACGCGACGGCCGGCGAGCTCGCCCGCGCCGCGCGCGAGGCGGTCGGCGCCCCGCCCGCCCCGCCGCCTCCGCCGCCGGTCGACGAGCGCCGCGCCGTGGTCGGGCGCGCGCTCGTGGACCCGCTCGCCCTCGGCGCCGCGGCGACGATCGTGGTCGCCGGGCTCATCTTCGGGGGCCTCGCGCTGGCGGTCGCGCTGGCCCTGGCCGTCTACGGCGCCGGTGTGCTCCGCGCCTACCTCGACGACGACGTCCGCGAGGCGGTCCGGGCCCGGGTCGAGCCCATCCGTGCGATCCCGGCGACGAGCGGGATGTCGGAGGAGATCCAGCTGCTCCTGCGCCAGGCCCGGCAGACCCGGCAGCGCGTCCACGACGCGATCGAGGAGGCCGGCCTGCCCTACACGGAGGTCGC
Organism: Solirubrobacteraceae bacterium; assembly: GCA_034665245.1. Classification (GTDB taxonomy): domain Bacteria; phylum Actinomycetota; class Thermoleophilia; order Solirubrobacterales; family Solirubrobacteraceae; genus DASQFQ01. The sequence continues at coordinate 8,182 of JAXDGC010000455.1, read as the reverse complement.
CACCGAGGTCGACCGGCTCGTCACGACGATGCACGAGGTCGCCGAGCGAGCCCAGCGGCTGCACGACGGCCTGAGGGACGCGCGCCCCGAGGACGTCGCGGCGCGGATCGAGCGGGTCAAGGCGGAGAACGACCCCGAGAAGGACGAGCTCGTCAAGGCGCTCGGCGACCAGCTCGCCGTGCAGCGCCGGATGGAGGGGCAGCTGGGCCACTTCTACACCGAGATGGACCGGATGCTGATCGAGCTCGACACCGTGCGCGGCAACCTGATCTCCGTGTCGGCGGCCACCTCGAGGGACAATCAGCAGCAGGTCGCCGGCGAGGTTCGCGAGCTGCGCGACGACATGGGCGCGGTGGCGAAGGGCATCGCCGAGGCGAGCGCCGACCAGGGCAGCATCACGGTCGCGAAGGTGCCGCGGTGACGCGGGCAGCCGAGCTCAAGGAGCAGATCGAGCTCGAGCGCCGGGGCGAGCCGTTCCTGCTCTTCCGCAGCGCTGAGGGCGAGCAGCGCCTGTTCGTGCTCGCGCCGTCGGCGTCGCCGATCACGATCGGCCGGCGGGCGGAAGCCGACGTGTCGCTGGGCTGGGACTCGGAGGTGTCACGGCTGCACTCCACGATCGAGCGCGTCGGGGGCGACTGGGTCCTGGTCGACGACGGCCTGTCGCGCAACGGCTCGTTCGTCAACGGCGCGCGGATGCTCGGCCGCCACCGGCTCGAGGACGGCGACCGTCTCTGCTTCGGGGAGACGGTCGTGCTCTACCGCAACCCGGCCGGCGGGGGGTCGTATTCGACCTCGCCGCTGCCGCCGAGTGCGCTCACCGTTCCGCTGACGCCGACGCAGTACAAGGTGCTGGTGGCCCTCTGCCGCCCCGTCAACGAGTCGGCGTTCGCCACCCCGGCGACGAACCGCGAGATCGCCGAGGAGATCATGCTCTCCGTCGACGCGGTCAAGGCCCAGCTCCGTGTGCTGTTCGACCGCTTCGGGCTCGAGGCGCTGCCGCAGAACCAGAAGCGCGCCCGGCTCGCGGCCTCGGCGCTGGTCGGCGGGCTGCTCTCGCCGCGCGACTTCTGAGCGCCGGCGATGAATCGCGACGCCTGATGCCGTCTTAGTGGCATGAACTCCAACGGAACCGACACGTCCGCGACCTACGTCCTCCTCCCCGGCGCCGGCGGGGACTCGTTCTACTGGCATCTGGTGGCGGCGAGGCTGCGCGCCGATGGCCACGAGGTCCTCGCCCCGGACCTGCCGGCCGGCGACGACGCGGCCGGGCTCGGCGAGTACGCGGACGCCTCGGTCGACGCGATCGGCGATCGCGACGGCCTGACCGTCGTGGCGCAGTCGATGGGTGCGTTCACGGCCCCGCTGCTGTGCGACCGCGTCGACGTGCGGCTGCTCATCCTCGTGGCGCCGATGATCCCGGCGCCGCGCGAGTCACCAGGGGCATGGTGGTCCAACACGGGCCAGGGCGACGCGTGGCGGCAGCAGGAGGAGGCGGAAGGGCGTGACCCGGACGCCGAGTTCGACCTGATGACCGGGTTCTTCCATGACGTCCCGCCGGACGTCGTGGCCGAGGTCTTCGCCCGCGGCGAGCCCCGGCAGTCCGACACCCCGTGGGACCAGCCGTGGCCGCTGGACACGTGGCCGGACGTCCCGACCAGGGTGCTCGCGGGCCGTCACGACCGCCTCTTCCCGCTCGCGTTCATGACCCGGCTCGCGCGCGAGCGCCTCGGCGTCGCGCCCGACGTCATCGACTCAGGGCACCTGCCCGCGCTCAGCCGGCCGGACGAGCTGGCGCAGCGGCTGGAGGCGTACCGCCTGGCTCAGTGGTAGACGTCGACGCGGTCGCCGAGGCGCAGCCAGTTGAAGATCGAGAGCGCGTTGGGGATCGGCACGCGCACGCAGCCGTGGCTGGCCGGGAAGGTCGGGACCTCGACGTAGCCGTGGATCGCATACCCGCCGATGAAGTAGCTCGCGTCGACCATCCCCTTGGCGTTCGTGCCGATCGTCTTGGAGTAGATGCGGAAGCGGCCGAGCACGGTCGGCGTCGAGGGCTTCCCCGATGAGACGCCGTAGATCCGGTACACCCGGCGGCCCTTGAGGAGCGCCATCACCTGCCGCGAGAGGTCCACCTCGACGTGCTTGCCGTGCTCCGGGTGCTTCGCCCGGAAGGTTCCTCGCTTGGCGAGCAGCCCGCGCACCACGCTGCGCGTCACCACGGCCACGCGGCTCATCCCGCGGACCTTGCGATAGGCGACGACGGCCCGCGCGGTGGACGCGTCGAAGACGCCTGATCGCGTGACCGCGTAGCGCAGGCCCGCCAAGCGGCCCTGCACCAGCCGCACGATCGGGCCACGGGCGCCCGGAGCGGCATGCGGGGTCACGCCGAGCACGTGCCGGGCCTTGGCGACGAACTTCGCCTGCGCCGGTGTGGCACGGTGGGTCGCGCGCACCGTCAGGCCTCCGGCGCCGGACTTCATCGAGACGACGAAGCCGCCGTTCGGGCCGCCGGGGACGGGCTTGACCGCCACGGACTTCGCGGCGAGCCTGGAGCGGCCGCGGTACAGGCGCACCACGACGGCCTGCCCCGGGACGAAGGGGCTGACCACGCCACGGACGCGCAACCGATCGCCCGCGAGGACGATGTCGTCGTGGCCGACGCGGTGGACCCGCTCGAGCTTGAGCGACATCGCGCCGGGGGCGGGCGCGGGAGCCGGCGCCGGCGTCGGCGTCGGCGTGGGAATCGGCGCGGGCGGCGTCTGCGCCCCGGCGGCGGCGGTGAAGGAGAGGGCGAGCGAGAGGCTGCCGGCGATGATGGCGGCTGCCCGTCGCATCGAGGCGGGCATCCTACCCAGACGCCCGGCGGCGAGGCGCCAGGTTGGTCAGATGACCGTCAGCCGCTCCGCGGCAGCCCGCCGCACCGCCTCGTCGATCGCGGGCACGGCGCCCATCAGCGCGCGCAGCGTCTCGGCGGTCAGCTTGGCCAGGCGCAGGTCGGTCGCCGCCACGACCGTGGCGAGGCGCGGGTAGCCGTAGTCCGCTCCCCAGTCGAGCGCGGCGAGCTCGCCGAAGAAGTCACCCGGTCCGAGCTCGCGGACGACGCGGTCCTCGACGAGCACCTCGGCGCGGCCCGCGAGGATCACGTAGAAGTCGCGCCCGCTCTCGAAGCGCCGCACCACCGCCTCGCCGGCCGTGCGCGCCTCCGCGCGAGCGCCCGCCGCGAGCACGGACAGCCGCAGCGGATCGAGCGACGCGAGCAGCGGCACGGTCGCGAGCGCGGCGGGCTCGACGCCGACACCGGACTCTGCCTCCGCGACGGTCGCCTGGCGCGCGCCCGGGCGGCCGATGCCGCGCGCGGTGCCGAGCGGCGCGGGCGGGGCGTCCGCGGTTGCGAGCCACTCGAGCGTCGCCTCGACGTCGGCGGCGGTGCTGGCGTGGTTCAGGGCGCACAGCCGGATCGCGTAGGCGCCGTGCAGGCGCGTGGAGGACACGAGGCCGCGGCCGGAGGCCGCGAACGCCCGCACGAGCGCGGCGTTGCCGGCGTCCTGCGCGTGCTCGCCGCCCTCGAAGCGGCGGCGGAAGCAGACGATCCCGAGCTGGGCGGGCGAGAGCAGCTCGAGCTCGGGGTGCTCACGCACGCGCGCCTCGGCGAGCAGCGCGAGGTCGAGCGACGCGTCGATCGCGGCCCGGAAGGCGGCCGCGCCGAACAGCGTCACCGACATCCAGACCTTGAACGCACGCGCCGAGCGCGTGAGCTGCACGCCCAGGTCGGAGAAGTTGACCTCCTCCTCCTCGGCCTCGGTGTCGGCGAGGTAGTCCGGCACGATCGTGAAAGCACGGCGCAGGCGCTCGCCCTCGCGCACGAGCAGGCAGCCGCACTCGAACGGCTGGTAGAGCCACTTGTGCGGGTCGAGCGTCACGGAGTCGGCCCGCTCGATCCCCGCCAGCCGGCCGCGGCCGCGCTCGGTCAGCGCCGCGAAGCCGCCGTAGGCGCCGTCGACGTGCAGCCAGGCGCCGTGCCGGCGCGCGACGTCGGCGAGCTCGGCCAGCGGGTCGATCGCGCCGGTGTTGGTGGAGCCTGCGCTGACCGAGACGAACAGCGGCCGCCGGCCCGCGGCGACGTCGGCGGCGATCGCGCCGTCCAGCAGGTCGGGGCGCATGCGGTGGTCGGCGTCGACCGGAAGCACGCGCATCTGGTCGGGCCGGAAGCCCAGCGTGCGGGCCGCGCGCGCGAGCGAGGAGTGAGCCTGGTCGGAGACGTAGACCACGAGGTCGTCGCGCATCGCGCCGGCGAGTGACTCGCGCGCGCACGCGAGCGCGGTCATGTTCGCGCCCGACCCGCCGCTGAGCAGGATCCCCGACGCCTCGGCCGGGTAGCCGATCCACGCCTTGAACCAGTCGAGCACCTGCAGCTCGACCTGGCTCGGGCCCGAGGACTCCATCCAGCAGCCCGCGTAGACGTTCAGCGCACTGGCGAGGAAGTCGCCGAGCGCCCCGGGCCAGGTGCTCGAGCCGGGGATGAAGGCGAAGTAGGCGGGGTGGTCGACGCGCCCCCGGTAGGCGAGCACGTCACGCTCGAGCGTGGCGAGCATCGCCTCGAAGTCGGTCGCGCCCTCGGGCGCCGGCCCGTGCAGGCGCTCGCGCATCTCGGCGGGCGAGGCGCGCGTGAGCGCGGGCTGGTCGCGGACGCCGGCGACGTGCTCGACCAGCATGTCGACCATGCGATAGCCCATCGCCCGCATCGTCGCGGGGTCGAGCGCGAGTGGGTCTTCCATCGAGCGACTATCTCCGTCGCCCGTCGCTCGGTCAAGCCTGACCGGTCAGGATGTCGGCGACCGTCCACAGCGCCTCCTCCACGTGGATGTCGGGGACCCCGGCCACCTGGACCGAGATCAGCGTCATCGAGGTCGTCTCGGGCCCGACACCGCGCCCAGGCGCCAGCGCGCCGAACAGCACGCCCACCGGCCCGCCGTCGTCGGCCACCAGCAGCCGGCCCACCGGGATGTCGGAGGCGTACTCGCCCGTGCCGAAGCGCTCGCCGCGCTCGGCCGGGCGCAGCCCGAGCGCCCCCTCGACGCGCTCGGCGTCGAGCGCCCACACCGGCACGCCGGTCTCCATCACCGCGACCGTCAGCGCGTCGTCGAGCAGCGAGCGCGAGCGGAAGCCGCCGGCCTTCAGCCGCTCGAGCGCGAGCGCCTCGACCGGCGTGCGGTGCTCGTCGGGGTCGAGGCCGATGTGGCGGAAGAAGACGCGGTAGGCCCACGGCACCGGACGCTGGCGCATCACCACCGCCTGGGGGCCGCGGAAGCGGTCCGAGAGCTCGCGCAGCCGCTCGCGCAACTCGCCCGGGCTGCGACCTGAGCGGGCGGCGAGCGTGAGCGTGTGCAGGCGCAGCTCGGGGAACTCGGCCGCGACCTCCGGGTCGATCCAGCCGGCGGCGACCTCGCTCACCGGATCGCCTCCAGCCGCTTGGCGAGCGCCTGCTCGCCGAGGAGCGCGAACGACGTGCCGACCACCTTCCCGGTGGCATCCGCGAACGTGATCGTCGGACAGATCGCCACCCGGTAGGCGTTCGTCACCGCGCCGTCGTGGTCGTAGCCGACCGGCATCCCCCACCGGTGCTCGCGCACGAGCCGGCGCAGCCGTGCGCGGTCGCCGCGCACCGACACGGCGGCGACGCCGACCTCCGGGAAGCGGCGGCGCACACGCTCCAGCGCGTCGACCTGGCGCTCGCAGCGCTTCGATCGGATCGCGAAGAAGGCGATCGCGACCGGCCCGCGCTCGGCCAGCTGGCAGGAGTTGAGCACCTTCGGCCCGCGCACCTTGCAGGCCTTGGCGGGATCGACCTGCGCGTCCCCGTCGAGGTTCGAGAGCGCGAGCGGCACCGCGAACGGTGGGAGTGGCCGGCCGTTCGGGACCCCGCGCGACCCGGGCGCGTCGGTCCCGAGCGTGTTGAGCGTGATGTAGGCGAGCGCCACCAGCGCGAACACGCCGACGACCCACGTGTAGCGCGAGGTCCCGGCGGGCGGCCGCGGGCGGCCGGGAGCGCTCACGCCGGGATGGCCGGCTCCGGCAGCGCGGGCGCCGGTGGCGGGGCGGGCCGGGGCGGGCCGCGCCGCTCGGCGAGCATCAGCACGGCGGGCAGCACGGCGAGCACGCCGAGCAGCGAGACGGAGAGATCGACCACCGTCACGCGCCCGAAGTCCGAGAGCATCTGGATGTCCGACAGCGCGAGCACGGCGAACCCCGCGATCGCCGTGATGCCGGACGCGATCACGGCCGTGCCGGTCGAACGGTAGGTGCGCCGCAATGCCTGCGGCGGCTCGTGGCCGGCCGCCCGCTCCTCGCGGTAGCGCGCCGTCAGCAGCACGGAGAACTCGGTCGAGATCGCGATCACGAGCGCGCCGAGCGTCGCCGACATCGGGTTCAGCGGCACGCGCACGGCGAACAGCACGAGCGCCGACCAGCCGGTCGCGAGCGCGATCGGCACGAGTGGGACCCACGCGCGCTCCCAGCGCCGGTACACGGCCAGCAGCGCGAGGCCGACCGCGAGCAGGCCGGCCAGCAGCGTGCCGAGCCGGCGCAGCGGCGAGGAGAGCGCGGCGTTGGCCTCGGCGCCGAGCACCTGCAGGCCGGCGAGCCGCGCGGTCACGCCCTTGGGGGGATCGAGCCGCCTCGCCATCTCGTCCATGACGCGCTTCTGCGCGTCGAGCGGGATCAGCTTGACGCCGAACGCGAGCGTCGCCGTCGTGCGGTCCTTCGTGATCACCGCCTGGGAGAAGTAGGCCGGCACCGCATCGAGCAGCGCGCGCACCCCCGCCTGGGTCTGGGTCGAGGCCGTGGAGCGGAAGAGGTCGGGCAGCGACAGCGCCGGACACAGCGCCGCGCGCCCGCATCCGTTCTTGGTCGAGTAGCCGTAGTGCTTGAGCAGGCCGGCCTGGTAGTCGCGCATCCACCGCACGACGGTCGGGTCGGTGAGGTCGCGCCCCTGCACCACGACGTCGATCTCCCCCGCGACGCCGGTCGCGCGCTGCAGCGCGTCGAGATCGCGCGCTCCGCGCAGGTCCTGCGGCACGAGCTCGCGCAGGTCCGAGCTGACCCGCGTCTGCGAGTCGACCGCCAGCCCGCCGAGCGCGATCACGAGCCCGATCAGCAGCACCCGCCGCGGGCGCTCCAGACCACCGCGCAGCACCGCCTCCCAGACGCGTCCGCCGAGCCGTCGCAGCGGCCCCGCGACGCGCCCCACGCGCGACCCGAAGACATCGACCAGCTCCGCGGCGCCGCGCGCCGAGCGCACCAGCGCGCCGGGGCTCCCCCGCCGCCGCGACGCAGCGACGAGCGCGGCCGTCCCGGCGCTCAGCGCGAGGAAGAAGGCGATCGCGATGCCGGCCACCAGCAGCACGCCGAAGCCGCGCACCATCGGCACGGGCGAGAGCAGCAGCACGAGGAAGCCGACGCCGGTGGCGAGCCCCGCCGTCGCGATCGTCGGGACCGAGACCCGCGCCGTGTCAGCCGCCGCCGCGGCGGTGGCGGTGCCCCCGCCCCGCTCCGCCTCCTCGACCCGGGCCTGGTACTGGATCGCGTAGTCCACCCCGAGCCCGAGCAGCACCGGCAGCACCGCGATCGACGCCATCGTGAGCGACGCGCCGAGCAGCGACATGAGCCCGAACGTGACCGCCACCGCCGCGAGCGCGACCGCCAGCGGCAGCAGCCGCAGCCGGCTGCGGAACACGCGCGCGAGCACGACCGCCATCACGAGGATGGCGACGACGAGCAGCCGCAGCAGCGAGTCCGTGAGCGCCACCGCGAGGTCCTCGACCACCACCGGCGCCCCCGTCACGCGGTAGCTCGCGCCGTTCTTCAGCTGCCACTCCTTCATCGCCACGGCACTGCGCACGAGCTCGATCGCCCGCCGCCGCTGGACCTCGGTGAGGTCGGGCTTCAAGCGCACCTGGATGACCGCGGAGCGCGCGTTCGGGAACAGGTAGGCGAAGCGCGCCTTCGGGGTCGTCGCGCCACGCGCGGGGTCGAACACGAGCGCGGAGACGAAGTCGGGGTCGTCGAGCCGCGGCAGGCCCTTGAGCCCGAGGCCGTAGCGGAGGTTGAGCTGGAGCAGGTCGCGCGTGAACTGCGCGTAGACGAGCTGCTCGGCGGCGGAGGCGGCCTTGTCCTGCTGGGCCTTGGA
>JAXDGC010000454.1:0-5844 GCA_034665245.1 Solirubrobacteraceae bacterium | reverse complement strand
CGCCGACGGCGCGGGCCACTACGTGAAGATGGTCCACAACGGCATCGAGTACGCGGACATCCAGCTGATCGCCGAGGCCTACGACCTGCTGCGCCACGGCGTCGGGCTCGAGGTGCCGGAGATCGCGAACGTCTTCCACGAGTGGAACGAGGGCGATCTCGACTCCTTCCTGATCGAGATCACCGCGACCGTGCTCGACAAGACCGACGAGCGCACCGGCCGGCCGCTGGTCGACGTGATCCTCGACCAGGCCGAGCAGAAGGGCACCGGCCGCTGGACGGCGCAGGACGCGCTCGAGCTCGGCGTGCCGCTGACGGCGATCACCGAGGCGGTGTTCGCACGCTCGCTGTCCGCGCTCGGCGACCAGCGCAAGGCAGCGTCGTCGCAGCTCCGCGGGCCGACGCCCGGTGAGAACGCGCGCGCGGACCGCTCGCTGATCGACGACGTGCGCCAGGCGCTCTACGCGTCCAAGGTGGTCGCCTACGCGCAGGGCTTCGAGCAGATGTCGGCGGCCGCGAAGTCGGAGGGCTGGGAGCTCGATCTCGGCGCGATGGCGACGATCTGGCGCGGCGGCTGCATCATCCGCGCGCGCTTCCTCGACCGCATCCGCGAGGCCTACGACAGCGATCCGCAGACGCCGAACCTACTGCTCGTCGACTACTTCCGCGACGCCGTCGCCGACGCCCAGGACTCGTGGCGGCGCGTGATCTCCCACTCGGTCGAGATCGGGCTGCCGGTGCCGGCCTTCACCTCCTCGCTCGCCTACTACGACGGCTACCGCCGCGAGCGCGGACCGGCCTCGCTGATCCAGGGGCTGCGCGACCTCTTCGGCGCCCACACCTACCACCGCGTCGACGACGAGGGCGCCTACCACGTGCGCTGGGGCCAGGACGGCGACGAGGTGCGCACCGACGGCTGACTTTCCGGAGTATCGGGGTAAAGAGCGGGGATGCTCACTCGCCTCCGCCTCGCCCCGCTGCTCGCGCTCGCCGCGTTCGCGCTCCTCGCCCCCGCCGCCTCGGCGCGCGACCAGATCGTCACCTCCTTCGACGGCACGCCGCTGTCGACGAGCTTCTTCCCGGCCGCCGGGCTGAAGCCGGGCCAGAGGGCGCCGACCGTGCTGGTGACGCACGGCTGGGGCCAGCAGCGCTCGCGCGACGAGAACGAGGCGTCGCTGGAGGCGGTCGGCGCGACCGGCGTCGGGCCGCTGCGCAGGGCAGGCTTCAACGTGCTCACGTGGGACTCGCGCGGCTTCGGCGAGTCGGGCGGGACGGTGACGGTCGACTTCAAGGACAACGAGGGGCGCGACGTGGTGTCGCTCATCAACTGGCTCGCGGGGCAGCCCGAGGCGCAGCTCGACAAGCCCGGCGACCCGCGCGTCGGCATGCACGGCGCGTCGTACGCGGGTGGCGTCGAGTGGGTGGCGGCGGCGATCGACAAGCGCATCGACGCGCTCGCGCCCGCGATCTCCTGGCACTCGCTGCTGACCGCGCTGTACCGCGAGGACACGGCGAAGTCGGGTTGGGGCTCGGCCCTCTACGGCGCCGGCGCGCCGGCGGCCACCATCGAGGGCGCGATCTCGCCCGCCGGCGTGCAGCAGGGCACGCTCGACCCGCACATCACCTCGGCCTTCGCGTCCGGGCTCTCGACGGGGCGCTTCAGCGCGGAGGACCGCGCCTGGTTCGACTCCCGCGGGCCCGCGGACGCGCTCGTGGGCCGCGTGCACGTACCGACGCTGATGCTCCAGGGCACGGCCGACACGCTGTTCACGCCGAGCGAGTCGATGCGCAACGAGGCGATCCTCCGGCGCGACGGCGTGCCGCACAAGCTGATCTGGTTCTGCGGCGGCCACGGCGCGTGCCTGACCGGCTCCGGGCCCGCCGGGCGGTTGGAGAAGGCGACGGTCGCCTGGCTGCGCCACTACCTCGCGGGCGACGCCTCGGTCGCCACCGGCCCCGGCTTCGAGTGGCTCGCCGACGACGCGCAGGTGCGCACCTCCCCCGCCTTCCCGCCCGCGGCCGGCCCGCCGGTGGTCGCGAAGGGCGCCGGCCGCCTCGTCCTCAACCCGGGCGACGCGACCTCGGGCACCGTGATCGCCGCGGCGCCGGCCGCCAACGCCGTCAACGTCGCGATCCCGCCCCCGAAGGCCGCGACCCAGGTGGTCGGTGAGCCGAGGCTCGAGCTCAACTACAAGGGCACGGGCTCGGCGACCTCTGGCCACGTCTTCGCCCAGATCGTCGACGAGCAGCGCGGCGTCGCGCTCGGCAACCAGGTCACGCCTCTGCCGGTGACGCTCGACGGCCAGGCCCACACCGTCACGCGCCCGCTCGAGGGAGGCGCGGCCGCGATCGCCGCCGGGGCGCGCTACCGGCTCCAGGTCATCGGCGGCAGCCAGGTCTACGGGCCGGTCCGCGACGCCGCCGCGATCGACTTCTCCTCGATCCGGCTCACGCTCCCGACGGCGTCGCGCTCCGGCTTCAGCGGTCCCGGGAGCGCCGGCGGCACCGGCGTGCTGCCGGCGAGCCGGCGCTGCCTCTCGCGCCGCCGCTTCGAGATCCGCGTCAAGCGCGGCCACGGCAAGGCACGGCTGCGCTCGGCGAAGGTGTTCGTCGACGGCAAGCGGGTGAAGGTCCGACGCCGCGGCGGGCGCCTGCGCGCGGTCGTCGACCTCCGCGGCCGCAAGAAGCAGCGCGTCCGCGTCCGCATCGTCGCGCGCACCCGCAGCGGCAAGCGCCTGCGCGACACCCGTGTCTACCGGACCTGCACGCGGAAGAAGCACAAGCGACGGGCGAGGTAGGCGGCCCGTGCCGAGCGTCACCCACACAACGCGCGGACTCGTCCTGACCGAGCACGAGTTCTCCGTCCCGCTCGATCACGGCCGCACAGGCGGCGCGCAGATCGGGGTCTTCGCGCGGGAGATCGCCGATCCCGAGGGCCGCGACCGGCCCTTCCTGGTCTTCTTCCAGGGCGGGCCCGGGCACGAGGGCGCCCGCCCGACGCGGCACCCCACCTCCCCCGGCTGGCTCGACCGGGCGCTGGAGGACTTCCGCGTGCTGATGCTCGACCAGCGCGGCACCGGTCGCTCCACACCCGTCGGCACGCTGCCCGGCCTCGATCCGGCCGAGCAGGCGGAGTATCTGACGCACTTCCGCGCCGACTCGATCGTGCGCGACGCGGAGCTGATCCGCGTCGAGCTCGGCGTGGACCGCTGGAGCATCCTCGGCCAGAGCTTCGGCGGGTTCTGCGCGATGAGCTACCTGTCGCTCGCGCCCGCGGGACTGCGCGAGGCGTTCGTGACCGGCGGGCTCGCGCCGGTCGGGCGCCACCCCGACGAGGTCTATCGCGCGACCTACCGCCGCATCCTGGACCGCTGCCGGCGCTACTACGAGCGCTATCCGGAGGACCGCGGGCGCGTGCTCGCGCTGCTCGAGCGGCTCGAGGCCGAGGAGGTCCTGCTGCCGACGGGGGACCGCCTCACCGCCCGCCGCTTCCGCCAGGCCGGCAACCTGCTCGGGATGAGCGACGGCGCCGAGCAGCTCCACGCCCTGCTCGAGCTGCCCACCGACTCCCCCGCCTTCCGCCACGACATCCAGGACGTCCTCGGCTTCGAGCGCAACCCGCTCTACGCGATCGTGCACGAGGCGTCCTACGCCGACGGCGTCGCCACGCGCTGGTCCGCCGAGCGGGTGATGCCGCCCGAATACGGGGAGCAGCCCGAGCTGCTCACCGGCGAGCACGTCTACCCGTGGATGTTCGAGGACTACGGCGCGCTGGCGCCGCTGCGCGAGGCCGCGGAGCTGCTCGCCACGCACGAATGGCCGCGCCTCTATGACCCCGAGGTCCTCCGCACCAACGAGGTCCCCGTCGCCGCGGCGATCTACGCCGACGACCCCTACGTGGAGCGCGCGTTCTCCGAGGAGACCGCCGCGCTCATCCGCGGGACCCGACCATGGGTGACCAACGAGTACGACCACAACGGGCTGCGAGCGGACGGCGACCGGATCCTCGGACGGCTGCTCGACCTCGCGCGCGGCGTGGCGTAGCCGAGGCGCTGTCCTGGTTAAAGTTCTGGAGCGGGCGGCGTGGCGGGCGCGGTCAGGTCCTCGGGAAGGTTGAGGGCGAGGGCGGCGGCGCCGTTCATCGGCCGGTCGAGGAAGAAGATCTCGAGTGTGATGTCGGGCTCGAGGTGCGCTTGGCTGAGGAAGGCGACGACCTTGCGGCCGGTGATGGTTTCGATCGTCTCGCGGTACTTGCGCTCCATCAAGCGCTGGAAGTCCTGGCGCATCTCGATCACGCGCCCCATGTCGCCACCCTCGGCGATCGTTTGCTCGTGGGCGGTGAACCCGTTTCGCAGGACGCACACGATGCAGTCGTCCATGGCGTAGCTCTTGGCGCGCGAGGGACCGCGACCGTAGTGCTCTCGCAGCAGTCCGACGATCCGCGTGGAGATGGCGGCGAGCATCTCGCCGACCGTTTCGGGCCCAGTTTGCTCGCTCACGGTTCAAGCGGATGGTAGGGCAAACCGGTTGTCGTCGACCGCTCGCGCCCGTATACTGAGGCGGTCCTGTTCATTGCCCGGCATTCCGGTGACGGGTACGACAAGACCTCATGGACGCGAGACGCCAGCGGGGATCCTCGGTGAGGGTCGCGCCACCGGCTCGGGGCTGGTGATAGTGCCGAGAGGATGGCGTTTCATGTCCAACGAATCGCGCGCGCAGGACCCTGGTGGGAGTGCCGAGCCGGCTGCGCCCGCAAAGCGAAAGCGTGGCCGTTTCGGCCGTAAGCTGCGGCCGCTCGAGGACGGCGCGGGGGCACAGACGCTGTCTGATCGCGATCAGACGCTCGCCGACACCGAACAGAGCGGCTCAGATCTCGATCAGACGTCCGCCGACACCGACCAGAGCGCCTCCGAGCGAGACCAGCGGGCTTCCGATCGCGATCAGGTCGCGGCCGACCGCGACCAGGCAGCCGGCGTCCGTCACCCCGATGGGTCCGACGAGGGCAACGGATATGCCCGCACTCGCAGCGCCCGGTCCAGGAGTGGCCACGAGCGCGATCTTGCGTCGCGGGCGCGGGCGCAGACCGCGCGCATCCGAGATGAGGCAGCGTCGCGGAGAGATCACGTGGCCGCAGAGCGCGATGCCGCGGCGCTCGCGCGCGACGAGCTCGCTGCCGCGTTCGATGCCGAGCTCGAGTGGCTCGACCACGAGCGCCAAGCCGAGGATGGCCAGCCGCCGAGCGAGTCGGACCTCCTCGTGCTCGCAGCCGGCGACCGCCAACGTGCCGCCGCAGCCCGGAGCCGGGCAGCGCTGCAGCGCGACGCATCCGGCGACGACCGCGAGCTGGCCGCCGAGGACCGTGCGCAGGCGGCGCGCGACCGGAGCATTGCCGCCGAGGAGCTCGTGGCAGAGGGCATCGACGATCTCACCGGGACGATGCTTCGACGCGTCGGACTTGCAGCGATCCAACGCGAGATCGCTCGCACCCGCCGCAGCGGGGAGAGCCTCGTCGTCGCATTCGTCGACGTCGACGGGCTCAAGACGGTCAACGACAGCGTCGGCCATAGCGCCGGCGACGAGCTGCTGCGCGTCGTCGCGGGATCGATCGCGCACCACCTGCGCTCCTACGACGTGATCGCCAGGTTCGGCGGCGACGAGTTCGTCTGCTCGCTCGCGGGCCTGGATGCGGCAGGAGCTCGCGAACGCTTCGAACAGATCCGGACGCGTCTCTCAGCCGAGAAACGCGGCGCGACGATCGCCGTCGGGCTCGCCGAACGAGGCAACGAGGACACCCTCGACGAGCTCATCGACCGGGCAGACACGGCGATGATCGAGGCGCGCCAGG
>JAXDGC010000453.1:0-2954 GCA_034665245.1 Solirubrobacteraceae bacterium | reverse complement strand
CGACCGCGTCGCGCGGGACGACGCGGATCCGCAACGGCGCAGGATCCGGCGCGCCGTGAAGACGCGTGTCCGCGTTCGTCGCAGCGGCGCGGACCTCGCGGTAGACGATCCCCTCGTGCCCGAGCTTCGCCCCGCCGAACAGCGCGTCGTACGCGTCGAGCAGCGCCTGGTCGCTGCGCCAGTTGACGTCGAGCGTCTCCTGCGTCGCGGCGCTGCGCGCGGCTTCGAGGTAGGCGTAGACGTCGGCGCCGCGGAAGGCGTAGATCGCCTGCTTCGGGTCGCCGATCAGCACGAGCGTCACCTCGCCGTCGCCGAACGCGGTCTGCATGATCCGCCACTGCACCGGGTCGGTGTCCTGGAACTCGTCGACGAGCACGACGCGGTAGCGGGCGCGCAGGCGTGCCGCCGCGACGGCCCCGCCCTCGCCCGACAGCGTGTCGCTCAGGCGTGTCAGCAGGTCGTCGTAGGTCATCACGCCCATGCGCCGCTTGCGGGCCTCGAGCTCGTCGCGAGCGGCGGCGGCGAGCCGCACGCGCATCGCCTCGATGGTGTCCTCGGGCGCGTCCGCGGGCTCGATCGGCGCGGCCGGGTTCTCGATCGCCGCCGACGCGATCGCCATCGCCTGCCCGCGGCTGAACTCCGGGACGCCGCGGCGGTGGAACCTGCGCAGATACAGATCGTCGACGACCTCGTCGCGGAGGTCGCTGATGTCCTCCACGAACGTCGTGTCGGCCTCGATGTCGCCGAGCACGCCGAGGCCGCCGAGCACCTCCTGGCAGAAGCCGTGGGTGGTGGCGATGGTCGCGGAGTCGAAGTCGGCGAGCGCGGCGGCCAGCCGCTCGCGGCGCACCCCGACGACCGTCGCGCCGCCGGTCGCGAGCAGCTGCACGACCGCGTCGTCCTCGGGCGCCGCGCCCGCCAGCGCGCGCTCGAGCCCCTGCTCGGCGCTGACCAGACGCTCCCGCACCCGCTCCCGGAGCTCGCCGGTGGCCATGCGCGTGAACGTCACCATCAGGATCTGCTCCAGCGGGACGCCCTCGGCCACGTAGCGAGCGGCGAGCGCGGCGATCGTGACCGTCTTGCCGGTGCCCGCGCTGGCCTCGAGCACGGTCACGCCGGTCGGGAGCGGCCCGCAGACGTCGAAGGACTCGGTCATCGGTGCTCGACCTGCTCCCACGCGAGCACGTCGTCCCACAGCCGGCGCGCGTAGGGGTCGAACGCGGTGCTCCCGAGCAGCTCTTCGAAAGGCAGGATGCCCCCGAAGGCGAGCTGGTGCTCGAGGTCCTCGCCCTCGCCCGCGAAGTTCCAGGGGCCGTCCCATTCCCCCGTGGCGGCCTTGACCGCGTCGCTGCCGGCGTGGAGCGCCTCCGCGTAGGCGGCCGAGGACTTGCAGGCGATCGGCAGCGGCTCCCGCAGCCCCTCGTCGAACAGCTCCGCCAGGGCGGCGAGGTGTTGCAGGGCGAGCCCAGGCTCCATCCTGGGCAGCCGCACGACGGTCACGGTCGTCCCGCGCGGCGCCGCGCCGAAGACGGCGCGGCCCACCGTCGCCGCCTCGAACGCGCGCTCGGGGTGCGCAGCCGTCAAGGCGAGGAAGCGCACCCATGTCATCAGGCGGTGACGCGGGTTCACGCGCGAGTAAGTGACGCTCCGCAGCAGCGTGCCGTACACGTCCGGGACCGTGCCGCTCAGCCGCCGGCCGTCCGGGAGCGTGACGCGGACGTCGACCGAGCCCGCGTCGGCCGCATCCGGCAGCAGGGCCGCGGCGTGGCCGACGATCTGCTCGACCACGGGCTGGAGCTTGTCGATGACCGGCCCGGAGAGGTTGCCGGGCGGGAGGGCGCCGCGCGCGAGCTCCGCTCTGACGGCCGCGTCCTCGGTCGCGCCCGCGAGCCGGGCGTCGAGCAGCCGCTGGCCGATCTGCCACGACTCGAGGTTGTCGAGGTCGATGGGGAGGGCGTCGTCGACCTCGTCGGCATAGGTCGCCACGCTGAAGCCCAGCCGCTGGCGGAGGAAGGCCTTCACCGGGTGGCGGACGAAGTTCACGAGGTCCTCGAGCTCCACCACGGGAGAGACCTTGGGCGGGAGCGGGGCGGTCAGGAACGGGAGGGGCTCGGTGCGCTCGTCCTGCATCGCGCGGGCGCCCTCGAGCGTGACGCGGTTGAAGCTCCAGGCGCGCTCCCCGCCCAGCACGCCAGGGCTGAAGTTGCGCGGATCGAAGGGCTGGAGCGGGTGGTGGACGAGGACCTGCGCGCGGGCGTCGCCCTGGACCGTGCGATCGATCACGTCCAGCAGCTCTCCGACCGGCACGGCGGGCGGGCGCGGGGTGTTCGTGCGCACGTCGTTGCCGGAATAGCTGACGATCAGCCGGTCGCTCGCCGCCATCAGCGCGTCGAGCAGCATCTGGCGGTCCTCGGGGCGCGGGTCGCGGTCGCCGACGTGCGGGTCGAGCAGCATGATGTCGTCGCCGTCGCGCGGGGCCTTGCGCGGGAACGCGGCGTCGTCGAGGCCGAGCAGGCAGACGACCCGGTGCGGGACGGAGCGCATCGGCACGAGCGTGCAGATCGTCAGGTGGCCGGTGCGGAAGTTCGCGCGCGTCGGGCGCCCCTGCAGCCGCTCCGCGAGCAGGGCCCGGACCTCGTGCAGCGTGAGCTCGACGTCGCCGCCGGCAGCCTCGCGCACGACGTCGTCGAGCATGCGCTCCAGCTGGGCGCGCTGCCAGGCGTCCCGCTGCGAGGTCGCGGTGAGGGCGTCGGCGGCGGTCGCGATCGCCCGGGTCCACTCGCGCACGGGCATGGCGGCATCGAAGACGTCGACCGCGGCCTGGAGGCGGGCGACGAGCTCGGCGAGGCGGCCGGCGAGGTCGATGGCGAGGCTCTCCACGTCGTCGACCGGCAGGACGCCCTCGAACAGCCGGTGGCCCTCCTCCGTCATCGTCACGCCGACGAGCACCCGGT
>JAXDGC010000452.1:0-3475 GCA_034665245.1 Solirubrobacteraceae bacterium | reverse complement strand
GCGGCCTTGCCGCCGGCGCCCGCGCCGACGAGCATCACCGCGACGACGAGCTTCGGCGAGCGCGCGGGGGCGAAGGCGACGAACCAGGCGTCGGTGTTCTTCGGGTCCGGGGTGGCGTCGGCCGTCGGGCGCAGCTCGGCCGTGCCGGTCTTGCCGGCGACCTCGACGCCGGGCAGCGCGGCGGCCGTGCCGGTGCCCGAGCGCACGACGGAGAGCATCATCTCGCGCACCTGGCCGGCGACCCGCGCGGAGACGGCGCGGTGGCGGATGACCTTGTCGGAGCGCACGATCCGCGGCGTCGGGTGCACGCCGCGGTTGGCGATCGTCGCGCCGACGGCCGCCATCTGCAGCGGCGTGGCGAGGTCGCGGTCCTGGCCGATCGCCGAGGCACCGACGGCGAGGGAGTCCTTGAGGTCCTTCACGGGCGGATAGACGCTCACCTTGCCCGCGGGCACGCGCGGTGTCTCGTTGAAGCCGAAGCGCTCCGCTGCGGCGTGCATCCGCTTCGCGCCGAGCCTGGCGCCGAGCGGCGCGAACACGGAGTTGCAGGAGACCGTGAACGCGTTGGTGAGCGTCCCGCCGCAGGACTCGTTGCTCGCGTTGCGCAGCTTGACGCCCGAGAGCACCGCCGCGGTCCGCACCGGATACGTGCTCGAGGGCGTGGCGATCTTCGCCTGCAGGGCCGCGGAGAGCGTCACGATCTTGAACGTGGAGCCCGGGGGCTGGGGGGCCGAGACCGCGAGGCCGCTGAGCGCGAGCACGGAGCCGTCGCGTGGCCGCAGCACGGCGACCCCACCGAGCCGGTCGCCGAGCGCGGCGACCGCCGCGCGCTGGAGCCCGGGCCGGATCGTCGCGCGCACGGAGCGCCCGCGGCGCGCCTTCGTGGCGGCGATGCGGCGCGCGCCGAAGCGCAGCTCGGCGCTCGGGCGGCCGCCGAGGCGATCGTTGTAGAGCGCCTCGAGCCCGAAGCCCGGGTCCTTCCCGGCCGGCGCGCGGCCGGCGATCGACTGGGCGGTCGGCTCGTCGGCGAGCGGGTGGCCGGAGCCGTCGAGCACGGAGGCGCGCCGCGGGCGCGCGCGGATCCTCCGCTGGACGCGCTCACCGGGGCGCAGCCCGGGGAGCCGCAGATACGGGCGCCACCGCACCCCGACGCGCTCGCCGACCCGCGTCACGGGCAACGCGACGCGGCCGCGCAGCGTGCCGAACAGCTTCGTGCGCACCGACACCGCGACCGCGACCTTGCCGTCGACCGTCTTGCGTGCGGGGCGGGCGACCACCTTCTCGACGGTGGCCTCGTCGTTGGACATGCGGTAGTCCGCGGCGAAGCGCCGCGCCGAGTACTTCGAGCGCGCGTCGGCGTCGAGCTCGCGGTACATCGCGGCGGGCTGCCCGCGCTCCCACGCCGCCGCGAAGCGCACCGCCGTGTCATGGAGCTCCGCCCGGTCGTTCGCGCGCTGGTGCAGCACGTAGGCGACGGCGCTCCCGGCGGCGAGCAGCAGCACGAGGGCCGCGATCGGGAGGACCGGCGGGCGGCGGCGCCGGCGGCGGCCGGGCTCGACCCAGCGCACGCCGCCGCGGGAGCGGCGCGACGAGGTGAACATCGGGCGCTGGCGCCGGCGGCGGGGCAACTACCGCACGGAGTCCAGGAACCCGAAGAACGTCGCGCTCCAGCGCTCCGCCGCGTCGATCGGCGGGAAGTGGCCGGAGCCCTCGAACACGTCGATCTCGACGCGGCCGCCCGCGTCGCGGTAGCGCTCCAGCACGGCGCGGGTCTGGCTCACCATCGGCTGCGGAGGGAAGACCTCCTCGCCGGGCCAGCCGGGGATCGCGCCGGCCTGGCCGAGCGTGCCCATCTCCCACGGCGAGCCGTCGGCCACGACGATGTCCTCGCTGCCCTGGGTCCACAGGATCGGCGGCTTGGGATCGAGGTCGACGATCCCCGCCCAGTTGCAGTGCTTGCCCGAGAGCGCGTTGAGGATCCCGCGCGTTCCCGGGGCGACGCCCGGCCAGTGCTCCGAGGCCGCGGAGTCGCCCGGGTAGCCGTCGTCGCCGGTGACGGACTTGAGCACCTCGGTGAGCAGCATCTCCACGCGCTCGGGCGCCTCCTGGTGGTCGGGGGACCAGTACGCCGTCGTGAGCACGTTGCGCGGCGACGCGGCGCCCTCGCCCGAGCGGTCGCCGGCCGCCAGGCGCTTGACGAACTCCGGCGCGCCGGTGCCGCCGCCCGTGCCCGCCCAGTCCGGGAAGCAGGGCGTGCCGTCGGCGTGCGAGCCGCCGTAGCCGTAGGGCGAGACGGGATCGATGAAGGTCAGCGAGGCGACCTCACGGTCGAGCGCGAAGGCGGCGATCGCCGCCCCGCCGGTCGACCAGCCCGCCAGGTGGACGGGGCGCTCGACCCCGAGGGCCTCGAGCAGCGCCTGCGTGTCGTCGGCCCAGTCGCGCAGGCCGCGGGTGGCGTCGATCGGCAGCGGCTCGGAGTCGCCGAAGCTGCGCATGTCGGGCGCGATCAGGCGGTAGCGCTCCGGCGCGCCGTCGAACAGGTGCTCGTAGAAGCGGCCCGTCGACAGGTTGCCGTGGAGCAGCACGACGGGGATGCCGTCGGCGGGGCCGGACTCGGTGTAGTGGGTGCGCAGGCGGCGGGTCTGGATCGTGTTCGAGGTCATCCGGCGATCAACCGTAGCTCCCGCTCGAGCCGCTCGGCCTCGGTGGGCGGGAATAGCGGGGCAGCGCACGTCGTCTTGCAGTGAGATGTCCGACTTCCTCGCCCTCGACACGCTCGTCCTCGACCCCCGCTTCAACGGCCCGCCCACCACCGCGAACGGGGGCTATGCCTGCGGCGCGATCGGCGAGCTCGTCGACGGCCCGGCCGAGGTGACGCTGCTCTCCCCGCCGCCGCTGGGCGAGCCGCTCGGCGTCGACTTCCAGCCGGACGGCCGGATCGAGCTCACCGGCCGTCACGGCGTCACGATCGCCCGCGCCCGGCCGGTCGACTTCGTCGATGCCGAGCCGCCCGTGCGGCCGTCGCTCGCCGACGCCCGCGAGGCGTCGCGGCGCCACCCCGGCCACGGGCGCGAGGGCCTGCTCTCCGGCTGCTACGTCTGCGGCTCGCGGCGCCACGACGGTCTCGGCATCCACTTCGGCCCGCTGCGTGGCCACTCGGACGTCACCGCGTCGATCTTCCTCCCCGACTCGACGGTCCCGAGCCGCGACGGCAGCGTCGCGCCCGACATGGTGTGGGCGGCGCTCGACTGCCCGAGCTACACGCCGCCGCTGTGGGACTGGGATCGCCCCAGCCTGCTCGCCCGGCTCGCGGTCGAGCGGCTCGACTGCGTGCCGGTCGGCGAGCCTGTGATCGCGACCGGCTGGCACCTCGGCTCCGAGGGCCGCAAGCACCACACGGCGTCGGCGCTTGTGAGCACGGACGGGCGCGTGCTCGCCCGCGCCCGCGCGCTCTGGATCACGCTGCGCTAGTCGG
>JAXDGC010000451.1:0-3649 GCA_034665245.1 Solirubrobacteraceae bacterium | reverse complement strand
GCAGCTCGCGCCCGAGCACGTAGAGCGGGAACTGCGGGCCGGGCACGTTCGTGACGAGCAGGTTGAACAGGCGCGTGGAGAAGTTCAGCCGCGACGCCTGCGCCATCACGGTCGGCGGCGTGAAGTTCTGGACGCTGGCGAGCACCTCGGCGCCGACCGCCTGCTTGGACTCCTTGAGCCCGTCCATCGCCGCGCGCACGACGCGCAGTCGCGCGACCGGGTCCTCGACGTAGACGGGCAGCGGCCCGCGCATCGCCGCCAGCCGGTTGCCCATCGAGCCGCGATCCGCGTCGCTGCGGATCGACATCGGGACGAGCGCGCGCAGCTCGAGCCCCTCGGTGCGCGTGCCGCGCGAGCGCAGCCACTTCTGCAGGCCGCCCGACACGACGGTCAGCACGACGTCGTTGACGGTGCCGCCGAACGCGTTCTTGACCAGCCGGAAGTCCTCGAGCTCCTCGCGCAGGAACAGGACGCGGCGGTGCGGCCCGATCTCGACGTTGAGCGGCGTCGCGGGCGCCGGGTTGAGCGTCGCCCACGCGATCTCGCCGACGCCCTCGAGCGCCTCGCGCGTCGTCTCGAGGGTCTCCGTCGGACGGGTCGCCGCCGACGCCGCGCGACCGGCGAGCTCGAACGGCGTGCGCACGAGCCCGCGGATGCCGCGCGCGGCGAGGTCGAGCGACGACGGCTCGGCCTGCGGCTGCCACGGCTCGCCCTCGTGCGGGAGCTTCGGCGGGTTCGGCTCGGCGTCGAACAGCACCGTGGCGAGGTCGACGCCGGCGATGCCGTCGACCAGCGCGTGATGGGTCTTGGAGATCAGCGCGAAGCGGTTGCCCTCGAGGCCCTGGACGAGCCACGTCTCCCACAGCGGCTTGGCCCGGTCGAGCTGCTGGGAGTGGATGCGGGCGGCGAGCGAGCGCAGCTGCTCCTCGGAGCCGGGTGAGGGCAGCGCGGTGTGGCGGATGTGGTACTCGAGGTTGAAGCTCGGGTCGTCGATCCATACGGGGCGCCCCGTCTCGATCGGCGGGAACGCGAGCTTCTGGCGGTAGCGGGGTACGAGGTGCAGCCGGCCGCGGACCTGGTTGACGAACTCGACGTAGCCGGGCGGCGGCCCGTCGAAGATCATCACCGCGCCGACGTGCATGTGCGACGTCGGCCCCTCCTGCGCCAGGAAGGACGCGTCCACCGAGGTCAGCCGATCACCGTGAGCCTGCGCCATGAGGCCGATCCTATAGTGCGATGGATGACTTCCAATGACAAGCGCAGCATCGGCAGCCACGGCCTCGAGGCGACCCCGCTCGGCCTCGGCTGCATGGGGATGTCGGAGTTCTACGGGACCGCCGACGAGGGCGAGGCGGTGCGCACGATCCACCGCGCGCTCGAGCTCGGCGTGACCCTGCTCGACACCGCCGACATGTACGGCCCGTTCACCAACGAGAAGCTCGTCGGGCGCGCCGTGCGCGAGTGGAGCGGCGAGCGGCCGCTGATCGCGACCAAGTTCGGCAACGTCCGCGGCGAGAACGGCGAGTTCCTCGGCATCCGCGGTGACGCGGAGTACGTCCGCAAGGCGTGCGAGGCGTCGCTCGAGCGCCTCGGCCTCGACACGATCGACCTCTACTACCAGCACCGCGTCGACCCCGAGACGCCGATCGAGGAGACCGTCGGCACGATGGCCGAGCTCGTGCAGGAGGGCAAGGTCCGCTACCTCGGCCTCTCCGAGGCGGGCGCGCAGACGATCCGCAAGGCCGTCGAGGTCCACCCGATCTCGGCGCTGCAGTCGGAGTACTCGCTGTGGGAGCGCTCGGTCGAGGAGGAGATCCTCCCGACCATCCGCGAGCTCGGCATCGGCTTCGTCGCCTACTCGCCGCTCGGACGCGGGTTCCTCACCGGCAAGATCCGGTCGGTCGACGACCTCGAGGAGAACGACGCGCGGCGCGTCCGCTTCCCGCGCTTCGAGCGCGAGAACCTCGAGGCCAACCTCGCGGTGGTGGAGAAGGTCGAGGCGGTCGCTCAGCGCCACGGCGCCACCGCCGGCCAGGTCGCCCTCGCGTGGGTGCTCTCGCGCGGCGAAGACGTCATCGCGATCCCGGGAACCAAGCGCGTCGAGCGCGTGGAGGAGAACCTTGGCGCGCTCGAACTCGAGCTCAGCGGCGAGGACCTCGCGGAGCTCGATGCCCTGGCCGGAGCGGTATCCGGCGGTCGCTACGCGCCGGAGGGCATGCAGACGGTCGGCCGCTAGGAGGCGGTGGGGGCCCGCACTCTCGATTTCGGTCCGCCGCGGGTGTAGCGTGCCCGCCGGATTGGAATCGGAGGAGGGTCCGGATGAGGTTCAGGAGCGGGCGGGTCATCGCGTCGGGGCTCGGCGTGGCGGTCGCGGTGTCGAGCGTGGCGGTGGCGGCGGCGCCGTCGGGAGGCTCGAAGCGGCAGATTCGCCAGGCCCGTCAGACGCTGGCGCAGGCCGGCGATCCCACGCGCCTGACGATCCCGCAGACCGGGCTCGCACGCCCCGTGGCGGCTGCGACCCAGGGCGCGCGGGCGCGCCTTCGCTCCTCGCTCGGCCGCCAGGCCGAGGTCACGGTCGACGACCAGACCGGCGGGCTCAAGGCGGTCGGCCGCCTCAACGGGTTCCTGACCGGCGCCTCGAGCGCGGGCGCGCAGTCCGTGGCGCTCGGCTACGTGCGCGCCCACGCTGCCGCCTTCGGCCTCAGCTCGAGCGACCTCGACGCGCTCGAGCTCGTGCGCGACTACACGTCCGTGGACGGCGTGCGCCACCTCCAGTGGGCGCAGGTCGTGGACGGGATCACCGTCGTCGACTCCAGCCTGCTCGCCAACGTCACGCGCGACGGCCGCCTGATCAACATCGCGGGCGGCGC
The DNA here is from genome assembly GCA_034665245.1 of Solirubrobacteraceae bacterium. GTDB lineage: Bacteria > Actinomycetota > Thermoleophilia > Solirubrobacterales > Solirubrobacteraceae > DASQFQ01. The sequence continues at coordinate 779 of JAXDGC010000451.1, read as the reverse complement.
TCGCGGCGGGCTCAAGCTCGACACGCGCACGCCGGTCGTCGGCGCCGACGGGGCCTATTCGCGCGCGCTGCGCTCGGTCGGCTCGAGCGGCTCGGTGCCGGCTCGGCGCGCCGCGCGCTCGACCGGCTCGCGCAAGACCACCTACGCCGGGAGCGGCCAGGCCGAGCTCGTCGCCTACCACGCCGGGCCCGGGCTGCGGCTCGCCTGGCGCGTGCTCGCCCCGGTCGGCCGCGACGGCGACTACGACACGCTCGTCGACGCCTCGACCGGCCGCATCGCGCGGCGCTCGAACCTCGTCAAGTTCGCCGACGCGCTCGCGTTCGACAACACCCCGGGCAACCACCCGGGCGGGACGCAGACGACGAAGCCGATCGGCCAATGGCTCGAGCCGGGCGCGACGCGCCTGAGAGGGGACAACGCGTGGGCGTTCAGGGACGTCCGCGACGAGGTCAAGGCGGACCTGACCGAGAACACGTTCGAGGACAGCTTCACCCCGCCGCCCGACGGCGACGTGCCGCCCTCCGGCGGGGGCAACTGGCTCTACCCGATCACGTCCGTGCCCGACCCGTCCGGGTTCTGCCCGTCCGACCCACCGGGCTGCACGTGGAACCACACCACCCCGTTCTCATGGCAGATCAACGACGAGCAGACGACGACGCAGCTCTTCTACTTCGTCAACAAGTTCCACGACCACCTGCTCGCCCCGCCGATCGGCTTCGACGAGGCGTCGGGCAACTTCGAGCAGGTGAACCAGAGCGGCCAGGGCCAGGGCGGCGACC
>JAXDGC010000450.1:0-3753 GCA_034665245.1 Solirubrobacteraceae bacterium | reverse complement strand
CCGTGAAGAAGGTCCTCTCCGTGCTCTCCGACGACGTCTCGGAGATGCCGAAGAACTGGAACCGCCGCTTCAAGCACAACCGGGACAAGATCAAGACCGGTGACATCTACGAGCTCGCCGAGGTCGTTCGCAACCTCGCCATCCGCGAGCAGGACAAGGGTCTCTCCACGGGTGAGAAGCAGATGTTCACCCGCGCGAAGAAGATCCTCGCGTCCGAGCTGATGTACGCGCTCGAGATGGGTGAGGAGCAGGCCGAGGACCACCTCGACGACCTCCTCCAGCGCTCCGGCGAGGAGAAGCTGGCCGGCGTCTAAGACCTTGGCGGTCGCCCTCCTGGTGGCCGCGGGCAGTGGCGAACGCCTTGGCGCCGATCGGCCCAAGGCGTTCGTCGTCCTGGCCGGCCGCCCGATGCTCGAGTGGAGCGTCGAGGCGCTGCGCGCGGCGGGGATCGAGGAGATCGTCGTCGCGCTGCCGCCGGGCGGCTCGGCGCCGCCCGGCTGCGTCGGCGTGGCCGGCGGCGCGACGCGCTCGGCGTCCGTGCGCGGCGCGCTGCGGGCCGCCCGGCCGGACCCGCACGTGGTCGTCCACGATGCCGCGCGCCCGCTCGTGACGCCCGGGCACTTCGTCGCCGCGCTCGCCGCGCTCGAGGACGCCGACGCCGCGATCGCGGCCGCGCCGATGACCGACACGGTGAAGGAGGCCGGTGAGGACCGCCTCGTCACGGCCACGCTCGACCGCACGCGGCTGTGGGCGATCCAGACGCCGCAGGCGTTCCGCCGCGAGGCGCTCGAGCGCGCGCTCGCGGTCGATGACGACGTGCTCGCCCAGGCGACCGACGACGCATGGCTGGTCGAGCGCAACGGCGGCACCGTGCGGGTGGTCGAGTCGACGGTGGAGAACTTCAAGGTCACGACGCCGCACGACCTGCGCGTCGCCGAGCTGCTGCTGGCCGAGCGCCGGCGCGCGTGACGCTGCGACTGGCCGCCGTCGGGGCGGTCGCCGGGCTGCTGTCGGGCCTGCTCGGCATCGGCGGTGGGATCATCATCGTCCCCGGCCTCATGTGGGCGGCGGGCTGCGACCGCCACACGGCGTCGGGCACGTCGCTGGTGGCGATCCTCCCGATCGCGGTCGTGGCCGCCGCCACCTACGCGGTGGCGCCGGGCGGCGCATTCGACCCGGAGGCGAGCGCGATCTTCGTCATCGGCAGCCTCGGCGGAGCGGTGCTGGGCGCGCGCGTCAACGCGCGCGTGTCCGAGCGCGGGCTGCGGCTGGCGTTCGCGCTGATCACGGGCGTGTTCGGACTGCGGTTGGCGATCCCGTTCGGGTTCGGCGCCGGCAGCAAGACGCTCCCGCTCGACCTGCCGGCGATCGTGCTGCTGCTCGTGCTCGGGGTCAACGGCGGCTTCCTGGCCGGCCTGCTCGGAGTCGGCGGCGGCGCGATCGCTATCGCGGTGATGGTCTTCGCACTCGGAACGAGCCAGGTGCTCGCCCAGGGGATCGCGCTGGTGGCGACGATCCCGACGGTGATCGTCGGCGCGCTGACCCACCGCCGCCAGGGGACGCTCGCCCTGCGCACCGGCCTCACGGTCGGCTTCGCGGGCATGGCGCTGGCGATCCCGGGCGCACTGCTGGCGTTCGCGCTGCCGGTGAGCCTGCTGCGCGTGATGTTCGGCGTGTTCCTGATCCTCGGCTCCATCCGCACCCTGCAGTCGCTGCGGGCGAGCCGTCCGGTCCCGCTCCAGTAACGCCCGCCCGACCGCGGGGTATTCCTTGTCAACCGACGGTCAACAAGGAGATGCTGTCATGCCCCGCACCGAGGACGCACCGAGGGAGAAGACGTTCCTGCTCGCCCGCCCCGAGGGCCGCATGCTCGAGTGGCTCGCGCAGCGGCTGCCCGCGCGCGTGATGCCGGACCACATGACCGCGCTCGGCGTCGCCGCGGCCCTGGGCATCGGCGCGGCCTATTGGCTGACGCTGCGCGACCCCGTGTGGCTGTGGGTGGCGAGCGGCCTGCTGGTCGTGCACTGGCTCGGCGACTCGCTCGACGGCACGCTCGCCCGCGTGCGCCGCATCGAGCGCCCGAAGTACGGCTACTACCTCGACCATCTCGTCGACGCCGGCGCGACGATCGTGATCGGCGCCGGTCTCGGGCTCTCGCCCTACATGAGCCTCGCGACCGGCCTCGCGATCGTCATCGCCTACCTCGCGCTGTCCGTCAACACCTACCTCGAGACGCAGGTGTTCGGCGTCTTCTCGCTCGGCTACGGCCGCTTCGGCCCGACCGAGGCGCGAGTCGGCCTGATCGCGCTCAACCTCGCGCTGCTCGCGGGCGCGACGTTCGAGGTCGCCGGCCAGGGCCTGATCGACCTCGTCGGCCTCGGCGCCGCCGGTCTGATGCTGGTCGCGCTCGGCGTGCGCGCGGCGCGCAACCTGCGCGTGCTCGCGGCCCGCGAGCCTGCGGGGGTGGTGCGAGGCTGATGCGTGGCGGTCCATCAGAGCGGGGGACGGCGGCCGGACGTGCACGGCGATTCGGCTTCGTCTGGCGCCCGCCGACCGACGTGCGGATCGAGTCCGCACGTCGGCCGCGTGGCGGGCTGTGAACCGGTCGCCGCTGCTGCGCGAGCTGGTCGCGGAACTGCCGACAGCCCAGGCGGCGCCGGCGAGCCAGAGCTAGCGCGCCGGCGTCCAGCCGCCCGAGAGCTGCTCACCGATCCGCAGCCCGAAGCGCTCGAGCAACTCGGGCACCGAGTCAGGCTGCATTTCCTGTCCGTAGCGCTCGTTGAGCTGCGCCAGGGCCTCGGGGTTGGCCTTGAGCGCGCCACCGAGGTCGTTGAGCTCCCGGAAGAAGTGCTCGAACCCGGCCGGTGAGATGATCTCGAGGATCCGGCAGGGCTCGTCGCCGGCGTTCCAGAACGTGTGCCACTGGTTGCGGGGCTTGAAGACCAGGTCGCCGGGCCCGGCCTCGACGACGTCGTCTCCCAGCAGGGCGCCCATGCGCCCTTGGAGCACGTAGCTGTACTCGTCCTCGCGGGTGTGCAGGTGCAGCGGCGCGGCGAGCGCACGCGGAGACATCGGGTGCTCGACCAGCGAGAACCGCTCATCCGCCTCCGCCCCGTCGATCATGAAGCGGACGCCGATGCTGCCGAGGAAGCCCTCCTGGGCGTCGTTCGGGCCGATGATCCTGACGGCGGTTGCCTTCATACCTTCTTCCTTTCGTCGAACACTAGTGTCGCGCGAAAGCCTATGCGCTGCTGACGGATCTGTCAATATGTTCATGCGACATAGATGTCCGATCAAAAACGCACCTACCATAAGACGCGGCGCGCCGACCTCGAGGCGCAGACGCGCCTGCGAATCACCGAGAGCGCCGTCGCCCTGCACCAGGAGCTCGGCCCCGCACGTACCTCGATCAGTGCCGTCGCCGAGCGCGCGGGGGTGCGCCGCTCGACCGTGTACCGCCACTTCCCCGACGACGAGGCGCTGTTCGCGGCCTGCTCGTCGCATTTTGGCGCGGCGAACCCCCCGCCGGACATCGGCATCTGGGCAGGGATCGAGGACCCAGCGGAGCGCATCGAGGCCGCGTTGCGCGAGCTCTACGCGTTCTACGGCCGCACCGAGCAGATGTACACGAGCCTCCTGCGCGACGAGCCGCTCGTCCCGATCGTCCAGCGCCGGCTCGGCGACTTCCACCGCTACATCGCCGCGGTCGTGGACAGCCTGATGGCCGGGCGCGGCCTGCGCGGGCGCGCGGCC
>JAXDGC010000449.1:0-6438 GCA_034665245.1 Solirubrobacteraceae bacterium | reverse complement strand
ACCTGAGCCCCGGCGGCGCCTACCGCGCCTACCCGGGCGAGGAGATGGCGAAGCACGAGGGTGTGCCCGACGTCGTCGTCGACGGCGAGGTGATCGAGGCGGACCCGCCGCGCCGGCTCGTCCAGACATGGCGGATGCTGATGGACGAGGACCTCAAGGCCGAGGGCTTCACCCGGCTGACGCACGAGATCGAGGCCGGCGAGGGCGGCGTCACGAAGCTCACCATGATCCACGAGCTCGAGGGCGCGCCCAAGCTCGCCGCGCTGGTCGGCGGCGAGCACGAGGCCGAGGGCGCGGGCGGCGGCTGGAGCTGGGTGCTCAGCGGCCTCAAGACCGTGCTCGAGACCGGCGCCGAGCTCGACCGCTGACATCGCGCGAGGCGGAGGCCCCGAGCGGGGCCTCCGCCGGTAGCGTTCGCGCCGATGAGCGCGGCCCGCAACGTCCTGGGCGACGACCTTGCGCCCTGCGGAACGGACCCGCTGACCGGCTTCTACCGCGACGGGTGCTGCAGCACCGGCCCCGACGACCGCGGCAGCCACACGATCTGCGCCGTGATGACGGCCGAGTTCCTCGCGCACCAGGAGGGGATCGGCAACGACCTGAGCACGCCGAGGCCGGAGTACCGCTTCCCCGGGCTCGTGCCGGGCGACCGCTGGTGCGTCACCGCCGTCAACTGGCTGCGCGCGTACGGCGACGGCGCGGCCGCCTACGTCGTGCTCGCGTCCACGCACGTGCGGGCGCTCGACATCGTCCCGCTGGACGCACTCAAGGAGCACGCGGTCGACGTCCCGGCAGACCCCGGGTCCCTCGGCGGCTGATTGGTCAGATTTCTTTTGGGGATTCTTCTCTCCGGGTGGTCCGCGCGATACGGTGGGGAACTCCTAGGGAGCTTCGGTCCCGTCACTGCACGCCGCGGATCTTCTACCGCCGGGTGAAGCGCCAGGACCGATCCTCCGCCCTATCTGCTGGGAACTCCTGCGCTCGTGCCTGCTGTGCCCGGGCGCCAGGGGGGTCCGAGGAGGCAAGCCCCGATGCGACCAGACCGAGCGATCCCCAAGAAGGGGCGGAGCCGGTTTGTCCCTGAGCGCGAGCAGCCAGAGGCGGAGCTCGACGGGCTCCGGGCCACGAACCAGCGTCAGACCCTGGTCATCGACAAGCTGAGCGACGCACTCTCGGCCCTGCGGTCGGACGTGAGCGGGCTCGAGGTGGAGAACGCCGATCTCTCCGAGCAGAACGCGCGGCTCCGCGCGCAGGTGGCCCCGATCCTGCTCGCGGACGGCAGGGACCCACGAGACATGGTCGAGGCGGTGCTTCCGCTGGATGTCCACGCGCCCGCCGCCGCCCGCGTCGTCGTCGCGGATTTCCTGCGCGAGCGGGTGGCGCCGCGGCTGTTCGACACCGCGCAGCTGATCATCTCCGAACTGGTCAGCAACAGCCTGCGCCACAACGCCGCGCCGTTCGACCAGGCGGTCGTCATCCGCGTCGCCCTCGAGCGCGCGACGTGGCGGCTGGAGGTCGAGGATCCGGGGGGCGCCGGCGTCCTCCCGCCGGAGCATGAGCGGGCAGCAGGCGGACGGCTCGGGCTCAACCTCGTGCAGACGCTCAGCGAGTGCTGGGGCGTGGAGCACGCCGCCGAGCGCGGCACGCGTGCGTGGGCGTTCCTTCCACGCGCCCCGGCGCCGCTGCCGGACGAGACGACGCCCGCGCGCCTCACACCGGAGCTATAGGCCTACCCGCGGCCGCCGGGGAAGCGCCGGTGCACGTAGAGCCGGGTCGTGACGCTCCGCCGGCCCGACGGCCCGCTCCAGCAGAGGGTTGCCGTGTGCATCCCGCCCGCCCGCATCCTCCCGCTCGCCCGGACGACCGCGTAGAACGCCGTCCGCGTGCCGGGCACGCGTTCCACACGTGACCCGCGGCCACCGAGGCTGATCCGGACGTGGCGCGCGGCCTGGCGGAACGTGACGCTCACACCGACGTGGCCGGAGCTGCGCGCGGCGAAGGGCGGGTGCGTGAAGTCCCGGTCGCGCGCTGCGGCCGGCTCCGCCGCGCCGAGCGCCACCAGCGCGACCAGCCCGGCGACGGGCCACGGCCTCATGGGTAGAGCGCGCGCAGGCCCAGCACGTCCCCGCGCCCGAGCGTCCGCCAGCGGACGCTGTTGAGGTACTGCACCGGTGACATCGTGAGCCGGTTGTCGCGGCTCGAGGTGGCGTGGGCGAGGCCGAGCGCGTGCCCGGACTCGTGCGCCGCCATGCCCCACAGGTCCCATCGCCGCTCCCGGCGACCGGCCGCGACCGACCAGCTGAACGTCCCAGCCGGGATCGAGGGCGGTTGCTCGAAGCGACTGTCCGTCTCCACGATGTGGCGATTCTTCCACCACACGAGCGTGATTGCGACGGCTGCCGGGTCGCGCGTGAACGGTGCGAGGCTCCCGAAGTCGACGACGCTGACGTGGTCGCGACGGCTGTGCATCGTGGCCCTGGTCCTCCCGCCATACCGCGTCGTGAAGTTCGTGACGTCACGGAGGCCGCAGCCGGCACGCATGTGGTCCCAGCTGTGCCTGCCCTTGGTGATCGCGCGGCGGTCGGCGTCGCCGTGCGGCATCTTGGCGAGGTTCGCGAAGTAGGTGTAGCCGCGCGCCGACCACGGCGCGCCCGCCGGCGACCCGTTGAAATGGAACTCGGAGTTGGTGCAGCTGTCGTTACGCGGCACCGTCCGCGCGAGCGGATTGCTCGGCGGGGGTGCTCCGTGCGTGACGAACACGCAGCGCATGACCGTGGCGCCGAGGGGGCGGCACGCTGCCGCGGCGGGGCGCGCGGGGACGCTGCACGCCGCGGCGGCTCCGACCGCCACCAGAATCGCTGCGACCCGACGTCCGGTCCACCCCTTCGGCATTGCGGTCAAGCTTCTTTGAGCGCACGAGAGATGTCAAGCTCAGCGACCGAGGATGCGGACCAGCTCGTGCGCCCGCCCGGCCAGCGGGCCGACGAGCTCGCGCGCCTCGGCGAGCCCGGCGCGCAGCTGGGCGTCGCCGACCTCGACCGGCATCATCGAGTCCTGGATCTCCACCAGCAGGTGATCGGCCTCCTCGACCGCCTCGACGGCGGCGTCCAGGAAGCTCTTCGCGCCCTGCGAGGCGCGCCCGGCGGTCGAGGGCTCGAACGTGCGGCCCGGCAGCCCGTGGCGCTCGGCGAAGCCGGCGTGCGTGCGCTGCGCGCGGCCGTAGGCGACCTGGACGGGCCGGAACAGCTCCGCCTCGAGCCGGTCGGCGGTGTGCTCGTCCAGCAGCTCATAGGCGCCGCCGAGCGCCGCGAGCGCCACGCCGATCTCGTCGACCGCGTGGGCCAGGTCGTCGAGCAGCTGCTGCCGCGCCTCCGCCGTCGAATAGGCCATCAGGGGGTTCTACTCCTTCGCGTAGGGCACGCCATCGGCGGCCGGCGGCGTCGAGCGCCCGACCAGGCCGGCGACCGCGATCAGCGTCACGACGTAGGGCAGTGCCTGCAGCAGCGTCGCCGAGCTGTCGGAGAACACCGGCAGCCGCTGGGCCAGCGCCTGCGAGAAGCCGAACATCAGCGCCGCGGCCAGCGCCGCGACGGGACGCCACTTGCCGACGATCACGACCGCCAGCGCGATGAAGCCGCGGCCCGCCGTCATGTTCTGGTTGAAGGTGTGCACGAAGCCGATCGAGAGGAACGCGCCGCCCATCGCCGCCAGCACGCCGGAGGCGATGACCGCGAGGTAGCGGACCTTGTAGACCGAGATGCCGACGGTGGCGGCGGCGCGCGGGTTCTCGCCGACCGAGCGCAGGCGCAGGCCGGCCGGGGTGCGGAAGACGAACAGCCAGACCACGAACACGAGCACGAGCGCGACCCAGACGAGCAGGTTGAGCTTGTCGAGCGCCGGGCCGAAGAACGGGATCCAGTCGATCGGGAGCGACACGTCGGGCACCTGGGGCGCATCGCCGGGCGTCCCGTTCGATCCGTAGTGCTGCAGGAAGACGTAGCCCGTCGTGCCGAGCGCGAGGAAGTTGATCGCGAAGCCGCACACGATCTGGTCGGCGCGCAGCGAGATCGCGAAGAACGCGTGCACGAGCGCGAGCACGCCGCCCGCGATCATCCCGACCAGCAGGCCGCCGACCCAGCCGCCGGTGACGTCCGCCCCGTAGATGGCGAAGAAGGCGCCCGTGAGCATCATCCCCTCGAGCCCGATGTTGACGACGCCGGAGCGCTCGGAGATGACGCCGCCGAGCGCCGCGAACACGAGCGGTGTGGCGAAGCGGAGCATCGCGGCGGCGAGCGAGGACCAGATGACGACGCGATCGAGGTTGCCCTCGCCCGACTTGGTCGCCGCGATCGCGCCGATCGCGCACAGCACGCCGGTCACCGCCGCGCTCCAGCCGAGGCGCGTCTGACCCTCGCGCAGCGCCCACACGCCGAGCCCGACCGCCGCCGCCGCGAGCACCAGCGACGGTACGGGCGTGCGGACGAGCAGCGGCGGCAGCGCGAGCCAGAACGCGAGCAGGGCGAGCACGACCGCACCCCAGCCCGCGAGGACCGGGCGCTCGGCGCCCGCGGGGCTCAGGCGGCGGGTCAGCGTGGCGGCGCTCACGCGTCCGCCTCGTCCTCGGCAAGCGGACCACGCCGCGGGCGCAGCTTGTACATGGCGGTGACGATCACGGGCGCCGAGACCAGCAGGACGATCAGGCCCTGGATGATCAGCGTCAGGTTCGTCGCCAGCTCGGGCGGGAAGACGGCCGGATCGAGGTTGCGCACCGAGGTGCCGTTGATCAGCGCGCCGAACAGCAACGCGGAGAAGAACACGCCGGTCGTGGTGTTGCGCCCGAGGAGCGCGACCGCGATCCCGATGAAGCCGGCACCGACGGCACCGGCGTTCTGGATGTCGTTCGTCGCCACGGCGAACTGCCACCCGAGGATGTCGATCACGCCCGCCAGCCCCGCGAACGCGCCGCACACGAGCATCACCTTCGTGTAGGTCCGGCCGGCGTGGATCCCGCCGTACTCCGCGGCATCGGGGCTGAAGCCGACGGCCCGCGCCTCGTAGCCCGCGACGGAGCGGTTGAGCAGCACCCAGAACACGACCAGCGCCGCCAGCGCGAAGAAGATGCCGATGTGCAGGCCCTGGAGCTCGGGGTCGCCCCAGAACACCGGCAGGCGCGCGTTCTGCACCACCGCGTCGGAGATCGGGACGGTCTTGTCCGAGCCGGACCCCGAGTGCAGCGGCCCGCCGAGGCCGAACGCCCATACGCCGGCCCACAGGATGACGTAGTTGAGCATGATCGTCGTGATCACCTCGTTGGACCCGGTCGTCGCCTTGAGGAAGCCGGCGATGCCGCCCCACACGGCGCCGGCGAGCGTCCCGAGCACGAGCGCGAGCAGGATGTGCAGGAAGGCCGGGAGGCCGTGGAGTGAAGAGCCGACCCACACGCCGATGAAGAGCCCGGCGAAGTACTGGCCCTGGCCGCCGATGTTGAACAGGCCGGCGCGGAACGCGTAGGCGACGGCCAGCCCGGTGAAGATCAGCGGGGTGGTGAGGAGCAGCGTCTGCTGCAGGTTCAGCCCCGCGGTCATGCGATCGTCGGCCGAGATCCACGGGAACAGCCAGTTGAGGCCCGACCCGTCGAAGATCGCCTTGTAGGTCGTGAACGGGTTCGCGCCCGTGAGCGCGACCACGAGGCCGCCGATGAAGAACGCGATCAGCGCGGTCAGCAGCGGCGTGATGATCCCGCCGCCGCGCAGGTAGCCCGACAGCCGCGACCCGACCGTCAGCGACGCCGGGCCCTCGGCCCCACTCATTCTGCCTCGCTTCGCTCGTCACCGCGGCGGGCTTCGCCCGCGCTCGACTCCCGCCGGCCGCCGAGCATCGCCACGCCGAACTCCTCCTCCGAGGCCTCGGGCGGGAGCTCCGCGACGAAACGCCCGTCGTACATCACGAGCACGCGGTCCGACAGCGAGCGGATCTCCTCGAGCTCGAGCGAGACGAGCAGAACGCCGCGCCCGGCGTCGCGCTGCTCGATCAGGCGGCGGTGCACGAACTCGATCGCCCCGACGTCGAGCCCGCGCGTCGGCTGCGCGGCGACGAGCACCTTCGGATCCTCGGAGATCTCGCGCGCGATCACGACCTTCTGCTGGTTGCCGCCCGAGAGCGACAGCGCGAGCGCGTCGGCGCTCCCGCCGCGGACGTCGTACTCCTCGAGCAGCTGGGCGGCGCGCTCGTTCATGCGCTTCGGCGAGATCAGCCCCCGCTTGGCGATCGGGGGGCGGCGATAGTCGCGCAGGGAGAGGTTCTCGGCGAGATTGAAGTCCAGCACGAGGCCGCGGCGGTGGCGGTCCTCGGCGATGTGGCCGATGCCGGCGCCGAGCTTGCCGCGGACGTCGGCGTGCGTGACGTCGCGGCCCTCGACGCGGATGGTGCCGGCCAGCG
>JAXDGC010000448.1:0-4853 GCA_034665245.1 Solirubrobacteraceae bacterium | reverse complement strand
TCGGCTCCAACGCCACCGTCGGCCAGGTCCTGCTGATGTCGAAGTCGCTGCTCCAGCAGCGGGTGCTGGCCGATCCGCGGATCGAGATCTACTCCTGCGGCCGCAACGACATCCGCACGGGCCAGATCGACCGCCGCGTGCTCGCCACCCTCGAGTTCCTCGCGGCGTCGGGCTTCCGGCCCACGGTGTCGACGCTGAAGTGCGGCCACAGCTTCCTCACCAGTTCGGGCAACGTCTCCCAGCACTCCTCCGGCAACGCCGTCGACATCGCCAGGATCAACGGAATCTCGATCCTCGGCAACCAGGGCAAGGGCTCGATCACCGAGCTCGTCGTGCGCCGCCTGCTGACCCTGCAGGGCACGATGAAGCCCGACCAGATCATCACGCTGATGACCTTCGAGGGCGCCGACAACACGCTCGCGCTGCCCGACCACGCCGACCACATCCACGTCGGCTGGAAGCCGCTCTACGGCACCAACTCCAAGGCCGCCAAGCAGGTCAACGCCGTGCTCAAGCCCAAGCAGTGGATCAAGCTGATCGATCGCCTCGAGGCGATCGACAACCCGACCGTGCGCCTGCAGCCGTCCAAGCATGCGCTCAAGGTCACCGAGCGCGCCTCCGGGGCGCACACCGGCGAGTAGAAGGGAGCGGCCGCGAGCCGCCGCTTTCCCTTCGTGCAGTGGGAGTTCGCCGGCAAGATCGGCCCGGAGGCCGGGCGCTACGTGATCCGCCGCTACGCCGGTGACGATGCGCGCCATGTCGTGGTGATCGGCGATCTCGAGGCCCCTCGGCGCCGCCGCCTCGGGCGCGGGCGGCCGAAGCACGCGACGGCGGGCGCCGAGCCCGCGGCGGTCGAGGTGACCCGCGCGACGGTCATCACCACCGACCCGCTGCCGGAGGACGGCGCGCCGGCGTGGCTCGACACCGCCGTCCGCGACCGCGACGCGACCGTCGGCGATGCGCTCGCGCTGCTCAACCGCACGATCCACGGCCACCGGCTGGCGGCGCGCGATCCCTACGTGGCCGAGGTCAGCGCCGGCCAGGCGCTCGCCACCCGCATCGGCTACGGCTCGGGCGAACAGGTCGCCGACGGCGATTGGGAGGCAGCGCGCGAGCTGCCCGCGCCGAAGCCGTCGCGCTCCATGCTCAACCCCCAACAGCGACTCGCCGCGCTGCTCTCCGGCCGCGACGTCGCCCTGGCCTGCGAGGAGCTCGCCCTGCGCGCGCGCCTCGACCTCGACCAGGGCCGCGGGCGCGAGGCGGCGCTGCAGCTCGCGGCCGCGCTCGAGGCCGCCTTCGCCGAGCTCGAGGGCTGGCGGGGGACGGACGCGGTGGCGCGCCGCCTCGACGAGCTCCACGGGCACCGCGACGCGGTCGGCACCGCCGCCCGGGCAGCGCTCGAGGGCGGGCTGCAGGCCGAGCACGCGGAGGCCGTCGAGGCGGCCCTCGGCCGCCTGGAGGCGGCGCTGCGCGCGCGCATCGCGAGTCTGTAGTGCAGCGCTGGGACGCGGTCGACCGCTACCTGGCCGAGCACCTCGCGCCCAGCGATCCCGTTCTCGACGCGGCGCTGGCGGCAAGCGAGGCGGCGGGGCTGCCGCCGGCGTCCGTGTCGCCGGTGCAGGGTCGGCTGCTCGAGCTGCTGGCGCGGCTGTGCAGCGCGCGGGCGATCCTCGAGATCGGGACGCTCGGCGGCTACAGCACGATCTGGCTCGCCCGGGCGCTGCCACCGGACGGGCGGCTCGTCACGCTCGAGGCCGACGCGCGCCACGCGCGGGTCGCGCGCGAGAACCTCGCCCGCGCCGGCCTCGACGCGCGCGTCGAGGTCGTGGAGGGCCCTGCGCTCGAGACTTTGCCGCGACTGGAGGGCCCGTTCGACCTCGTCTTCATCGACGCCGACAAGGAGCGCAGCGCCGACTACCTCGCGCTCGCGCTCGAGCGCTCCCACCCCGGGACGCTGATCGTCGCCGACAACGTCGTGCGCGGAGGGGCGCTGGTCGACGCGGACTCAGACGACCCACGGGTGGTCGGGTCGCGGCGGCTCGTCGAGGCGGTGGCCGCCGACCCGCGGCTGACGGCCACCGGCCTCCAGACCGTCGGGGTCAAGGGCTGGGACGGGCTGGTGCTGGCGCTGGTGGGGTGAGCTGAGCGTTCGTGGTAATGCCGGCGAACGTCAACAGCGGCTGGGTGGGGGTGGGTTTGAAGGGGGTGTGGTCGATTGACCCCAATTATTCGGGTCAATCGACCACATGAGCCGCGGTCAGTCGAGGCGTGCTGGCTTTTGCCCAATTATTGGGGCAAATCCAGCACACCCCCTCCGAGCTCACCGCCGCGACAGCTCGCACCCTTCCTCAATGCGCAGTTGAAGTTCGAGCCGCGCAGTCCGCACAGCGCCCGCGCACGAGCACCTCGGCGGCCGCCGGCTCCACGCCGCCCGCGCGCAGGCGCCCGAGCGCCGGGCGCAGGTCGACCTCGGCGTCGAGGTCGGCGACGGCGCCGCAGTTGTCGCAGACGAAGTGGTGGTGCGGGTCGCCGCGGGGGTCGTAGCGGACCGCGCGGCCGGCGTGGACGCGCGAGGCGAGCCCGAGGTCGGCGAGCAGCTCGAGGACTGCGTAGACCGTCGGGAGCGAGACGCCGGGCACGGTCCCGTGGACCCGGTCGAGCACCTCCTCGGCGGTCGCGTGGCGGCCGAGTGCCCGCAGCGCGGTGTCCACCGCGAGGCGCTGGGGCGTCACCCGCAGGCCGTTGGCGCGGAGGGCGGCGCGGATCTCGTCTTGCGGGGCCGGTACGGTCATTCGGGTGCCCTAACTGTAGCACTGGGTTCGTTATTACAAACAAGTTGCGATAGAATGGCCGACTGATGCACTCCGACATCGCCATGCCGAATTGGCGCGACGCGGACGACCGCTCGCGGGTCCTGCAGATCATCCAGCCCGGGCTGATCGGGCTGATCGACGGCACGCTCTCGACGCTCGCGCCGATCTTCGCCGCCGCCTACGTGAGCGGCTCGCGCGCGGCGCTGCTCGTCGGCATCGCGGCCGCGCTCGGCGCAGCGATCTCGATGGGCCTGTCAGAGGCGCTCTCCGACGACGGCTCGCTGACCGGCCGCGGCGCCTCGCTCGGCCGTGGCCTGATCACGGGCGCGGCGACGTTCGTCGGCGGCACCGCCCACGCTCTCCCCTTCTTGATCTCCAAGCTCTCGACCGCGCTGGCGGTCGCCTACGTCGTCGTCTCGATCGAGCTCGTCGTGATCGCGTACGTCCGCAAGCGCTTCCTCCGCGTCTCGATGCGCACGTCGCTGGTCCAGGTCACCCTCGGCGGCATCGTGATCGCCGCGGTCGGCGTGCTGCTCGGCCACGCCTAGTAGCGTTCCGCGGCATGAACCTGGTCCTCATCTGCCTGCTGATCACGATCTTCTCGTTCATCGTCGGCGGGTACCTCGCCGGCCACTAGAGCGCGGCGACCACCGCTTCGAGCTCCGCGACGACGTCGCCCGACAGCCGCACCGCGGCGCGGTCGTCGAACTGCGTCGCTCCCGCCGTGACGATCGCGACGGCGCCGCCCGCGCGGAGCGTGATCGAGGGCAGGCCGGCGACCGGGTAGACCTCGAGCGAGGAGCCGACGCAGAGGAGGAGGTCGGCGCGCTCGGCCAGCTCCGTGGCGCGGTCCATCGCCGCCTCCGGCAGGAACTCGCCGAACAGCACCACATCGGGCTTGAGCGCGTGCCCGCAATCGCAGCGCGGGACGCCGTCGGGGTCGGCGGCCAGCCGCGCGCGCACGTCCTCGAGCTCGTACTGCGCCAAGCACTCGAGGCACGACGAGTGGGCGATCGAGCCGTGGACCTCGATCAGCTCGCGCGTCCCGGCGGCGGCGTGCAGCCCGTCGATGTTCTGCGTCACGACCGCCTCGAGCGCGCCGCGCCGCTCGAGCTCGGCCAGCGCCGCGTGCGCCCCGTTGGGCCGCTTGTCGCGCAGCGAGGTGAAGCGATCGCCGTAGAAGTGCCAGAAGCGCTGCGGGTCGCGGCGGAAGACCTCGATGTGCGCGACCTCCATCGGGTTGACGTTCTCCCACAGCCCCGTGCCGGGCGAGCGGAAGTCCGGGATCCCCGACGGGACGGAGATCCCGGCGCCCGTCAGCGCCACCACCGTGCCGGCCGAGCGGATCAGCTCGGCCAGCGCGGCTGCGCTCACTTGCCCTTGAACTCGGGGGTGCGCTTGCCGAGGAACGCGCCGATCCCCTCGCGCGCGTCCTCGGAGGCGAACGCCGTGGAGAAGGCCTCCTTCTCGGCCGTGATGCCCTCGTCGAGATCGCCCTTGTGGGAGTTCCGCTTGATCAGCTCGAGCGCGAGCGGCGCCTGGCCGGCGAACTTGCGCGCCCACTGCACCGCCGTGTCGAACAGCTCGTGGTCGGAGACGACGCGGTTGACGAGCCCGTGCTCGTAGGCGTCCTCGGCCGAGACCGCCTCGCCCGTGGTGTTCATCTCGAGCGCCTTGGACGGCCCGACGAGCCGCGGCAGCCGCTGCGTGCCGCCGAAGCCGGGGATGATGCCGAGGTTGATCTCGGGCTGGCCGAAGGTGGCCGAGTAGCCCGCGAGGCGGACGTCGCAGGCCATCGCCAGCTCGCAGCCGCCGCCGAAGGCGAGGCCGTTGACCGCGGCGATCGTCATCGTGCGCGACCGCTCCCACGAGCGCAGCAGGTCGTGCGCGCCGTCGAGCAGCTCGCGGCCCGAGGCCTCGTCCATCTTCGTGAACGCCTTGATGTCGGCGCCCGCGCAGAACAGCGCCGGGTTGGGCGAGGCGAGGATCATCGCCTTGACGTCCGGGCTCGCCTCGATCGCCGCCCACGCCTTGCCCAGC
>JAXDGC010000447.1:0-3637 GCA_034665245.1 Solirubrobacteraceae bacterium | reverse complement strand
GAGCAAGTCCACAAGCAGATCGACGCGTCGCTGGCGCGGCTGCGGACCGACTTCGTCGACCTCTACCAATGCCACCGCTACGACGCGGAGACGCCGCTGGAGGAGACGGTGCGCGCGTTGAGCGACGTGATCCGGGCCGGAAAGGCGCGCTACTGGGGCTTCTCGGAGTGGACCGCCGAGCAGATCGAGGCGGCGGTGACGATCGCCCGCGAGCAGGGACTGGAGAAGCCGGTCTCCAGCCAGCCGCAGTACTCGCTGCTGTGGCGGCGCATCGAGGACAACGGCGTGCTGCGGGTCAGCGAGGAGAACGGGATCTCGCAGATCGTGTGGTCGCCGCTCGCCCAGGGCGTGCTGACCGGCAAGTACCGGCCGGGCGAGCCGCCGCCCGAGGGCACGCGCGCCGCGAGCGAGGAGATGGGCGGCTTCATCTCCGGCTTCTTCCGCGACGGCGTGCTCGAGGCCGTGCAGCGCCTCAAGCCGATCGCCGACCAGGCCGGCCTGTCGCCGGCGCAGCTCGCGCTCGCGTGGATCCTGCGCCAGGCCAACGTGGCGAGCGCGATCATCGGCGCGACACGGCCCGAGCAGGTGAGCGAGAACGCCGCCGCGGCGGAGGTCGAGCTCGGCGGCGACGTCCTGCAGGCGATCGACGAGGCGCTCGGGGACGCCGCCCGGTTGGGAGCGGAGGAGAGCTGACGATCGAGCTCTTCGCGGTTGCGCCGGACGAGGACGAGGCGTTCCTCGCGGCGTGGGCCGCCGACGCACCGCCAGGGGCCACGCTGTACCGGGCGCTGCGGGCGGACGTGAGGCTGCGGTTCGCGAGCCTCGCGTCCGGCGCGCCGGACACGGCCGGTGGCGTGCTCCTGATCGTCCCGTTCGAGGTCCCCGCCGGCGAGGACGACGGCTTCCTCTCCGCCTGGGAGACGGTGCGCGAGCGGTTCTCCACCCACCGGGGCTACCTCGGCGCGCAACGGCTCCGCAGCCCCGACTCGCCTGTCGTCGCCGTCGTGCACTGGTCGAGCCCGCTCATGTACGCCCGGACCGTGCGCGAGGAGGGCGACCTGATCGCGGCGCTGCCGTTCCGCGGTCAGGCGGCGCTGTATACGCGCGTCCGGTCCGACCGGGGCCGCTGATAGATCTGCGCCGTGGACCACGACGACGCGCATGCCCTGATCGAAGGACTGGTCCGGGACGAGCTCGCCTGGGAGCCCGACGCGCCGGCCGAGGAGATCACCGAGGCCGTCATCGCCGAACTGCGCGACATGCGCTCGGCGGACACGCTCTCGGATGACGACATCTTCGCCGTCCTGAGCTTCCTCGCCCTGCGGGCCCTCTCCACGCCGACGACACCCCTGGAGCTGTTCTTCTCCCCGGAGCGCTAGCGCCCGGCGGTGGACCCGAACGTGCTCGTCCGCAGCGCGTCCGACAGTTCTGCGACTTTTTCGCTGCGCGCGGCGGGATCTTCGATCAACAGCGTGACCTGGATCGCCTGCAGCAGTTGCACGTTGTCCCTGCGCACGACGTCGATCCGATCTTTGTCGGCACCGACTCGGCGCTCGAGGCGTCGCAGGATCAGCGTCCCAGTGCCCGGGACCAACGCGACCAGAGCGGAAAGGACACCGACCGCGATCAACCCGGTGAACACGAGAGCGGCCCCGATCACCAGCAATCCGAGCGTGATGCCGGCGGCGACGAGCAGCAGCGTGAAGACCGTCTTCTCCTGACTGCGCAGCACGTCGAGCTCTCGCTCGACTTGCGCGCTCTGGCTCTCCATCGCCTCCTGCATCTCCTCGAGGAACACCTCCGGCCCCAGCACGCGCGAAGCGGCCGGCGCCTCCACCGGCCGCTCGGGCGCGGCGTCCGGCATCACCTCGGCGCGTTCCGGCCCGGGCTGGCTCTGCGTTCCGGCGAGCGCTGGATCGGGCGGCGACTGGACCGTCTCATCGAGGATGTCGCGCGCGATCTCCTCGGGCGTTCTCAGTGCTGAAGCCCGAGCGTGTCCCGTCGACATACGCGTGCTGAGGCTGACGAGGTCCTCGGCGCGCCGGGCGAGCCATGGTCGCCAGCTTTGCGGCCAGATCTCCGAACGCAGGATCTGGTCCAGGCGCTGGCGCAAAGACCGGATCCAGTCCGGCTCGTCCGAGACGGACGGGTGTTCCTCGTGGGCGGACATGGCAGCCAACCGACCGTAGCCGGGCGCCCGCGAGCGGTCAACGTCGCGCCCGTCCCTCAGACGATCCCCTGACTCAGGCGGCCAAGGGCGGGGCGGTGTCGAAGAGCGCCGCGAAGTGGTCGGTGCCCATGTGGCGGCCCTTGAGGTCGGCGATCGTGGCGGCGTCGGCAGCGCCGCCACGCAGGATGCCGGCTCCGCCCTCGGGCCCGAGCGGGATCGCGATCATGGGCGGGAACGTCTCGTAGCTGGTGAGCTCGCCGGTGCCGGTGATGAGCGCGCGGATGTTGGCTGCGGCGACGCCGGCCTGGGCGCGGGCGATACCGGCCATGTCACGGTCGGCGTCGGCGAGGTCGCCGAGGGCGAAGGTCTGGGTCTCGCCGACGACGCGCAGATGCTCGTCGACGCGCACGTAGCCGCGTTCGTCGCGGCGGTCCTCCAGCGCTCCGCCCTCGAGGTACTCGCTGTGGGCCCTCACGCCGAAGGCGCGAAACCAGATATCGGCGACGAGCTCGCCGCCGTTCGCGGTCGCGATGGCGACGGGGGCGAGCGTCGCGGGCGGGACGCTGGGCAGCTCGGTGATCGCCGTGCCCAGCCGCAGCTCGACGCCGAGCGCATCGAGCTGCCGGCGCAGCTCGTCGCGCAGGCTCTGGTCGTAGGGGCCGACGAGGATGTCCTCGGAGATGTCGGCGATCGTGACCTCCTTGTCGGGGAAGAACGCCTTGATCTCGCCGGCGAGTTCGAGGCCGGCCGGCCCGGCGCCGATGATCAGCGCTCGGTCGGCGGCGAGCAGCGCCTCGTGAGCGGCCCGGTGCCGGGCTCTGGCGGAAGCGATGTCGGGCTCCTCGGTCTTGGCCGGGAACGGATATGCCGACCCCGTGGCGAGCACGAGGTAGTCGGGCTCGAGGACGGCACCCGACGCGAGCGTGACTCGGCGCCCGTCGACCGCGACGGCGCGATCGCGGAGGAAGCGGCCATGGGCGAGCAGGTGCTCGTACGGGAAGAAGATCCGCTCCAGCCACTCCGGGTCAACGAGGGCGCGCCAGGAGGCGATGTTGTGGACGAAGGCCTCGGTGGGGTCGACGAGCGTGACGTCGGCCACGTCGTCGAGCGCCTTGGCGGCGTTGATGCCGCCGTAGCCGCCGCCGACGACGACGACGGAGGCGCGTGCGTTGCGGGTGTCGGCCATAGGGACCTCTCTCATGCTTGTAGCTCAGTAGTTGCCGCGTTCATCAAAGCTGCTAGCTAAATCCTAGTCACGACTGGCACGCTAGCATGAACGCGTGGCCACGACGCGCAAACTGAGCCCAGAGCACACCTCCGCAGCCTGCGACCGCGGCACTGCCGCGCTGGGACGCGCGTTCGAGTTCCTCGGCAAGCGCTGGAACGGCGTGCTCCTCGGCACCCTGCGCAACGGCCCCGCCGGCTTCCGTGAGCTCTCGCGCGCGATCGACGGGATCTCCGACTCGG
>JAXDGC010000446.1:0-5925 GCA_034665245.1 Solirubrobacteraceae bacterium | reverse complement strand
TGCCTCACCGAGCCCGACGCCGGCTCCGACGTCTCGGGCATGCGCACGACCGCTGTGCGCAAGGGCGACAAGTACGTCATCAACGGCTCGAAGTGCTTCATCACCAACGGCGGCTACGCCGACTGGTTCACGGTCTACGCCAAGACCGACAGGGAGGCCGGCCACCGCGGGATCTCCGCCTTCGTCGTCCCCAAGGACGACACGGTCACGGTGGACAAGAAGGAGGACAAGATGGGTCAGCGGGCCTCCAACACCGCGACCATCACCTTCAACGACACCGAGATCCCCGCCGACCATCTGATCGGCGAGGAGAACAAGGGCTTCAAGATCGCGATGATGACGCTCGACCGCACGCGCCCCGGCGTCGCGGCGATGGCGACCGGCATCGCGCGCGCGGCGTTCGAGTTCGCGACGAACTACTCCAAGGAGCGCGTCCAGTTCGGCGTGCCGATCGCGATGCACCAGGGGATCCAGTTCATGATCGCCGACATGGCGACGAAGGTGCACCTGTCGCGGCTGGCCACCTGGAACTCGGCCGTCCTGCTCGACCAGGGGGCTCGCAACACGCTCGAGTCCTCGCACGCCAAGCGCTTCGCGGCCGACACCGCGATGGAGGTCACGACCGACGCCGTGCAGGTCTACGGCGGCTATGGCTTCATCAAGGACTACCCGGTCGAGAAGCTGATGCGCGACGCGAAGATCATGCAGCTCTACGAGGGCACGTCGCAGATCCAGCGCCTGGTCATCGCGCGCGAGACGCTGCTGCCGCGGCGCATCGAGGAGCCCCAGCCCGCCGCCGCGTAGGGTCTGGCGCATGACCGTCGGAGACGAGGCAATCGCCGCTTCGTCTCCGGATGCGGTTCGGCACGTCGGCGAGCAGCTCCAAGCCTGCGGCTACCTCGACACGAGCCTGGCCGTGGCGCTCGGGGCGCCCGCGCCGCTCGCCACGCTGGCGGCGCTGTTCGCCCTCGGTTCGCCGGTACCGGCCTCCGCCCTCGCCGGGCTGGACGTGGCGGCGCTCGAGGCGGAAGGGGTGCTGGCCCGCGAGGGCGAGCGCATCCGTGCCCGGCTCCGGATCACCGTCTGGAACGGGCTGCTGATGGCGCGCGACGCGGTCGACGGCGAACCGCGACCCGATGTCGTCCCGGGGCCGAGCGAGTCCGCGCAGACGCTTGCGAACCTGACCGTACGACGCCCGGGACAGACGGTGCTCGACCTCGGCTGCGGCTGCGGGCCACATGCACTGCTCGCCGCGCAGCACGCTGATCGCGTCGTCGCGACCGACATCAACCCGCGGGCCGCCGCGCTCACGCGGCTGTCCGCGCGGCTGAACGGCATCGGGTCGGTGGAGACGCGCGCCGGCGACCTCTTCGAGCCCGTGGCCGGCGAACGCTTCGGGCTCCTGGTCTCGAATCCGCCCTACATCGTCTCGCCCGACGCCGACCTGCTCTACCGCGACAGCGGTCTCGCGCCCGGCGAGCTGTGCCGGCGGATTGTCGCCGGCGCCGGCGAGCACCTCGAGGAGGACGGCGTGGCGAGTGTGCTGTGCAGCTGGGGATCGAGCGCCGGGAGCGGTCGCTGGGATGTGCTGTGCGAGTGGGTGGCGGACAGCGGCTGCGACGCCTGCGCCATCAGCTTCGGCCCGGAGGATGTCGTCGAGTACGCGGCACGCTGGACCGGACTGTCGACGGGCGCACTGGGAGCAGGCGCGCAGGCCGACGCGATCGCGCGCTGGCTGCGCTTCTACGCCGAGGCGGGGATCGAGGCGATCTGGTTCGGCGTGCTCGTGCTCCGCCGGCGCTCGGGCGTCGCCAACTGGTTCACCGGCCTCGACGCCACACGACCTCCACGCCGGCCGGGCGGTCCGCAGCTCGAGCGCATCTTCGCGGCGCAGGACCGGCTCGCCGGACGGCCCGAGGACACGCTGCTCGACTCCGCGCTCGTCCCCGCAGCACGCCACCGGCTGGTGCACACCCTCGACTGGCGCGGCGCGGGGTACGAGCTGGCCGACATCAGGATGGTGCTCGAGGACGACATCGGTGTCGACGGGACGGTCGATCCGCTCGCGGTCAACGTGCTGCTCGCACTCGACGGCCGCCCAGTCCGCGAGGTCGTCGGCGCCGTCGCCGCCGCGAGCGGTCTCGACGAAGCGCAGCTTGCGGCGGGGTCACTGGCGAGCCTGCGGTGGCTCTACGGGCGCGGCTTCCTCGTTCTGAGCTCGTAGCCCGGCCGGGACTGTCAAGCGCGGCCACGACGCTCGTCGCCTGGCATCATCGGGCCGTGCCCTCCCGCAAGACGACGCAGGCCGCGGCGGAGGCCGCCTCGGTCGAGGAGGCTCGCGCCGCGGTCGAGGCGCCGACGACGCCCGGACGCGGTCCCGCCGATCCGCTCATCGGCGACCTGCGGCGCGCCGGGCTGCTGCCGCTGCTCGTGCTGCACTTCGTCTCCGAGGAGCCGTCCTACGGCAATCAGCTGATGGAGCGGATCGGGGCGCTGACGGCGGGCGCGCTCGCGGTCAACCCGAACACGATGTACCCCCTTCTGCGATCACTCGAGGCCGAGGGCCACGTCGCGGGCGAGTGGGAGCATCCGGAGCGCCGCTCGCGCCGCTTCTACCGGATCACGGCGTCCGGCCGCACCGAGCTCGAGCGCCTGGCCGGCGAGCTGCGGCCGCGCCTCGACCGCATCGCGGCGTCGATCGACGCGATCCGCGCGGAGGTGCTCTGAGCTGAACTGGTGGGTCTTCGCCGAGCAGACGGAGCTCGAGGCGCGTGAGTATCTCGAGCGCTTCCTCGAGGAGGGCGCGGCGGCCGCCGCGGCCGGCTTCGGCGACCCCAAGGCACCCGTCGTGGCCGACTTCAGCCTCGCGTCGGTGGGGGAGGTGCTGGACTGGATCGGCGCGCGCGTCGAGGTCGTCGACGTGCCGCCGCCCGCCGCGGTGCCCTATTGGGTGCAGGCCGTCCTCGACCAGAACGGCGCCGGCTTCCGCGACATCGCCGAGGCCTCGCAGCCGCTCGTCCTGCAGGCCGCGTACTACCTCGGGGCCAGCTTCGTCACGAGCTATCCCGTGCTGCACTGGGACATCGGGCGCGAGGATCGGCCCGAGGTGCGCCAGCCCGTCGTGTCCGGCTTCGGCTCGGGCGAGGACCTGCCCGTGCTCACGGTCGCCGAGAACGCGCTGCTGGCGGGGGAGCCGGGGGCCGCCGTGCGGCAGTGGCGCCACGCGGTGGCGGCGGAAGCGGAGCGCTGATGCCGCGCATCCGCGCCAAGGTCACCGTGCCGGGCCTGGCGTCCGAGGCCGAGGCGCTGTGGTACGAGCCGCAGCGCTGGCCGGTGTGGATCGACGGCTTCGGCCACCTCGTGAAGCTGGAGGGCGAGTGGCCGGCGCCGGGAGCGCGCGCGGTCTGGGACTCCAAGCCCGGCGGCCGGGGGCGCGTGGTCGAGCGGGTCGCGGCCTACGAGGCGCGCACGGGCCAGACGCTGGAGGTCGAGGACGACAAGCTGCGCGGGACGCAGAAGGTGACGTTCGAGCCGGGCGCGGACGGGGTCGAGGTGGCGCTCGAGCTGGACTACGAGCTCAAGAGCACCAACGTAATGACGCCGCTGACCGACGTGCTGTTCATCCGCCGCGCGCTGCGCGACTCGCTCAAGCGCAGCCTGATCCGCTTCGCGCGCGAGCGACGCAGCGACATCGAGCTCTGAGCTCTTGAGCCGGCGCTGATCTGCCGATGCACAATGGGTAAGACGATGCGCCACCTGCCCCTGACCCTGCGCGCCCCCGTGCTGCTCCCGCTGCTCGCGGTCGGCGCCGATCAGACGCGCGCGGCGCTGCTCTGCGGTCCGCGAGCCGAGAGCTGCCTCGAGGCCGCAAGCTCCGGCTGGAGCACGGTCGGCGTGCTCGCCCTCGCGCTCTACGGCGCCGGGCTCGCGCTGCTCGTCGCCCGCATCGCCGGCGGCGCGCCCGGCTTCGGGCGCGTGTGGGCGCTCGCCACCGGCGCCATCTGGACCTCGTGCGCCGCGCAGGCGGCGCTGGCGGCCGGCGTCGGCGCGAGTTCCGCGCTGGGCGGCGGGTGGCTCGGCCTGCTGGCGCTCGGCGTGCTCGGCGGCGCCGTCCTCGCGCTCGCGCTGCGGGTCGCGCCCGCCGCACGCGCGCTCGTGCGCTCGCTGCGCACCGCCGCACCGCGCCTTCAGCAGTTCGCCGCGATCGCCTCGCGGCCCCTCCAGCGCTCGCCCATGGGAGCGAGCGCCGCCCGGCTGCGCCTCACGCGCGGCCGCGCGCCCCCGGTCGCCGCGTAGCTCCCCACGCGGCACCACCCATCCCACTTCTGAAAGGTTCCTCATGTCCCATCGCCTCCGGCGGCTGCTTGCCGCCCTCGGCGCGTCCGCGGTGCTCGTCGCCGCCGGCGTCGCCGTCTCCGCGTCCGGCGGCACCAAGCCGCCCCCTCCGCCCGCGAGCGCGACGTTCCGCGGCATCCCCGAGCACAACGGGGTCCTCGGCGACCCGAAGGCTCCGCTCACGCTCACCGAGTACGTCGACCTGCAGTGCCCGATCTGCGCCGAAGCGTCGAAGCAGACGCTGCCGTGGCTGGTCAAGAACTACGTCCGCACCGGCAAGGCCAAGCTCGAGCTGCGCACGCTGCACTTCATCGGCCCGGACTCCGAGCGTGCCGCCCGCGTGGTCGCGGGCGCCGAGCTCCAGGGTCGGCTGTGGCCGTTCGTGGAGGCGTTCTACGCCGCGCAGGGGCAGGAGAACTCGGGCTACGTGACCGACGCCTTCCTGCGCACGGTCTCGAAGGCCGCCGGCGTCGACGCCGACAGGGCGCTGACCGCCGCGGACGGCGGGTTCGCGACTCGGCAGATCGAGCAGGCCGACGCCGACGCCACGCGGCTCGGCGTGAACGCGACGCCGACGTTCACGGTCGCGAAGGCAGGCGGGCAGCCGCGCGTGATCGGCTCCGGCGTGCTGAGCCACGCGCAGCTGAAGGCGGCGCTGCGATGACGCGGCGTGTGTCCGTCGCGGTCGCGCTCGCGGGCCTCGGCATCGCGGGCTACCTGACCGTGGCGCACTACGTGGGCGCCGCGCCGGTGTGCGCGATCGCCCACGGTTGCGCCACCGTGCAGAAGTCCTCCTACGCCGTGCTCGCCGGCGTGCCGGTGGCCCTGCTCGGGCTGCTCGGCTACGCCGCGATCCTCGGCTCGCTCGCGCGCGACGGCGAGCGGGCCAGGACGCTGACCGCGGTGCTCGCGTTCTCGGGCTTCGGGCTGTCGGCGTGGCTGAGCTGGATCGAGGTGGGCGAGCTGCACGCCATCTGCATCTGGTGCGTCGGCTCCGCCCTCTGCATGACGGCCCTGGCCGGGCTCTCGGCGGCGCGCCTCGCGTGAAAGGATGCCGCCATGTTCGTCTTCAAAGCCGCTGTCGTGGGGGCCGGGGTCATGGGCGGGGAGATCGCCCAGGTCATCGCCTCCGCCGACATCCCCGTCCTCCTCAAGGACGTCAAACAGGAATTCGTGGACAAGGGCCTCGAGAAGGCACACGAGGTCACCCAGAGCCAGACCGCCAAGCTCGTCAAGCGCGAGAAGCTGACCCAGGAGCAGGCCGACGCCCAGCTCGAGCACACGCTCGGGCTCATCACCGGCACCACCGAGTACGGGGACTTCGGCGACGTCGACTTCGTCATCGAGGCGGTGCCGGAGAAGATGGCGATCAAGCACCAGGTCTTCGCCGACCTCGACGTCGCCACCCCGGGCCACGCGATCCTCGCCTCCAACACCTCGGGCCTCTCGATCACCGAGATCGGCGACATCACCAACCGCCCGGACAAGGTCGTGGGCTTCCACTTCTTCTGGCCCGCCTCCCGCATGCGGCTGATCGAGGTCATCGAGGGCGAGGACACCTCGCCGGAGACGATGCAGGCCGCCGCCAAC
>JAXDGC010000445.1:0-11017 GCA_034665245.1 Solirubrobacteraceae bacterium | reverse complement strand
GCCCGCGCCGTCGCCGAGCATCACCGACAGGCCGGTGAAGACATTCGCGAGCGCGACATCGCGCCTGCCGTCCTGGTTGAAGTCACCGGCCACGATCCCGACCGGGACCTCTCCCGGCGTCGCGTAGCCGACCGCCGTGGCGAACCCGCCCAGTCCGTCACCGAGCATGATCGAGACCTGGTTCCCGTTGGCGACCGCGAGGTCGGGGTTGCCGTCACCGTTGAAGTCGGCGATCGCGACATCCCGCGGTTGGGCTCCGGTCGCGAGGGCGAGCGGCCCGGTGAAGCCGCCGAACGCGTCGGCGAACAGGACCGTCACGTTGTTGTCCTGGTCGTTGGCGGTCACGAGATCGGGCCGCAGATCGCCGTTCAGATCGCCGGCCGCGATCGAGATCGGGGAGTTGCCGGTGGCGAAGTTGCTCCGGCTGAAGGTCGGATCCGCCGCCGACGCCGCGGGCGCCAGCGACAGGAACAGGGCGACGATCGCACCAATCGCGATGACCGCCGGACGGATGCTGCTGCGCAGAATGAGCGCCATGGCCAATCCTCTCTGGGACCTGGCCGGGCTCGGTGTCCGGATGCTGGTCCGCCTTGGTGGCCCCGGACGCGGACCGCGCCAGAGACAGGTCACCACCGCGTCTCAGCCGGCAACGCCCTATGCCGACACTCTTCGATCTGGAGCGCCGCGTCAAGCGGCTACCTTGTAACCATCGCGAAACAGATTCTGAGCATTCGTAGTGCCTTGCTCCTCGGCCTTGTCGCCGTCGTCTCGCTCTTCGCGCTCTCGAGTCCCGCCTCCGCCGCGACCTGCGCCGACTACCCCGACCAGGCCGCGGGACAGCGCGCCGCCGACACCCGCGACGCGGACGGCGACGGCGTGTACTGCGAGACGCTGCCCTGCCCCTGCCTCGGCGCCGCCGGCGGCGACACGCCGTCGCCGACCTCCGGGGCGAGCTGCACCACGCCGGGCGGGGTGCAGAACGTCTCCTTCAGCCGCACCAAGTACCCGAACATCCGCGCCCACTTCCGCGCCGCGCTCCGCCGGGGCTGGCCACGAACCCTCGTGGTCAACCGTCCGGGCGCCGCCGCGCGCCGCGTCCGATTGCTCGGCGGCGTGCCGACCCGCACCGCCTACGACCGCGACGAGTACCCGCCGGCGGTCGGCCGCGGGCGCGGCAGAGGGCTCGTCGGCGGCTCGGATCCGCGGGGCTGGAAGGGCGACGTCCGCTACGTGCCCAGCGCGGAGAACCGCTCACACGGCTCGTCGCTCGGCTCCAAGCTGCGGCGGTTCTGCGACGGCACGCGCTTCCGCTACGTCTTCCGCTGACCCTCCCGCACCATGTGGGCGCCCGCGACCAGCGCCTGGAGCTTGCCGAACGCGACCTCGCGGGTGAGGTACTTCATCCCGCAGTCGGGAGCGGCCACGAGCTCGTCGGTGCGCTTGTAGGGCAGGGCGCGCTCGATCCGCTCCGCCACGACCTCCGGCGTCTCGATCCCCGCGTCGACGTCGAGGTTCAGCACGCCGAGGATGATCGTCTTCCCGGGCAGGCCCTCGAGCACCGAGCAGTCGAGCTGGGACTGCGCCGTCTCGATCGAGATCTGGTCGCAGCCGGCGTCGGCCAGCTCCGTGAGGAACGAATAGCCCGACGGGCGCTCGTGGATGATCGCGGCGTAGCCGAAGCAGATGTGGACGGCGGTCGTGCCGGACAGGCCGTCGAGCGCGCGATCGAGCGCCGCGCGGCCGTACTCGCGCGCCTTCTCGGGCCGGGCCTGCATGTAGGGCTCGTCGATCTGGACGAGGTCGGCGCCGGCGGCGAACAGGTCGGCGATCTCGTCGTGCACCGCGGCGGCGTAGGCCTGCGCGAGCTCCGCCTCGCTCTCGTAATGATCGTTCTGGGCCTGCTGGGACATCGTGAACGGGCCTGGGACCGTCATCTTGACCCGGCGATCCGTGTTCGCCTTGAGGAACGCGAGATCGCCGACCTGCACCGGGTGCTTGCGCTCGATCGGCCCCACCACCCGGGGGACGGGATTCGGGTGCCCGCTGCGATCGAGGGCCGTGCCCGGGTTGTCCAGGTCGATCCCGGTCAGCGCGTTCGCAAAGCGATTCGAGTAGCTCTCGCGCCGCTGCTCGCCGTCGGTGACGATGTCGAGCCCGGCCCGCTCCTGATCGCGGATGGCGAGCAGCGTCGCGTCGTCCTGGGCCTCTTCGAGGAAGCGCGGATCGACGCGCCACAGCTCGCGGGCGCGCACCCGCGGCGGGAAGCGCGAGGCGAGCTTCTCGCGATCGATCAGCCAGTCGGGTTGGGCGTACGAGCCGACCAGGCTCGTCGGGAGATGCATGCCGGCGATTGTCTCAGGCGAGCTCGGCCGGGAGCTCGAAGCGAGCGAACGCCTCGGGCGTCAGGTACGTCGTGATGTCGATGATCCGATCGCCGCGGAGCGTGAGCAGGTTGACGCCGTGCGGGAGGTGGCGTCGCGTCGCGGCGTCCCAGAAGTAGTGGCCGAACGCGATCTGCCCGTTGGCTTCGGTGGGAACGAGCAGCGAGCGGTTGTCGTCCGCGAGCGGGAACGCGCGCAGGAAGCCGGCCACCGCGTCGCGGCCCCGGTACCAGGTCGGCCGCGGCGGCATCGTGATGGTGGCGTCCTCGGCGAGCAGGGCCACGACCGCGTCGACGTCGCCGTCCTGCCAGGCGTGGACATAGCGGTCGACGATCGCGCGCAGGCGCTCGTCGCCGAGCGCGCGCAGCGTGGTTTGCTGATTCTCCGCGGGGAGCCGCTCGTCGATCGTCCGGTGGGCGCGCTGGAGGGCGCTGTAGACCGCGGCCGGCGTCGTCTCGAGGGTGTCGGCGACCTCGCCGCCCGAGAAGCCGAGCACGTCGCGCAGGATGAGCACGGCCCGCTGCGTCGGCGGGAGGTGCTGGAGCGCCGCGATGAACGCGAGCTCGACGCTCTCGCGCTGCTCGTAGCGGGCCTCCGGGCCCGCGACGGTGGCGTCGAGCCCGAGTCGCCCGTCGGGGTACGGCTCGACCCACACCGACTCCACCAGCGGATCGGCGGGCGCGTCGTGGGGGTCGGTCGGCGGGCCGTAGTCGATCGGCAGCACCCGCGTGGGCCGCCGCTCGAGCTGCCTGAGGCACGCGTTGGTCGCGATCTTGTAGAGCCAGGAGCGCAGCGAGCTGCGGCCCTCGAACCGGGGCAGCGCGCGCCATGCGTTCGTCAGCGCCTCCTGCAGCGCGTCCTCGGCGTCCTGGGCCGAGCCGAGCATCCGGTAGCAGTGCGCCTGCAGCTCGGCCCGGTACGGCTCGACGAGGCCTCGGTAGGCCGCTTCACCGGTCATCGCTTCGGCTGCCAGAACGCGATGTCGCCGCCTTCGGGGGTGGCGACGACGCTGCGCCAGCCGGTCGGCCCCTCGCGCGGCTCGAGCAGCACCGAGGCGCCGAGCCGGCCCGCGCGCTCCGTCATCACGTCGATCCGATCGACCGCGACGTAGGGCAGCCACATCGCCCGCCGCGTCCCGCACTCGACGATCCCGCCGTCCAGGCCGCCGCCCAGCTCGAGCGCGACGTAGGAGCCGCACGCTGCGTCGATGCGCTCCGGGCGCCAGCGCAGCAGCTGCGAGTAGAACGCGGACGCGCACGGCAGGGCGCCGGTGTGCAGCTCGAGGTGGACGACGGGGTGTGGGCTCACAGGCGATAGGACCCGATCGTGTGGAGGTCGGTGACGGCGGGAGGCTCGTCGCAGCGGTCGCGGACGTTCTCCTGGAAGCGCTGGAACGCGTCCAGCTTCGCCAGCGGCGTCTGCCCGTCCTCCGTCTGGATCGCGAGGTGCACGAAGCTCACGCCGTCTTCCAGCCGGAACGTCGCGTACCGGAGTCCTTCCGGCGCGACGCGTGCCAGCTCGTCGTAGACGGCGCGCACGAGCGCCTCGTTCTCCTCGACCCGGTCAGGCTTGACCTTGTAGCGCACCATGACCTGTCTCATCGCGTGACCTCCGATTCGAGGGCGGGGACCGCCCGGGTGAACATGGCGCCGCGGCTGCGCCGGCGACCGGGGAGCGCCAGGCCCGCGGCCGCGCCCGCCAGCGCCAGCGCGGCGCCGACGCCGATCGCGGGTGAGAAGCCGTCGGTGAAGGCGGCCGCCGAGGCGTAGCTGCCGGCACCCGCGAAGACGGCGACCACGATCGCGATCCCGAACACGCCGCCGAGCTCGCGCATCATGCTGTTGACCCCGGCCGCCTTCCCGATCGCGTCCATCGCCACCGAGCCGACCGCCGAGTTCTGCGCGGCGGGGATCGCCATCGAGATGCCGACGCCGGCGACGATCAACGGGGCGAGCATGCTCGAGTAAGCGAGGCCCGGCTCGGCGATCAGCGCCAGCCACGCCATCCCGGCCGCCTGCAGCGACAGCCCGGCGACCATCAGCGGGCGCTCGCCGATCCGGTCGGTCAGGGCGCCCGCGGCGGGAGCCACCGTGATGAAGGTCGCCGTCCAGGGCATCAGCCGCAGGCCGGCCTCGAGCGGGCCGTAGCCGAGCCCGGTCTGCAGGAACTGCGCGTAGAAGAACACGGCGCTGAACAGCGACGCGAACGTGAAGAACATCGCCGCGTTGCTCGCCGCGAAGGCGCGCGACCGGAACATCTGCACCGGCAGCAGCGGCTCGCGGGCGCGCAGCTCCCAGGCGACGAAGGCCCCGACGAGGCACGCTCCGGCCGTCAGCGTGGCGATCACCTCGAGGCTCCCCCAGCCGGCGGCGTTGCCGCGCACGAGGCCCCAGACGATCCCCAGCGCGGCGGCCGTGACCAGCGCGAGGCCGGGGAAGTCCAGGCCGGCTCGAGGCCCGTGGCTCTCGTCCATCCGGGCGAGCACGAGCGGGATCGCGACCAGGCCGATCGGGACGTTGAGCCAGAAGATCCACTCCCAGTCGAGTCCCTCGACCACGGCGCCGCCGACGAGCGGCCCGATCGCGACGGCGATGCCCGTGATCGCGCTGAAGATACCGATCGCCGCCCCCCGGCGCTCGGGCGGGAAGGCCGCGCTCAGCAGCGCGAGGCCGAGCGGCATCAGCAGCGCCGCGCCGACGCCCTGGACGGCGCGCGCGGCGATCAGCCAGCCGACACCGGGCGCGAGCGCGCACAGGGCCGACGCGAGCGTGAACAGCCCGAGGCCCGCGGCGAACAGATTGCGGCGTCCGTAGCGGTCACCGAGCGCCGCGGCCGTGATCAGCAGCACCGCGAAGCTGAGGTTGTAGGCGTTCACCGTCCACTCGAGCGCCTCGACCGAGGCGCCGAGGTCCACCCGGATCGTGCTCAGCGCCGTCGACACGACCAGCGTGTCGAGCGCTGCCATCAAGGAACCGATGCCCGTGAGGGCGATGACCCAGCCGGTCTTCTGTCTCATACCGATGTAGATCCGGCGCGCGGCCGGAATCCATCGGTCGGACCCGCGGCCGGTGTGAGCCGGCCGCGGGTCGCCGCTCCGTGCTGCCTAGTGGCCGTGCTTCGACCGCCGCGGGAGCCCCGCCACCGTGAACGGCTTCTGGCTCGTGGCGAAGTCGGCGTTGACGACGAGGTAGAGACCGTTGGCCCGGTCGACGGTCGACGGGCCGCGGAGCTTGTCGCTCGTCCGGGTGTCCTCGAGCGTCGCGCGGCGCGCGCCACCGCGCAGCTTCAGGAACGACAGCTGCGGCGAGGCGCCTCCCTGCACGACCACCAGCCGCCCGCGGTCGAACAGCATGCCGTCGCCGCCCGGCACCGTCGCGCCCTCGACCTCGTCGATCGCCCGGATCGAGGCGCGATCGCCGCTCAGCTCGATGCGGAACAGCTTGCCGCTGTTCGTATCGACGACGACGAGCCTACGGCCGCCCTTCGCGACGATCCCGTTGAGGTTGAACTCGCCTCCGCCCTCGTAGGGAATTGCGCTGACGTCCAGCGCCTGCGGCGTGCCGGAGCCGGCGCGCACCTGCTCGGCGGTCACGTGCCAGAGCTTCGGCCGGAAGGAGTCGGTGACGAACACGTCGCCGCGCCGGGTCACGACGAGATCGTTGAGGAAGCCGCCCGCGCCCGTCTGGAACGTGGCGACCGCCTGCTTGGTGGCGAGGTCGTAGACCGTGATCGACCCGGTCGGGCCACCGGCGACGTAGAGCTTGCCGCGCCGGACCTTGAGGCCGACGGCCGCCTTGCCGGCCCCACCGGGGATGTACGGCGACACGGTCCTGCTCCCGAGCGTGCCGCGGTAGATGGCGCCGTCGGCCGTGATGCCGACGAAGAAGGCCTTGGAGCGCCGGTCGAAGGCGATGCCCTCGGGATTGCCGGCGGGATCCGGCTGCAGCGCGAACAGCCGCTCCGCACCCCCTCCGCCGCCATGGTCGTGGCCGCGCTTGGCCGACGCGACGGTCGCCCCCGCCGCCAGGGCGACGATGGCAAGGGCTGCGACGAGTATCCGCTGGACATGCTGCATGGGTGAACCTCCCGATGTCGAGTACCTGGCCCCTTAGACAACGCCGGCGGGCGAAAGTCACGCACAGCATGGCGGTCAGATTTGCGCAGCCTTCCTTGCGCGGCGCGCCGGGGAGCGCGATGATCGCCCGATGAGCGAGGTGGAACGGCGGCGAGCGCCGCGGTCGCAGGTCGCGCTGATGTGCACGCTGACTCGGAGGATCGGCAGCCCGGTCGCCGCGACGACGATCGATGTCGGGCACGGCGGCATGTCGGTGACCACGACGCGCCCGCTCGCGGTCGACGAGGAGCTGGGCTTCGAGCTACCGCCGCGTCCGTTCCCGCGCGTAAGCGGGCGGGCCCGGGTGGTGCGCGAGCACGGACACGACGTCTACGGCCTCCGCTTCGAGGCGCTGCCCGAGCACATGTTCGCCGACCTCGACCGGCTCAGCGCGGCCGCCACACGTGGATGATGTCGCGCATCGAGATGATGCCCGCGACCTGACCGCCCTGGACGACGACGAGGTGCCGGAAGCCTCCCCTGGCCATCGCGTCGGCCGCCTCCTTCAGATCCCAGTCGGCGTCGGCGAACGTCGCCCGGGCCGTCAGGTGATCCCTGATCATCTCGCGATCGGGATCCTCGCCTGACCCGAGAGAGCGCACCACGTCGCGCTCGGTGACGATCCCCGGGCCGGGCTGCTCCGGGTCCATGATCACCGCCGCGCCGACGTTGTGCTCGGTCATGAACTGCGCCGCGTCGCGCAGGCTGCGGTCAGGAGCGATGGTGAGGACCTCTTCGGTCATCGCGTCGCGCACCCTCATGGCACGCGACGATACCTCCCAGGGCGGCTCAGTGGTGGAATCCCTCGGCCCGTGAGATCGGCGGGGGCTTCGACAGCTTCGACAGGTCGTCCGCGACCGCGCGCCGCAGGTGGGCGAGCAGGATGTCCGCCATGTCGGCGCTGAAGCCGTTGCGCACCACGATGCGCAGCACCGCGACGTCCTCGAGATTGGCCGGCAGCGTGTACGCGGGCACCTGCCAGCCGTGCTCGCGCAGCGCGCGGGAGACCTCGAAGACGGAGTAGTTCGTCACGTCGTCGCGGAGCTTGAACGCGAAGACCGGCAGCTCGGTCCCGTCGGTGAGCAGCTCGAACGGCCCGAGCTCGGCGATCCCGCTCGACAGCCGCCGCGCGACGTCCTGGCAGCCCTGCTGGACGGCGCGGTACCCCTCGCGGCCCAGGCGCAGGAAGGTGTAGTACTGGGCGACCACCTGGCTGCCGGGCCGCGAGAAGTTCAGCGCGAAGGTCGGCATGTCGCCGCCCAGGTAGTTGACGCGGAAGACGAGCTCCTCGGGGAGCGCGTCGGAGTCGCGCCACAGCGCCCAGCCGATGCCCGGGTAGACGAGCCCGAACTTGTGGCCCGAGGCGTTGATCGACGCCACGCGCGGCAGCCGGAAGTCCCATACGAGGTCGGGCTGGATGAACGGCGCGACGAACCCTCCCGACGCGGCGTCGACGTGGATCGGGACGTCGAGGCCGCGCTCGCGCTCGAGCGCGTCGAGCGCGCCGGAGATCTCCTTGACCGGCTCGTAGCTGCCGTCGAAGGTGCTGCCGAGGATCGCGACCACGCCGATCGTGTTCTCGTCGCAGAGCTCGGCCGCCTCCGGCCCGGTGAGGTGCCTGCGCTCGCCCTCCATCGGCACGTAGCGCGGCTCGACCTCCCAGTAGCGGCAGAACTTCTCCCAGCAGACCTGGACGTTGATGCCCATCACGAGGTTCGGGCGGTCCACCGCGCGCCCCGCGGCGCGTCCGCGGGCGCGCCAGCGCCACAGCAGCGCCATGCCGCCCAGCATGCACGCCTCGCTCGAGCCCGTCGTCGACGTGCCGGTGGCGCCGCCGCCGGTCTGCCCGTGCCACAGCTCGGCGAGCATGTTGACGCAGCGCAGCTCGAGCTCCGCGGTCTGCGGATACTCGTCCTTGTCGATCATGTTCTTGTCGAACGTCTCGGCCATCAGCGCCTCGGCCTCCGGCTCCATCCACGTCGTCACGAACGTCGCGAGGTTCAGCCGCGCGTTGCCGTCCAGGATCAGCTCGTCGCGCACGAGCCTCGCGGCGACGCCCGCTGGGATCGTGGTGTCGGGGATGCGAAACCGCGGCACCACGGCGGGGCTGTGGGAGATGACGCGCAGCGGGTTGAGCGTCACCTCCTCGCGCTTGCGCTCGTCGGCGACCTGGCGGTGCAGGGGCATGGCGTCTCCGGGTTCGGGGGTCAGTGGGGGGTCGGCGCCTGGGCGGCGGCCGCGGCGGGCTGGAGGTCGTCGAGCGTCAGCTGCCGCGCGGGCGGCCCGTCCACGATGATCGACGACTCCACGTCCAGGGTCGGCGGGACGTGGATCAGCTCTCCCGGCGCGAGCAGGCGCCAGCCCGGATCCTCGTCCATGCGCTCGCTGGCGACGATCACCGACGGATGACGCGCGAGGGGCGCCGAGCGCACGCGCACCGTGCCCGCGGCGCTGGCCGCATCGAGGTGGCGATCGCCTCGCGGTCCGCCGGCGCCACGCTCGAGCACCCACAGCTCGTGCGTGTCGGGGTAGCGGAGCGCCCACAACTCGTCGGGCGTCCCGAGGACGAGGTTGATCGCGTACACGGGCAGGTGCTCCGCGACCCAGCGAGCGGCGGCGGCGATGCCCGCGCCGACGTCGCCGCCGCGGAGATCGGTCTCGCGCGTGATGAGCGCGAACAGCCGCTCGGAGTCGGTGTCCCCCCGCACCAGTGCCCGGTCGGCGCCGAGCCGGTTCTCCAGGCGCTCGAGCTCGAGCAGGACGCCGTTGTGGGCGAACAGCCGGCCGCGCTGCTCGAAGGGATGCGTGTTGCGCACCTCGACCGCGCCGGTCGTCGCGTAGCGGATGTGGGCGACGAACACCGTCGACTCGAGCTCGCGCGCCTCGCGGGCAAACGCGGGGTCCGCGTACGCCGGGAGCGGCTGCTTGGACAGCTGCGGGCGGCCGTCCGCGTCGAACCAGCCGACCCCGGTGCCGTCCGGCTCGCGGCGGCTCTGCTGCGCGAGGCTGTCGGGCGCCTCGAGCAGCCAGAATGTCGCGCGCACACGCCGGTCCCCCCCACTCATTCCGAAGAGCCGGCACACGACAGGAGCTTCGCATCTCGACGCACTCCACCCACCGCCCGCGATCATCTCCGCCATGAGCGACAAATCCGACGGCAGCGCCCCCGCCTCGCCGCGGCAGGTGATCGCGGCCATGGAGGTCCACGCCCCGAGCCAGCGCAACCGCAGGCTCGCCGGCCTGCTCGCGGCCGCCAACGCCAGCGACAAGCTCAAGGCGCGCTGGCACGGCCAGCAGATCACCGCGCAGCGGCTGGGCATGAGCGACCACTCCTGGGTGCACCTCCAGATCGTCCTCAACAGCGCGCTGCGGATCTTCCGCCTGCTGCACCGGGCGGGCGTCGCGTCGGCGATCGAGACCGACTACGCCATGAAGGCGGCCGACGCCGAGGTCGTGATCGCCGGCGGCTGCCTGCTGCACGACCTCGGCATGTCGATCCATCGCGTCGACCACGAGTCGTTCAGCCTCTTCCTCGCCGCCGACCTGCTCGACGACCTGCTCGCCGACGTCTACGACGACCCCGAGCGCACGATCGTGGCATCCGAGATCATGCACGCGATCATCGGCCACCGCACGGGCGGGCGCCCGCTGACGCTGGAGGCGGGCGTCGTCCGCGTCGCCGACGCGCTGGACATGGAGCACGGCCGCTCGCGCGTCTCGCTCGAGACCCACCTGCCGAACATCCACTCGCTCTCGGCGGCGGCGATCGACGAGGTCCGCATCGTCCCGGGCGAGCAGCGCACGATCCGCGTCGAGATCGAGATGAACAACTCCGCCGGCGTCTTCCAGGTCGACGACCTGCTGGCCACGAAGCTGCGCGGCTCCGGCCTGGAGGACCACATCGAGGTCGTCGCGCGCATCGACGCCGAGCACGAGAAACGACTGCTGACCGTCTACCGGATCTGAACTGGAGGAGATGACCATGCGCTACCGGCAGCTGGGTGACAGCGAGCTCCAAGTGTCTGAGATCAGCCTGGGCTCGTGGCTGACGTACTCCGGCGGCGTCGGGCGCGAGCAGACGGAGGCGTGCACGCGCGCGGCCTTCGAGGCCGGGATCAACTTCTTCGACACGGCGAACGTCTACGGGCGCGGCGCCGCCGAGGAGGCCTGGGGCGAGATCCTCGCCGGCCACGATCGCGACGGCTACGTCCTGGCGACGAAGGTCTACTTCCCCATGTCGGACGTCGACCAGGGGGCTCTCGGCCGAGCAGATCCACAAGCAGATCGACGCGTCGCTGGCGCGGCTGCGGACCGACTTCGTCGACCTCTACCAGTGCCATCGCTATGACACCGAGACGCCGCTCGAGGAGACGGTGCAGGCCCTCAGCGACGTCGTCCGGGCCGGCAAGGCGCGCTACTGGGGCGTCTCGGAGTGGACCGCCGAGCAGATCGAGGCGGCCGTGACGATCGCCCGCGACCAGGGCCTGGAGAAGCCGGTCTCCAGCTAGCCGCAGTACTCGCT
>JAXDGC010000444.1:0-13696 GCA_034665245.1 Solirubrobacteraceae bacterium | reverse complement strand
CGCGGACGGCCGCTGGCTCGGCCTGTCGGGCAGCGCGCAGTCGATCGCAGAGCGCATCATGCGTCTCGTCGGTCGCGAGGACATCCTGGACGAGCCCTGGTTCGCCAACCACACTGGCCGGCTCGAGCACGTGGACGAGCTCGACGAGGCGATCGCCGCCTGGATCGGGGAGCGCGACTCGGACGAGGTTATCCGTGCCTTCGAGGAGGTCTCGGCGGCGATCGCACCCGTGCTCTCGATCGCCGACATCGTGGAGGACCCGCAGTACCTGGCGCGCGAGACGGTGACCACGGTGGAGCACCCGGTGCTGGGCCCGCTGAAGATGCAGAACGTCATTCCGCGAATGGGGGAGACCCCCGGGCGGATCCGGAGCTGCGGCCCCGAGCTCGGCGCGGACAACGACGAGATCCTGACGTCGCTCGGGTACGACCGCGAAGAGCTCAGCGAGCTGGCGCGGCTCGGCGTCATCTCGAGCTGAAAGGAGCGCACGTGTCCGACGGAGAGCGGTTCAAGGAGCGGATGGAGCAGCTGAGCGATGCCGGCGCGGGCGTGGGCGGGCGCTGGGGTGAGGACGTCGAGCAGTTCTACGCGGCACGCGGCCTCGGAGCGCGCACCGGCTTCGGCGAGCGCCCGGCCGTGCTCGTGATCGACATGGCCATCGCCTTCAACGACCCCGCGTACAAGGTCGGCGCGGATCAGACCTCCGCGGTCGAGGCGATCGCCGAGCTCCTCCCGGTGGCGAGGCGGGCGGCCGCGCCGGTCTACTACACGACGACCGCCTACCACCCCGACGGTCGGGACGCCGGCATGTTCGCCAGGAAGGTGCCTGCGCTGCTCGAGCTACAGCTCGGCGACCGTGCAGTGGAGATCGACCCTCGACTCGCGCCCGCTGAGGGGGAGCACGTGATCGTCAAGAAGCACTCGTCCTCGTTCCTCGGCACGAACCTGCTGTCGCTCCTGATCGAAGACCGGGTCGACACCATCATCATCACCGGCTGCTCCACGTCCGGCTGCGTCCGCGCGGCCTGCCTCGACGGAGTGTCCTACGGCTTCCGGATCGTCGTGCCGGAGGCCTGCGTGTCCGACCGGGCCGAGGGTCCGCACTACGCCAACCTATTCGACATCAACGCGAAGTACGGCGATGTCATGCCGCTCGAGGAGGTGCTCCAGCACCTCGCCGGCCTGCCAGCGCGGCCGTGAAGCCGCGCCGGCGGCCGCGCCCCGGACCGCCGGGACTGCCCTGGCCGCGCGAGATGAAGCTGCAGCTCGCGCTCGCGTTCGGGGGCATCACCGTGGCGGCCTTCTCGACGTTCGGCTTCGCGTCGCTGGCCCCCGAGATCCGCGCGCAGTTCGGCCTTTCCACGGCAGCGGTCGGCGCCGTGGGCGCGATGGCCTACGTCGGGTCGCTGATCGCCACCGTCCCTGCCGGGCGAGTCACCGACCGCATGGGCGCGACGCGCATGCTCGCACTCGCGCTGGTGCTGATCGCCACCGGCGTGAGCGTGGCCGCCGGCGCGCCGACCGCGCTGCTGCTTCTGGCGGGCGTGGGCCTCGCGGGCATCGGCTACGGGGCGGCCAACCCGCCGTCGAACGTGCTCGCCAGCGCGAGCGTGCCGCGCGGCCGACGCGCCGTCGTCATGAGCATCAAGCAGGTGGGCGTGACCGCCGGCGGGGTGCTCGCCGGGCTGATCCTCCCGAGCCTCGCACTGTTGGGCAGTTGGCGAACCGCGCTGCTGGTGCCGCTCGTGGCGTGCCTGGCGACCGGCCTGATCGCGCTCCGGCTGGCCCGCTCGCCGGAGCGCTCGGCGGTGCCGATGCCGGCAGAGCGTCACGCCGGGACGGTGTCGATGTCGGGCATGGGCGTCTACGGCTTCGTCCTGGCCGGCGTCCAGAACACGATCATCAGCTATGTCGCCGTCTATCTCGTCGATCACGAGCATCTCTCGGTCACGGCCGCGGGCATCGGTCTTGCCGTGACCATGCTGGGGGGCGCCGTGGGCCGGTTCGGCTGGGGTGTGGCCTCCGACCGGCTGTTCGACTCGCGCCTCCAGCCGCTCCAGCTCGCGGCCGCGGGCGCCGCGGTGGGGCTCGCGGTGCTCCCGTGGACGGACGGGGCGGTCGTGTACGTGGCCCTCGCCCTCGTCGGGCTCTGCGCGATCGGATGGAACGGCGTCTACCTGACGATGACCGCGGAGAGCGCGCCGACGAGCGTCGGGCGCGCTACCGGGCGCGCGCTGTTCTGGCTCTACGCCGGCGCCGTCGCCGCGCCGCCCCTCTTCGGCCTGCTCGTCGGCGGGCCGGACTCGTGGGCGCTTCTCTGGTCGGCGATGGCGCTCGCCGTCGCGGCCGCCTTCGCGGTGCTCACGCTGCAGCAGGCACGCAGTCCCGGAGTCCCCATCACGATGGAGGAGGCAAGATGAAGGCGGTTCGGTTCCACGAGTACGGCGGCCCGGAGGTGCTCCGCTACGAGGACGTCCCGGATCCCGAGCCGGGGCCGGGCGACGTGGTCATCCGCGTGCGGGCCGTCGGCCTCAACCACGTCGACGTCGACATGCGCAACGGCACGTCGCGCCTCCCGCTGGAGCTGCCGCACACGCTCGGCTTCGAGCTCGGCGGCGAGATCGCCGCGGTCGGCGCGGACGTCGAAGCGTTCTCGCAGGGCGACCGCGTGACTCCGCTCTACCAGGTCGCCTGCCGGCGCTGCGACGCCTGCCTGGCGGGCCGGCAGCAGTTCTGCGAGCAGCTCCAGATGCTGGGCGTCCAGCGCGCGGGCGGCTATGCGGAGCTCGTCGTCGTGCCGGCCGGCTCGGTGCTCAGGATCCCCGACGCCCTCAGCTTCGACGCGGCGGCATCGACGCAGACGACGTTCGCCACGGCGTGGCACTGCCTGATAACACGCGCCGCGCTGAAGGCGGGGGAGACGGTCCTGATTTCGGCCGCGGGTAGCGGCGTCGGGTCGGCCGGTCTCCAGGTGGCGCGACGCGCGGGCGCGCGCGTGATCGTCTCGGCCGGCAGCGACGAGAAGCTGGAGCGCGCCCGCGAGCTCGGCGCCGACGTCGGGATCAACTACCGGGACGAGGACCTCGCCCGCCGCGTGCTCGAGGAGACCAGCGGGCACGGCGTTGATGTCGTGCTCGAGCACGTCGGGGGCGAGGTGTTCACCAACAGTCTCGCGGCGGTTGCCACCGGCGGGCGGGTCGTCGTCTGCGGCGGGCATGCCGGAGAGGTTGTGCCCCTCGACCTCATCCAGCTGTTCCGCAGGGAGTGGTCGGTGATCGGGTGTGCGCGCGCGACCGAGGCGGAGATCGGACGGGTGATCGAGATGGTGGCCCGGGGCGACTTCGAGCCGACGATCTCGGAGCACGTCCCGCTCGAGGCGGCCGCCGACGCCCATCGCGCGATGGAGGACCGCCGGCAGTTCGGGAAGCTCATCCTGCATCCGTGAACACCGCCGGCGCGCGGCGCAGGTGCCAGTCGCTCGCGGCCTGGAAGGCGATCGCGGCGCGGAGCACGACGGCGTCGGCCCACGGCGCCCCCGCAAGCTGGACGCCGATCGGCAGCCCGCTCGTCGTCATGCCGCAAGGCGTTGACACCGCGGGCATGCCGGCGACGCTGAAGGGATGGGTCAGTCGGGTCAGGCGCGCGGTCGTCGAGACGGTCTCGGAATCGGCGGTGCGCGGCGCGGCGGTCGCGGCCGTGGGGGTGAGCACGACGTCCGTCTTCTCGAGCACCGTGCGCATCGCCTGCCGCCACTCGTGCATCGCCTGGAGGGCGTCGGCGAACTCCGCTCCGGTGACCTGCTCGCCGAGCCGCAACCGCCGCACGGTGTCATCGCCAAGCCGCTCGGGCTGGTCGTGGTACACACGTCGGTGCAGGGCGTAGGCCTCGGCGCGGGTGATGGTGCTGCAGGCGTCGTTGGCGGCGGCTGCGGCTGCGTCGGGGATCGCGATCTCGATGACGCGGGCGCCGAGGTCTCGGAGCAGCTCGGCTGCCCCGCGCACGTGGCGTTCGACCTCGGGGTCGAGATCGCCGAAGAACCACTCGCCCGTCGGCACGCCGATCCGCAGTCCGACGGCGGGCTGCGCGAGACGTCCCGGCACGGCCCGCGCGTCCTCCGGGTCGTAGCCGGCCATCTGAAGCAGCAGCCTGAGGACGTCGACGGCAGACCGCGCCAGCGGCCCTACTGTGTCGAATGAGCGCGCGATCGGGAAGGCTCCCCGGGAGCTGACCGCCCCGTACGTAGGCCGGAGCCCGGTCACGCCGGTCAGGTGCGCCGGGATGCGGATCGAGCCGCCGGTGTCGGAGCCGAGCGCCCCGATGCAGAGGTCGCTCGCCACCGCGACGCCGGCCCCGCCGCTGGAGCCCCCCGGGATTCGCTCGAGGTCCCACGGGTTACGGCAGGCGCCGTACCAGGGGTTGTTCGACGTGACTCCGTAGACGAACTCGTGGAGGTGGAGCTTGCCGAGGACGACGGCGCCGGCCGCGCGCAGACGCGCGGTCACCGCCGCGTCACGCTCGGCCACTCGATCGGCATAGACCTGTGAGCCCACGGTCGTGCGCACGCCGGCCAGGTCGATGTTGTCCTTGAGGGCCACCGGCAGGCCGTCGAGCGCGAGGGGCCGTCCAGCGGCGCGGCTGCTGTCAACCCGCTGCGCGTCGGCGCGGGCGATCTCCGGCGTGACCGAGATGAACGCGTTGACCACCGGCCCGACCGCCTCGATCCGTGCGAGGAACGCCTCGGCGAGCTCGAGTGCCGGTACCTCCGAGCGCCGGTCCGGGTCGTCGATCAGAGCTCTGAGCTCGTGCTCGCCGAGCATCTGGTTCAGCTGGCCCTGACCGGCTCGGCCGGTCGGCCGGCGCGCAGCCTCAGGCGGTCCGCGACGACCTCCCCGATGACGTAGCACGTGAGGTTGATGTTGTTCATGAGGTTGTCCGGGAAGACGCTCGCGTCGGCGACGTAGAGGCCGTCGATGCCGTGAACGGCGAGGTCCGGGGCGACTACGCCGTCGCGCTCGTCCGGTGCCATGCGGCAGCTGCCGGCCGGGTGCTGGGCGGTGCCGACGCCGGTGGCGACGATTTCCTCAACCGAGAGGTGCGCGCTCAAGTCCACCGCTCCCGCCGCACGGAAGGGCGCTGTCCGAACGAGCGCGCGCCCGAACTCCCACGCCGCCTCGAAGCGCCTGAGGTCGCTCTCGCGAGTATTGAACCCGTGGTCGATGTGCGGCGGCGCCGCCGGCTCGGCCGAGCTGATCGCGACGTGGCCCTCGGCGTCCTGGCGGTTGACGAGCAGGACCACCGCGGCGGTGCCGTCGACCTCGTCGATCGGGATCGCCAGCGCCTGCCACAGCGGCTCTTCGCCGGGCTCGGCAGGCGCGCGGCAGTTGTTGAGGAAGATGCGGCCGCGGTTCTCCGCGAGTATCGGCGAGTGCACCATGATCGCGGCGTTCGGGTGGTCGGTCAGGTGCGCACCCACGGGCAGCTCCGCCACCTGCTCGATGCCGTGGCTGTGCAGCAACGCGCGCGGCCCGACGCCGGAGCGCTGGAGGATCGGCGGCGTGCCGTACGCGCCCGCGGAGAGGATCACGGTGTCCGCGCCGACGTCGACGGAGCGGCCGTCGGCGTCGATGTAGCGGACACCGACGGCGCGCTCGCGGTCGAACAGCACGCGGTCGACCATGCAGCTCCCGCGCAGCGTGAAGTTCGGCAGCCGGCGGGCCCGGCGGATGTAGGTCGTGAGCGTGCCGAGCCGCACCTCGTTGAGCCGGTTCGACGGCCACGGGCCCACGACGCCCGCATAGGCGTCGGGCGCGTTGAGATCGGGATGCTCGCGAAGGCCGAGCTCGAGCGACCCCTCGTGGAAGGCGTGGTGGATCGGCGACCAGGTGCTCTCCGGGTACCGGCGGATGTGGATGGGCCCGCCCTGGCCGTGGTAGGGCTCCGCGCCGAAGTCGGCGTCGTGCTCGATCCGCTTGAAGTAGGGCAGCAGCTTGTCCCAGCTCCAGCCCGCGTTGCCCTTCGCCGCCCAGCGGTCGTAGTCGAGCGGTGCACCGCGGACCGCCACGCAGCCGTTGACCATCGAGGATCCGCCGACGAGGCGACCGCGTGCAAGCCTGACGCGGTGCCCGTTCGGGTGCGGCGCGTCCCAGTAGCCCCACTCCAGCTCGGGGACGCCGGCAGGGATCCAGCGGTGTCCGCCGCTGACGCTGAACAGCGGCGGCAGCACCTCCTCGTCGGGGAAGTCCGGCCCCGCCTCCAGCAGCAGGACCTCCGCCGACGGATCTTCGGCGAGACGGGCAGCCGCGACCCCGCCGCTCGAGCCTGATCCCACAACGACTACGTCGAAGTGGCTCACCACGGCAGCTCGGGCTCGCCGGCGGTCCAACCGCCGTCGATCGGCACGAGTGCGCCGGTCACGCCGCTCGCGAGCGGGCTGGCCAGGAAGATCATGACGGCCGCGATCTCGGACGCCTCGAGCAGGCGACCGACGGGGATCCGCCGCTCGGCGGCGGCGACGAGTCCGTCGAGTTTGCGGAACTCCGCCGTCATCGGGGTCACGACGAAGCCCGGCGCGACCGCGTTGACCCGGATCCGGTCGGACGCCCAGTCGATCGCGAGCGAGCGCGTGAGTGCGGCGACCGCGCCCTTCGACGCCGAGTAGGCCGCCTGGTGTGGGAGTGACACGAGCGCCGCCTGGGAGGCGACGTTCACGATCGCTCCGCCGGCGCGCGCGAGCAGCGGGTGCAAGACCTGGCAGGCCTGGAAGGTGCCGAGGAGGTTGACGGTGAGGACAGCCTCGAACTCTCCACGCGGGATCTCGGCGGCCGGGCGGTTGACGCCGACGATGCCGGCGCAGTTGATCAGCACGTCGAGGCGGCCGCCGGCGGCCTCGATCCGACTTGCGAGCTCCTCGACGGAGGCACGCTCGGTCACGTCGACGGGAGCGTCGCCCCTCATGTCGGCGACGATCACCGACGCGCCGCTCGCGCGCAGCAGCCGGCCACACGCCTCGCCGATGCCCGAGGCGCCGCCCGTGACCACGGCGACCTTCCCACGCAGCCCGTCGATCACCGGTTGCGACGCCGCGGCGGGCCGGCTCAACGGGCGACCTGCGACGCTCGATGATCAGGACGGCGATACTGAGACACGCTGAGTGTTCCTTGTCCTCGACCGGAGGGAGGAACATATTCTATAGAACGCTAGGTTGACCGGCAATTGCTCTCGCCCAAGACGCAGACGAAGACGGAGGTTGCCTTCAGCGCCCTTCGCGGTGCCATCGAGGCCGGCGACCTGCCCCCGGGCGACCGGCTACGGGCGAATCAGCTGGTCGAGCAGCTGAACATGAGCCCGACGCCGATCCGCGAGGCGCTGCGGCTGCTTCAGGCTGAGGGGCTCGTCGAGTACCGCGCCCACCAGGGGATGGTCGTGGCCGAGTACTCGCCGGAGAGCGTGATCGAGGTGTACCGCATGCGGGCGCTGATGGAGCCGCTCGCCGTCGAGCTCGCGGTCGAGCGCGCCAGCGACGAGCAGATCGCCGAGATGCGAACGGCCCACGACGCGCTCGCTGCAGCGCTCGCGGGCCACTCGATCGGGCCGGACCTCGCATCGCTCAACGCGGTCTGGCACCGGGCGGTCTACACGCCGGCCAACTCGCGACTGTTGATCGAATTCGTCACGCGCCTGTGGGCGGCCGTCCCTGTGAGCGCCTTCTGGGCCACCAAGCGGAGCAAGGCGTCGCTCGCGCAGCACGCCGGGATCATGGAGGCGGTCGAGGCGCGTGATGCCGGGGCGGCCAGCGCCCGGATGCGCGAGCACATCGAGGATGGAGCCCGCAACACGCTCGAGGAGCTCCGTGCCCGCGGCCACGGCTCCGGCGGCCGCCGATCGCGCAAAGCCGCGGAGGACGGAGTCTGAGCGCGCTCACGGCGGTGCCCGCCGCCCGCCCCTAGTAGGCCTCGGCGACATCGAGCAAGCGAGCGTGTGGACCCCCCCGGACACCCACTCCGGTGCGCTTCATTTCCGTCGTCTCCGTAGGCGGCCGGGCGGCGGAGATATATCCTATTTTATTTCGGTTAGACTCATTGGATGCGGGCGCTTCACTTCGAGGACTTCGCTGCGCGATGCGCTCGCCAAATGGCGTCTGAGCGGCGAAGAGCGAACCGTCGCCGACAGTTCGCGTTCCGGCTCAGCAACCAGGACAGGGTGCTCGTCCAGGAGGGCCGGCAGGTGTTCATGGTCCGGCGGCGCCTCGCCAGATGGCCGCTGTGAGGAAACGAGCGGGGCGCCGGCGCTCCTGCCTGGCC
Organism: Solirubrobacteraceae bacterium; assembly: GCA_034665245.1. Taxonomy (GTDB): domain Bacteria; phylum Actinomycetota; class Thermoleophilia; order Solirubrobacterales; family Solirubrobacteraceae; genus DASQFQ01. The sequence continues at coordinate 5,396 of JAXDGC010000444.1, read as the reverse complement.
GTCCCCGGGTCGAGCCCGAAGATGCTGGCGAAGGCCGACGGCTTACCGTGCGATCAGATCTTCATCGATCTCGAGGATGCAGTTGCGCCGGCGCAGAAGGAGACAGCTCGCGAGCACGCGATCCAGGCGCTCCAGAGCCATGTCTACGAGGGCAAGATCTGCACCGTCAGGATCAACGACGTCACGACCCCGTATGCCGTCCGGGACATAGTCGAGATCGTCACGCGGGCGGGCGAGCGGCTCGACTGCCTGATGATTCCGAAAGTCGAGGGGGCCGATCACGTCCATTTCGTCCACCATCTGCTCTGCGGTCTCGAGCGCGAGGTGGAACGGCGCGTACCGATCGGGCTCGAGATCCTTATCGAGAGCCCGCGCGGCGCGGTGGCCATCCGCGACATCGTGACGGCTTCCGATCGGATCGAGGCGCTCATCTTCGGCGTCGGCGACTACGCAGTGAGCATGGGCATCCCCCGGTTCGCGCTCGGCGTCCCCGATCCGGGCTTCCCCGGCGTGCAGTGGCTGTGGGTCATGAGTGAGATCGCGAACCACGCTCGCGCGCACGGCGTCGAAGCGATCGACGGGCCGTACGTGGCCCTGCACGACGAGCAGGGATACCTCGAATCGGCTCGCCGGGGCAGGGCGCTGGGATTCACAGGCAAGTGGTGCATCCATCCTGACCAGATCGAGCCGGCGCACGCCGCATACGCCGCCACCGAGGAGGAACTTCGGACCGCGCGCGCGGTGCTCGCGGCCCACGTAGCAGCGACCGAACGGGGTATCGGCGCTGCTGTCTTCGACGGCCTCATGATCGACGAGGCCCACCGCAAGCTGGCCGTGGACATCCTCACGGCTGAGAACGAGATCGAAGGAGCGTGAAGATCCTCCATGGGCTTCAACCCGCCGTCTGACGCGACCGTCCCCAAGTTTCGTGGAGCCCCCCGAGGCCACTGAATGAGAGCGCGTCCTGCGGCGATCGTTACCGGCGGCGGGGCAGGCTTCGGCCGCGAGACATGTCTCGCGCTCGGTGGGCGCGGGATGCCGGTCGGCGTGGTCGACATCAACGGCGATGCCGCCGAGCGGACGGCGGCGGCCGTGATCGCGGCGGGCGGGGAGGCGTGCGCCGTCTCGGCCGACGTCTCTGACCCTGCGGCCGTCTCAGCCTACGTCGACGCCATCGAAGGGCGCTACGGCCACATCGGCGCGCTCGCGAACAACGCCGCGTACGAGGGGGTCGTCGCGGAGGTTTCCGAGTATCCGATCGACGAGTTCGATCGAGTGCTCGCCGTCAACGTCCGCGGCGTGTTCTTGGGCCTCCAACACGTGATCCCCGCGATTCGTCGCGCGGGCGGCGGAGCGATCGTGAATGTCTCGTCACAGGGTGGACTCCGCGGCGTCTCGCAGTTCTCGGCCTACTCCGCCAGCAAGCACGCCGTCATTGGGCTCAGCCAGACCGCCGCACTCGAGACAGCCTCGGACGGCATCCGTGTGAACACGGTGTGCCCGGGCCCGAGTGACACGCGCATGATGCGCGACATCAATACAGCGGTGAGTCTGCGAGGAGGCGAGCCTTCCGACATGCTGGAGCGGATCCCGTTGGGGCGCTACGGCGAAGCGGAGGAGGTCGCGAGGACGATCGCGTGGCTTCTCCTCGACGCGCCGCCGTTCTTGACAGGAGCAGTGCTCAGCGTCGACGGCGGGATGACGATCGCCTGATGTGGACCGCGCAGACCGACGATCGGAGTGACTTGGATGCCTGAATCCGTCCGGCGGATCCCGCGCACTGCGCGGGTGTTCAGCTACGACGCGGCGCATGAGCCGTACGCCCGGATCCAGGCGGGGGAGACGGTGCTCGCGGAGACTCAGAACGCCTTCGGCGATCAGCGGCTCGAGCCCGGCGACACGCTCGCCGACCTCGACCTCTCGGTGTGCGATCCGCTCACCGGCCCGTTGTTCGTCGACGGAGCGGAGCCCGGTGACACGCTCGTGGTCCACATCGAGCACATCGAGCTGATCGGCCGGGGCGCCCAGGGAGTCATCCCGAACTTCGGAGCGATCGAATGGGATTCGCTGCCGCTGCACTTCTTCACGCCCGAGAACGGGAAGCTGAAGTGGCTGCGGGGGATCGAGTTCGACATCCGCCCGAACCTCGGCTGTTTGGGCGTCGCCCCGCAGGAGGGAAGCGAGCCGAGCATCACTCCGGGCGACTACGGCGGCAACCAGGACACGAAGTACGTGTGCGCCGGCTCGGCGGTGCACTTCCCTGTGTTCCATCCCGGGGCGCTGCTGTTCATGGGCGACTGCCACCAGATCCAAGGGGACGGGGAGTTGTGCGGGGTCGCGCCGGAAACCGACGCAGAGGTGACGTTTCACTGCGAGCTGCTCAAGGGCAGGACGATTCGGCGGCCGCGGATCTTCGCGCGCGACCGTGTGATGAACCTGGCTTCGGCGGACACCCTCGAGGCGTCGGTGAAGCTCGCTGTTCGCGACGCGGTTGACCTTCTCGTGGAAGAGAAGGGCCTGACGGCCGATGAGGCGTATCTGCTGATCACCGTCAAGGCTGACATCGAGATCTGCCAGGTGGTGGACCCGCGGATGACCGTGCGGGTCGCGATGGATCGGGATTTCTACGAAACGCTCAACCCGAGCTGACCAAGGAGGGTGGGGATGGCGACCGACACCGGGACGTCCGGACAGGGTGGGCAGGAGCAGGGGCTACAGCCGCGCGCAATCGGGTTCATGGGTGCGCTCGCGATGTCGATCGCGGCCATGGGGCCGCTGCTTGGCGCGCTCGGCGTCGCGCCGCTGATCGTTTCGCAGGCCGGGTTCTCCGCTCCGTTCATCTTCGTCGTGTGCTGGATCGCGATGATCGCGGTCGCTTTGACGATCGGGCGATTTTCGCGCGTGCTGCCGGGCGCCGGATCGATTTACACCTACATCTCCCACGGGCTGGGAGAGCGGCTCGGGTTCATGTCGGCGTGGCTGTCGTTCTCGTACTACATCGCCTTCGTTCCGCTGCTGCTCACGGCTCTGGGCATCTACGGCAAGCAGATGGGCTCGCAGGTCCTGGGCATCGAGATCGCCTGGTGGATCTGGGCACTCGCGGGGGCGGTGATCGTCACCGCGCTGTCGATCTACGGGATCCGCCCCTCGCTTTACACGGACCTCGCGCTCGCGGTGATCGCGGACGGCTTCTTGCTTCTGATCTCGGTGATCATCATCGTCAACGTCATCTCGGACGGGAACTTCACATTGCAGCCGCTGTCGCCCTCGGGCGCGCCGGGTGACTTCACCGGCCTCTCACTGGCGGTGGCGTTTGGCGTGCTCATCTTCCTGGGCTTCGAGCAGTGCTTCGTGCTCGGCGAGGAGGTCCAGGACCCGCGAGGGAACGTGCCGAAGGCGATTTACACGGCGCTTGGGATCGTTGGGTTCGTACTGTTCTCCGCGACATTCGCCTTGGTCCTCGGCTTCGGGGAGGGCGGGATCACCCGCCTCAACGATCTCTTCGGCAAGGAAGGAACGCCGTGGTTCGCCCTCGTGCGCGAGGTCATCGGCTCCGGCTGGGTCGACGTTCTGCTCGTGATGATCGTGCTGTCGATCTTGTCCAACACGATCGCGTCGCACAACGCAGTGGTCCGCATCCAGTATGGGATGGGTCGCGCACGCGCACTGCCAAAGCAACTCGGCTACACCCACCCAACCCTGCGGACGCCCTACGTCGCGATCGTCGCTCAGATGGTGCTGTCCGTTGCGATCACGCTCTTCTGCGGCCTCGTGTGGAGCCCCGAGTCGGTGTTCGGGTTCATCGGGTTCATGATCGGGCTGGCGGCGGCGCTGTCGTTCATCCTGATCGGGCTCGCGGCGCTGCGCTACTTCAGCAGAACCGCGCCCGAGCACAGCGCCTGGCGCAACTACGGGGTGCCGACGATCACGATCCTGATCCTCGCGCCCGTCGTGATCACCTCGTTTGCGCCAAGCCCCGGGGCACCGCTCAAGTGGGCGCCGTTCGTGATCCTCGGGTGGGTCGTGCTCGGGGGCGCCTACCTCCTCTATCGGCAGTCACGCCGCGAGAAGATCGATGTCGACTACGCGTTCGGGGCAGCTGGCGAGCCGCCGCCTGTGCCTGGTCCGGCGCCGGTCGGCGAGAACGTGTAGCGCATGGCGGTCTCACCGGAGGCAACGGTCGAGCTCTCGAAGGGAACCGTCAGGTACACGATCGGTCCTGAGCATCCTCCCGCTGTGCGTGTATCGCCGGGAACGCGTCTGCGCATAGAGACCGAGCTGAACATCGGCGACGTTCTGCACTCGCCGCAGGACGAATTCGACGCCGCCATGCTGCAGCTGCCGTTCGTCAATCCGGTGACAGGGCCGGTCTACGTCGAGGGTGCGACGTCCCACCAGGTGCTGGTTTGCGACATCGAGAGCATCGAGCTCGTGCCGCCGGGCTTCACCGCGTTGGTGCCGGGGTTCGGCCCGTTTGTGGATTGGATCCGCAATCGCGATTTCGGCGTGCACTCGAGGGTCGTCGACGTCCGTGACGGCGAGGTGTACTGGGATGAGCGCACGCGGATCCCCGTGCGCCCGATGATCGGGACGATCGGCACCGCGCCGCTGCTTGACTCGGTCAGCACGATCGACAACGGCCCGCATGGCGGCAACATGGACGTACAAGAGATCGGACCTGGGTGCCGCCTGTATCTCCCGGTGCACGCCGACGGCGCACTGTTCTACCTCGGCGACTGCCACGCGGTCCAGGGCGATGGCGAGTTGTGTGGTATCGGCGCGATCGAGATCCGGACGTGGTCAACCGTGACGTTGGATCTCGCTCCTCGGCCGGCGAACATGGCGTGGCCACGGATCGAGGGCCACGACTGGATCGGCGCGATCGCCTGCGCGCGACCCCTCGAAGACGCCTTTCGCTCCGCCGTCGAGGAGCTTGTGGCCTGGATGGTCGCCGACTACGGCTTCGCCGCTCACGACGCGGTCATGCTGCTCGGCCAGGTCGCCGAGGCTCGCTGCACGCAGCTTGTCAACCCCAAGTACACCTACGTCGCGAAGATTCCCAAGCGCTACCTCGGCTGAGGCGGGATGCGATTCGCCATGCGACGGTAGCCACAAAACGCCGCGCTTTCGACGGGTTCATCCAACGGGATTCGAACTTTCCACGCGACGTCCTGGAGAGGGCAGAGCGCGACTTCGCGGCGGCCGGCGTCTGCGCTACGTCGCTCTTCGCGACGGCGTCATCGCCGGCGGCGCGGCCTTTCGCATCGCGGAAGGCGTCGCGCAGCTCGCGGGCGCGGCGACCGCGCCCGCGCACCGCCGCCGGGGTGTTCAGAGCGCGCTGCTGTCGGCCCGGCTCGCGGACGCCGCAACCGCCGGTTGCGACGTCGCCGTCGTCA
>JAXDGC010000443.1:0-2650 GCA_034665245.1 Solirubrobacteraceae bacterium | reverse complement strand
AGCGAGTAGAAGATCGGCGTGCAGTAGAAGACGAGCGTCAGCAGCACACCGACGATGTTCTCGATGTCGCGCATGAACACGTTGGCCGCCGACGTGATCCAGCCGATCCCCGCCATCAGCATGAACTGGACGGCCAGCAGCGGCAGAAGCAGGAGGACCGTCCACGACAGCGTCCCGGCGACGATCAGCATGATCAGCAGCACCGGGAGGACGAGCAGCACGTCGATGAACGGGACTGCGACCGCCACGATCGGCAGCACGCCGACCGGGAACCGCGGCTGGAAGACCAGGTGCCGTTGGGCGATCAGCGACCCCGTGGCCTGCTGAACGCCGCTCCCGAACCAGCCCCACGCGATCAGGCCGCTGAACACGAAGACCGGGAAGTTGTCGATGCCGAGGTCGAGGATCGTCGAGAAGACGAACACGAACACCGCCAGCGTGGCGAGCTGGCGAACCACGGGCCAAGCCCAGCCGAGCAGCGTGAAGCGGTGCATCGAGGCGACCTGCCGGTGCGCGAGGTGCGCGACGACGTCGGCGAAATGGCCGGCGTCGATCGATCGGACAACCCGGCGCGCGCGGCGCGCCGCGCCGACCGGTGCCCCGTCCTCGACGCTGCTCATCTGAGGATTATGGGCGGCGCTGCCAGAATCCCATTCGATGGACCACGATTCGCGAGGCAGCCGCGGCGCCGATGGTGCCCTCGCGGTCGACGTCGTCGAGCTCGACGGACGCGGCGGGCCCTATCAGCACGCGGTCGCCGTCGTCGAGGCACTGCAGCGCTCCGGCGTGCGCGTCACGCTGCACACCGCGACCGACGCGGAGCTCGTGCCGGCGCCGCCCGTCGAGATGTGCCGGTGCATGGACTGGCTGCGGGACGCGCGCCGGGGGCGGCGCTCGCGTGTCGCGGCCAGGTTCCTCGCTGTGACGGTTCCACACCTCGCGCGGCGGCGCGGCGTGCTGCACATCCAGGGCCCGTTCAAGCCCGGCCTGCTTGCGGTCGCGGTCGGCGCGGCGCGGCTGCGCGGCCGCCGTGTCGTCTTCAGCCCGCACAACACGTTCTCGCGGCACGGGCGCGCGCTCGACGCCCGCCTCGTCCAGCTCTGCGCGCGCCTCTCCCACGCCACCGTCGTCTTCTCGAACGCCGACGCCGCCATCGTCGAGCGCTGGGGCGGCTCGCCGGTCGTATCGCCGCTCCTCCAGCACGAGCCCGCTGTCGACCGCACCCGGATCGATGCCTGGCGCGCGGATTGGGCGGCCGCTCCCGTCGTCCTCTTCGCGGGCCAGATCCGCCCCGACAAGCGGCTCGACGTCGTGATCGAGGCGAGCCGGCTCTGGAAGCAGCCGCAGCGGCTCGCGATCGTCGGCAAGGACCTCGGGGACGCCGAGCGCTGCCGCCGCCTCGCCGCGCGCGTCGGCGCCGACCCGGCCTGGTCGCTCGGCTACTTCGGGCTCGGCGACTTCGCCGCCGCGCTGATGGCGGCCGACGTGGTCGTGTGCCCGTACACGCGCGCCAGCCAGAGCGGGATCCTGGCGCTCGCCGGCCAGCTCGGAGTCCCCAGCATCGCCTCTGATGTCGGCGGCCTGCGCGAGCTCGCCACGGCAGTCGTCCCGCGCGACGTCGGCGCCGCGGGGCTCGCACACGCGGTCGACGACCTGCTCACCTCGCCGCCGCCGCGCAACGGGCGACATCCCGTCGAGGCCACGCTCGCCGCCCACCGCGTGGCCTACGGTTTCGCGTAGCGATGCGGCGCGCGATCATCATGGCGGGCGGAGAGGGCACGCGCCTGCGCCCGTACACCACGGTCCTCCCGAAGCCGTTGATGCCGATCGGGGACCGTCCCGTGCTCGACATCGTCATCCGTCAACTGCGCGCCGCGGACTTCGGCCGGGTCACGATCGCCACGGGCTACCTCGCGGAGCTGATCGAGGCCTTCTTTCGCGACGGGCAGGTCTACGACGTGCCGATCGACTACTTCCGCGAGCAGGAGCCACTCGGAACGGTCGGCGCGCTCGCCCTCATCGACGGCCTCGACGAACCGTTCCTCGTGATGAACGGCGACGTGCTGACCGACATGAGCTACACAGCGATGCTCGAGCACCACGCGGCCTCGGGCGCCGCGGTGACCGTGGCCGCGACCATGCGCCACGTGAACATCTCGCTCGGCGTGATGGAGTTCAACGACGCCGAGGCGCCGGAGCGGCTCACCCACTACGTCGAGAAGCCCACGCTCTCCTACGAGGTGTCGATGGGCGTCTACTGCTTCGACCCGCGCGTGCTCGCCCACATCGAGCCCAACGTGCGGCTCGACTTCCCCGATCTGATCCTGCGGCTGCTCGCGCTCGGCGAGCGCGTCGAGGCGTGGCGGCCCGAGGCGTACTGGCTCGACCTCGGGCGCCACGACGACTACGAGCAGGCGATGCAGGAGTTCGATTCCGTGCGCCACCGCCTGCTGCCGGGCGAGGCAGGGGCGCCCGATCAGCCTTGACGTAGCGCGTAGCGCACGGCGGCGGCGACGACGTCGATGCTGTCGTCGTCCTGATGGGAGGAGAGCGGGAGCGCGAGGTGACGGTCGGCGGCCGCCTCCGCCGCGGGCAGCGAGCCCGGGGCGGCGAGCGGAGCGAGCGCGGTGAACGTGTGCAGCGCGGGATA
>JAXDGC010000442.1:0-4273 GCA_034665245.1 Solirubrobacteraceae bacterium | reverse complement strand
AGTGGGTCCGCGTCTCGAACGAGGACATCGGCGAGACGGGCTGCAAGAACTGGCACGTGCGCCCCCGGCTCGGCCTGATCGGCATGCTGGCCGGCTGGTGGCACGTCAAGATCTCCTCCGGCTGCCCCTTAGCCCCCTGACAGCCCCGGGGAACCACTGATGGGCCGGCGCAGTCGTGCCCGCCGCGCGGCGCAGCCGCCGCCCGAGGCGCCGAGCGCGCCGGCGCCCGCCCGCGGTCCCGCGCGGCTGACCGACGAACGGCCGAAGGCGCCGTGGCATCCGGTCCCGCTCGTCGAGCTCAGCGTGTTCGTCGGGCTGGTGCTGATCGTCGTCGGCTTCGTCACCGGGGTCGGGACGGACGGGGGTCGCCTGGCGCTGCTGTGCGGGCTCGTGCTCGCCTCGCTCGGCGGCCTCGACACGGCGCTGCGCGAGCACTTCGCCGGCTTCCGCTCCCACTCGTCGCTGCTGGCCGGCCTGCCGGGGGTGCTCGTGGCGGGCGGCCTCTTCTTCGGCCGCGCGCCGTGGGCGGCCGTGGCGGGCGGCGCAGTGCTCACGTTCGCCGTGGCGTTCTGGTTCTTCCGCACCGCGTTCCGGCGCCGCTCGGGCGGCCTGTCGTTCCGCTGACGTAGGCTGCCGCGGGTGAGCGACGAGCGCCGCATGCAGCTGCGGGGGCTGCACCACGTCACGGCGATCTGCCGCGACCTCGGGGCGACGATCGCGTTCTACCGCGACGTCATGGGCCTCGGGATCGTCCAGGACGGCCCGAGCGACGACGATCCCGCCACCCGCCACGTCTGGTTCGGCGCGCTCGACGGCGCACCGGGCACGCTGCTCTCGTTCATGGAGTACCCGCAGCTGCCCACGGGCGTGACGGGCGTCGGCTCGACGCATCACTTCGCGCTCGTGGTCGAGTCCTCCGAGGAGCTCGAGGCCTGGCGGGACTACCTGCGCGGCCTGGAGGTGGAGTGCACCGACGTCTACGACCGCGGCGCGTTCCGGTCGGTCTACCTCCGCGACCCGGACGGCCACGTCATCGAGATTGCTACGCGGGGGCCGGGGTTCTCACCCGGCCCCCGCTGAGCATCGGTCCGCGTCGATCAGACGCGGACGGCCCAGTCGCCGAGCACGTATGCATCGGCCAGGTCGCCGCGCAGGCGCGCCGCAAGTGCGCGCCGTTGACGTTCGGTCATCGATCCCACAGTCTTGGTCTCCGACATCGGGATCGACGAAAGGAACCGCCGGCAGCGAGTCCGGCCCCAGCGATGCTGGCTCATGAGTAGATCGGCGATCGCCATGCTCTCGGCCTCCCAGGGGCACTCGAGCACCACGTCCGCGACGGAGAGCTCACCGTCCGTGACTTGTCGCTTGAGGTCCGCCCGGGCCAGGCGTACGCGATTGGCCTGCTGGAGAGCACGCATGTGTTGCGGCGCAGGCATTGTCGCCGTTGCTTCCATTGAACCTCCCCACGGCCCGCAATTCCGTGCAGGCCTGGTGTCGTATGTCGATTTCGCGGTCCTCCGCGCGCACGACAGCAAGGGGTGGTCCAAGCTTCGCCCGATTCGCCGCCTCCCCAGACGGCCCTCCGGCTCCGAGTCCTGGCTATCTCCTCTCCCCCGGCTCGCGCGTCGCGTGCCGACCGAGACGGACGGTATGAGCCGGACACGCGAGGGTCAACGCTCAACCTCCCTCGGCATACGCAAACAGCGAGTGTTTTGTGAGGCTGGTTCGCTTGTGCAGAAGCGGACAAGACTAGAACCCGGAAAACCGTGTTACAGAGCCATTTTGTGCTAGAGGGTGCAGAGTGATCCGGGTCGGCGTAGATGTTGGAGGAACCTTCACTGATCTGGTGGCGCTCGATAGTGGACGGATCGTGACCGCCAAGGTGCCGAGCACGCCGGCGGATCAGTCCGAGGGCGTCATGCGCAGCCTGGAGGCCGTCGAGGCCACCGACGTCGCCGCGTTCGCGCACGGCATGACGGTCGCCACCAACGCGCTGCTCGAGCGCCGCGGCGCCCGCACGGCGCTCGTGACCACGGAGGGCTTCCGTGACCTGATCGAGCTCGCGCGCCAGGACCGCCCGGCGCTCTATGACCTCGCCGAGCGGCGCCCCGAGCCGCTCGTCCCGCGCGAGCTGCGCTTCACCGTGCGCGAGCGCATGGGGCCCGGCGGCGAGCTCGAGCCGCTCGACGAGGACAGCGTCCGCGAGGCGGTCGGGGCACTGCGCGACGCCGAGGTCGAGGCGGTCGCGGTGTGCCTGCTGTTCGCGTTCCTGCACCCCGACCACGAGCGCCGCGTCGGCGAGGCCCTGCGCGAGGCGCTCGACGACGTCCACGTCTCGCTCTCCAGCGAGGTGCTCCCGGAGTTCCGCGAGTACGAGCGCTTCTCCACCACGGTCGCCGACGCCTACCTCGCGCCGAAGCTCGCGGCCTACCTCGAGCGCCTGGCCGCGAGCGCGGAGGAGGCGGGCGTGCCCGCGCCGCTGGTGATGCAGTCCTCGGGCGGGGTGCTCGACGTCGGCGCCGCGGCCGAGCAGGCGGCCGGCTGCGTGCTCTCGGGCCCGGCCGGCGGGGTGGTCGGCGCGGCGCACGTCGCGCGCGCGAGCGGCTACGAGGACGTCCTGACCTTCGACATGGGCGGGACGAGCACCGACGTCGCGCCGGTGCTCGGCGGCGAGGCGAGCACGACGACCGAGTCCGTGGTCGCCGGGGTGCCGATCAAGCTGCCGATGGTCGACGTCCACACCGTCAGCGCGGGCGGCGGCTCGATCGCGTGGGCCGATCCCGGCGGGGCGCTGCGCGTCGGCCCGCGCTCGGCCGGCGCCGACCCCGGGCCCGCGGCCTACGGCAAGGGCGGCGAGGAGCCGACGGTGACCGACGCCAACGTGATGCTCGGCTACCTCGGCGACGGGGCCGAGCTCGGCGGCGAGCTGAAGATCGATCGCGAGCGCGCCGAGGTGGCGCTCCAGGCGCTCGGCTCCGGCCTCGGCCTCGACGCGCTCGAGACCGCGCTCGGGACTGTGCGCGTGGCCAACGCCGAGATGGGGCGAGCGCTGCGCGTGATCTCCGTCGAGCGCGGGCTCGACCCGCGCGAGTTCGCGCTCGTCGCGTTCGGTGGCGCCGGCGGCCTGCACGCCTGCGCGCTCGCCGAGGAGCTCGGTATCCCGACGCTGCTGGTGCCGCGCGCGGGCGGCGTGCTGAGCGCGCTCGGCCTTGCGATGTCCGACGTGCGGCGCGACTACGTGCGCCCGCTGCTCGGCGGCGCCGACGCCCAGGAGTGCTTCACCGCGATGGAGGAGCAGGCCCGCGAGGACATGGAGGAGCCCGAGCTGCGGCGGCGCGCGGATCTGCGCTACCGCGGGCAGTCGTTCGAGCTCACGGTCGAGGCGGACGACCTCGACGCGCTCGAGGACCGCTTCGGGGAGGTCCACGAGCGCCGCTACGGCTACCGGATGGACGGCGAGGGGGTCGAGCTCGTCAACGCCCGCCTGATCGCGACGCAGCCCGTGGAGCGCCCGGAGCTGACCGAGCCCGAGCCCGACGGCGACCCCGACGCCGGGAAGCGCCGCGCCAACTTCGACGGCGAGTGGCAGGAGGTGCCGGTGCTGCGCCGCGGCGGCATGGGGGAGGGCACGAAGGTGGAGGGCCCGGCGATCGTCGAGTTCGCCGAGGCGACCTGCGTCGTGCGCCCCGGCTGGTCCGGAGCCGTCGACGCCTCCGGGACGCTGGTGCTGGAGGCCCGCTCCGCGTGAGCCTCGACCCCGTCACCCTCTCCGTCCTCGCCAGCGCGCTCTCGGGCATCGCCGAGGAGGCCGGCGCGCTCCTGATCCGCGGGGCCTACTCCTCGAACATCAAGGAGCGCCGCGACTGCTCGGCCGCGCTGTTCGACGCCCAGGGCCGCATGGTCGCCCAGGCCGAGCACATCCCCGTCCATCTCGGCGCGATGCCGGAGGCGGTGGCGGCCGTGATCGAGCGCGAGCCCGAGCCGGGCGACGTCTGGATCCTCAACGACCCCTACCGCGGCGGGACCCACCTGCCCGACGTCACGCTCGTCTCCCCGATCGACGCGAGCGTCAGCGGTGACGAGGCCTCTGGCCGAGGCAGAGGAGACATCCTCGGCTACGCGGTCACGCGCGCGCACCACTCCGAAGTCGGCGGGATGCGGCCCGGCTCGATGCCCGCCGACTCGCGCGACATCTGGCAGGAGGGGATCGTGATCCCGCCGCTGCGGCTCGACGACGGCGTGCTCGAGCTGATCCTTGCGAACGTCCGCACGC
>JAXDGC010000441.1:0-8786 GCA_034665245.1 Solirubrobacteraceae bacterium | reverse complement strand
GCGTGGCGGACGTCCGTGAACGTCCAGCGCGGTTCGATCCGGACGTAGATGTGCACGCCGCGGCCGCCCGAGGTCTTCGGGAAGCCGGTGTAGCCGAGCTCGTCCAGGAGCACCCGCGCCTCGGCGGCGACGCGGACGGCGTCGGCGAAGTCCGTACCGGGCTGCGGGTCCAGGTCGAGACGCAGCTCGTCGGGATGGTCGACGTCGTCGTCCCGCACCGGCCAAGGATGGAACGTGATCGTGCCCATCTGGGCCGCCCAGCCGACGACGGCGACCTCGGTGGGAGAGATCTCATCGGCGTGGCGACCCGACGGGAACCGGATCCGCGCGGTCTGCACGTAGTCGGGAGCTCCGCGTGGGATGCGCTTCTGGAAGAACGCGTCGCCGCCGCCCTTCTCGCGGGTCGAGACGACGATGCCCGGGTGCACGCCCTTCGGCCACCGCTCGAGCGTCGTCGGGCGCCGCGCGAGCGCGCGCATGATGCCGTCCCCGACCGCGAGGTAGTACTCGACGATGTCGAGCTTCGTAACCGCGGCGGAGCGCTCGGTCGCCGGGAAGATCACGCGATCGCCGCTGGTCACGCGCAGATCCCGCCCGCCGGCCTCGACGATCGTGGCTTCGGACGCGGCCATGCCCCGGAGTTCTACGGCAGCGACCCTGCTCGGGTCCTTCCGGCTCGGTGCTCTACGGCGTGTCGACCTCGGGCTTGAGCACCGGGCACATGAAACCGAAGCTGGAGTGGGGCTGGAAGGACGCGGAGTCGGCGGTCGGGCTGCCGAACCACTCGTTGCGGACCGGCGCCTTCACCTTCTTGCCGGTCAGGCCACCGCGGTCGACCTTGAGCACGTCGACGCCGCGGTAGGCGTCGGCGGTGTAGACGACCTCGCCGTTGGGATCGGTCGGCGACCAGTACGCCGCCCAGGTCGACCCGTTGGCCGGGATGTAGTAGCCGACCTGCGTGATGTCCGTCGGCGTGCGGTAGTCGAGGAAGCGGACCCCCTGCTCGTACCAGCCGACGGCAGCCACACCCTGCTTGGCGTCGAACCAGTGCGACGAGCAGTTGACCGTCACCGGCGCCTTCGAGTCGACCGCTCCGCCGGTGAACATGCCGTTGAGCTCCGTCTCCCAGGTGTCTTGGGGCGTGATCGCGCCCGTGCTCAGCCGCGAGAGATCCCAGGTCTCGAACTTGCCCTGCCCGCGGCAGCCGCCGGGCGGCACCTCGTCGGTGTCGATGTAGTCCTCCTCGGTGACGAGCAGCGACTTGCCGCGCCGCTGCGAGTTGTGGAGGATGAAGTCGTTGTACGGCGAGGGATTGCGTCCGGCGGTGCCCGTCGTCCCGAGCAGCTGCGGCGCGAGTGGGTCGGCGGTCAGGCGGTAGCCGGCGGCGCCGCCGCCGCCGACGTTCCACACCGTGCCGGTGCTGTCCAGCTCGGTGTCGTGCGAGACCTTGAACGCATCGCTCATCGATGCGGCCGACTCGAACTTGCCGAGCGATTTCGGTGCGGTCGGGACGGTGAGGTCGACCACCTCGACGTGGTCGCCGCCGTCGACCCACGCCTGCGAGCAGTCGGGCTTGACGAAGTTGGCGATGTGGCCCGAGCCGCGGCCGCTGCCCGTCAGGCCGAGGGGCAGCACGGCGGTCACGAACGGCGACGTCGGAGTGGCGATGCTGACCACGTACATGATCGAGCCGAGGTCCTTCGCCTCACGGTCGTTGACCACCAGCAGGGTGTTGCCGCACAGGTCGACGTCCTCGTTCTCGAAGTGGGGGAGGGGGAGAACCCCGGCGACCTGCGGCGAATCGGGCTTCGCGATGTCGAGCACGGTGATGCCGGCCCACCCGCTCACGAACGCGTAGTGGTCCTTGAAGTTGATGCCGGCGGCGCTCCCGGGGATGTGCGCCATGAGGTGCACGTTGCTCGACGTCGCAAGTGGCGGCTCGACTACGGCGCCCTCGCTCGCAGCGGGATGCGCGGCCGACACGGCGACGACCGTCGCCAGCGCGAACAGCGACATCAGACTCTTGGCCCGCCGACCCCGGTTCCGCATATGCCCCCTGCTTCGAGTGCCCCTGGCGCACCACTTGAAGGCGCGCTGACCCACGAGTTCCCCATGCGCGCCGTTCTTGAACGCCTTGATCTGGTTGCGCGCGCCGGCAGCATGCGCGAAACTCGCGCCATGACCGTTACCGAGTCGCGGGTCGCCGGTGCCTTCGTGGACGCGATCATCGCGCGGGATTTCGCGCGCGCTGTCGCGCTGCTCCATCCCGAGATCGACTTCCGGGCGATGACGCCGAACCGTGTCTGGGAGGCTGAAGGCCCAGCGGGCGTCGAGGCGGTTCTCCGCACGTGGCTTGACGATCCCGACGAGGACGTGGAAGGGATCGAGCCGACGGAGCCCAGCTCGATCGAGGACACCGTGCGCGTCGGGTGGCTCGTGCGCGTCAGCGACGTCGACGGTCCGCACATCTTCGAGCAGCAGGCATACGTCCGGGAACGTGACGCGCAGATCGATTGGATGCGCGTGATGTGCAGCGGGTGGATCCCGCTGCCTCAGGGTGAGCCCGCGCTCAGTGCCGTATCGACGGCACCCGGCGCGAGCTGACGAATCGGTCGCCGCCGAAGCGCCGCACCGCCTCGTCGCCGTCGGCCGGGACGCCGAAGTAGAACCCCTGCGCGTAGCGGAAGCCCATCGCGGCGACCTCTGATGCCTGTTCTGCGGACTCCACGCCCTCTGCGACGGATGCGAGCTCGAGTGCCTCGGCCAGCGCGGCCGCCGCCGCGACGATCTCGTGATCGCGCCGGTCGTCCATCCGCTCGACGAAGGAGCGGTCGAGCTTGAGGATCGAGATCGGCAGGGTGCGCGCGAGCTTCCCCAGCGAGGAGTAGCCCGAGCCGAAGTCATCGAGTGCCAGTCGCAGGCCGAGTGCCTGCAGGCACTCGAGGCTGCGCTCGCTGAGCGCCGGGTCCGCCATGACCGCCGTCTCGGTGAGCTCGAGCCACAGCCGATCCGCGGGGCGCCCCCAGCCGGCGAGCGCCGCACTGACGTGCTGAACGAACTCCGGGTCGGCCAGCTGTCGCGACGAGACGTTCACCGACAGCACAAAGTCCGAGGGGACCAGGTCGCGCGCCACCCAGTCGCCGATCTCCGCCACGGCGCTGCGCAGCACCCATTCTCCGAGCGCGCCGATCACTCCCATCTCCTCCGCGAGCCCGATGAACTCCGTCGGTGCGATCGGGCGCTCGGTCCCGGGGCGACGCCACCGGACCAGCGCTTCGACACCGCAGACCTGTCCGCTGCTGAGATCCACGATCGGCTGGTACTGGAGGAAGAACTGATGCTCGTCGACGGCGCAGCGCAGCGCCATCTCGGTGTCCAGGCGAGTCAGGGCGTGCCGCTGCAGCTCCGCGTCGAAGATCTCCACCCGGTCGCGGCCGAGCTCCTTGGCGCGGTACATCGCCGCGTCCGCGTCGGCGAGCAGCTCGGCCGCCGTGCGCTCGGCGTCGCCGCCGCCGGTCGCCACGCCGATCGAGAACGAGACCGGCACCAGACGCCCGCCGACCTCCACCGGGCCGTGCAGCCCGGCTCTGATGCGCTCCACGGCCGGGAGTGCAGCCGGGGCGTCGGCGAGGTCCTCGCACAACACCACGAACTCGTCGCCGCCGAACCGGCTGACCGTGTCGGCGTCCCGCACGCTGCGCGACAGGCGCCGGGCGACCTCGCGCAGCACCTCGTCACCCACCTCATGGCCGAGCGAGTCGTTGATGAGCTTGTAGTGATCGATGTCCATGAACACCACCGCGACCGACGTGCTGTGCCGGCGGGCCGCCGCGACCGCCTGCTCGGCCCGTGCGGCGAACAGCCCCCGATTCGCCAGACCGGTCAGCGGATCGTGCAGGCGTTCATGGGCGAGCTCGGAGGCGGCTTCGGCGCTCCGGGTCGCGGCCGCCAGCCGGCGAGCGCCGCGCGCGGCGAGGAACCCGAGCGCCAGCAGCGCGACGATCGCCACGACGAACGCGCCGAACAGCAGCCACGCCGCGTCGACCGGAGCCGACGCGTACAGCACCGATTCGGGGACGCTCAGCACCACGCTCCACCGCGATGCCGGCACGTTCGCCGAGACGAACGTCCGATCGCGGGCGCTGCCGGCTTTGCCGCGCCCGAGGCTCGGCAACACCGAAGCGGGGACGCCCCCGCGCGGAGATTGGGTGGAGCTCAACGTGCGGCCCGTGCCGTCGATCAGGTAGCCCTGGGTCCCGCGGTACGCCGAACGTGTCGCGAAGAACCCGTGCGTGAAACGCTGCACCAGGGCGACCCCACCCGACACGAGCAGGACACGGCGCCCCGACGGGCCCGGGAACGGGACGGCGAGCTCGACGACCGAGCCGCCTCGACCGTCAGCAAACGCGTCTGAGAGGGCCGGTGTCCCGCGGAGCGCGAGCGCGGCGTCCTGCCGCGCCGAGGGGTGTGGGTCGCTGCCCCCACCCGCCGCCGCGAGCACGCGCCCGCGAGCGTCCAGCACCGTCACCCGCCCCTTCGAGGCGACACTGGCAGCCTGGACCGCCCCGCGCAACGGGCCCGCCCGACCGCCGAACTCCGCCCGCGCCGCGGTTGGGGTCCTCGCGGCCATGAACGCGCTGCCGATCAAGTCCGCGGTCAGGGCGGCCCGTCGCTGGATCGTGTCCTCCAGGGACTTCCGGCCCTTCGACTGGGTCGCGATCAGGTTCCACGCCAGAGCCGAGATCAGCGCGGCAGCGAGCACGAGCGCCAGCACAGCAACCCGGCGATCGACCCCGCCCACCAACGGCCGCGACGCGGGCGGCGAGGCCGCCGCCGGCGGCGGATCAGGGACGTCCTGCTGGTGCTTCGACATACCCGCCATTCGGTTGGCACGGTCACACCGATCCGAGCGGCGGGCCCCTTTCGAGTCAACGCCGACGTCCCGTCGCATGCGATCCCACCCCAAGCCCCTCATCGAGGATGCCGGACATTAGGCAGGATTTCAGAAAAGTATAGACCGGATGGCCTGTCCCGTTATGGGGCGATCGGCGGATCTTGAACGCCGGCCGCTGACGGCGAGCACCGGTCGTCAGGTCGCCTCGTTGACGGCCGCGAAGTAGCTCATATGCAGCTGGAGCGTCTCGAAGTCGATCGTTCCCTCCCCGACGGCGATCACGTCGTTCAGCCAGCGGTAGCGCTCGTCGTCGGTGGCGAAGGTCGCCGGCGAGATGATCCCCCGCTTGGTCGGTGAGCCCTCCACCGCCGTGCTGTAACCACCGAGGTGGAACACGATGCGGGCCCCGTCATCGGTCTCGATCACCCCGTGCGCGTCGGGTACCAGCACACCGTCCTCGCGCCGGCGCGGATGATTCGACCAACGCACCGCACCGGCGACCCGCTCGCCGCTCACTCGGCCTCCGCCGCTTCCGTAGCCCGCCCCCTCCGTTCCGCCATAGGGCGCGAGCACGAAGAAGCCGTCCGCGTAGTCGAGCTCCATGTCGAAGATCGGCTCGAGGCGCATCTCAGCTACTCGACGAGCCCGGCAAGTCGCGTGAGCGCTTCTCGCCAGCCGGCCTCGTTGTCGGCGGGCGAGACGCTGTCGGGCAGTCCGTCGTGGACAGCGTCGAGCTCGGTCCCGGCCGGCGCGTCTGAGAGCCGGATGGTGATCAGCATCTCGCCACGCAACGCTGGATCGTCAGTCTCGAACTCGTCTGCCTCGACGACGAGCTCGCCCGGCACGAGGGTGACGAATCGGCCGCGGTAGGTGTCGGTGCCGCCGTGGGTCTTTCCCGGGCGATCGGGCGCGTCGTACGTCAACGAGACCCGGATCGCGCCGCCCTCGCGGGCGTCGAATTCGTGCACCTCGCATGTCATCCCGGCCGGGAACTTCCAGCGAGCGACGGCCGCCGGATCGAGCAGCGCGTCGTAGACACGTCCCCGAGGCGCGTTGATGGTCTGTCTGATCCGGGTCGACGCCACACCATCCACCGTAACGAAGAGACTCATCCTCGCTTCACAGTCCGTCGTCACGGTTGCGTGATGGTCCGGATGCCGGGAGGGACTTGGCTGGCGACAGCCGTGGGGGCTGGGGCGTCCGAGGCCCCTCCCGTAGAGCGCGTGGCACCCCCGGCCGAGAAGCCCAGCGGTCGCTTCGGCGCTCTCTCCGAGCGTCTGCGGACCCGCTGGGCGCTGGCTGGCTGTCTCCTGCTCGTTCTGGCCTTGCGCGCGCCGTACCTGTCGACTCCGCTGGGCAGGGACGAGGGTGGCATCGCGTACGTCGCGAGCCACTGGTCGGTCGGTCACGGCGCGCTCTACGGCGCCTACTGGCTGGATCGCCCGCCTCTGCTGGTCGGATTGTTCAGGCTCGCGGGGCTGGGCGGCGACCACGGGGTGCGTGCCCTGGGGGCGCTTGCGGCGATCGTGCTGGTCGTCGCGATCGCGCTGCTCGGGCGCGCGGTCGCGGGCCCGCGCGCGGGTCGGGTCGCCGGTCTGCTCGCTGCATTCCTGGCCGGATCCGTCTCGATCGGCGCCGTCTACACGCCCGGGGAGCTGCTCGCGGCGGTGCCGTCGACGCTGTCGGTCCTGTGCCTGGTTCTCGCGCATCGTTCGCGCCGGGCCCGTTTCGTGGTCGCCGCGGGCGCGCTGGCAGTCGGAGCTGCGCTGATCAAGCAGTCCTTCCTTGACGCGGGCGTTGCCGGCGTCGCGTTCGTCGCGATCTCCGCCGGCCTCGACCGGGATGTGCGGCTGCGCTGGCCACTCGCCTACGCGGCGGGCGCGGCGATCCCGCTCGCGGTGCTGCTCGTCTGGCTGGCGGCGACGGGATTGACGATCGGCGGTTTCGTCTACACCCTCTTCGGTTTCCGGCTCGACCTCCTCCACACCCTCGCCGCGTCGAACCTCCCGATCCACGTCCGTCTTGCGCATCTCGAGGCACCGGCGTGGAGCTCGGGGCTGGTGCTGGTCCTCGCGGGCGCTGCGCTGGGGCTCTGGCATCTGCGCCGCGACCGTGTCCTTGCGGTCACGTTCGGCGCCTGGCTGGCGGCCGCCACGGTCGGCGTCCTGGGCGGCGGGAGCTACTTCTCGCACTACCTGATCGAGCTGGTGCCGGTCAGCTGTGTCGCCGCCGCGGCCGTCATCGCCGGCGCGCGACCGCCGGTTCGTCTCCTGGTGCTCGGCGCCTTCGCGGCCGTCGCGTTCGGAGCCGCATACAACGGCGCGGGGTCCGCGGCCCACATTCATCGTCGCGAGATGGCCGTCGGCCACTACATCCGCGACCACGCCCGGCCGGGCGACACCGACTACGTGATGTACGCGCGCGCCAACGTCGTCTACTACGCCGGCCTGCGACAGCCCTACCCCTACCTGTGGAGCCTCATGGTTCCCGTGAGGCCCGGCGCCATCGCGCAGCTCCGGCGGCTGCTGGGCTCGGCCCAGCGACCCACGTGGCTGGTGCCCTGGCAGCTGGCCAACCTCTGGCAGCTCGACCCCGGCGGCACCACGGAGCGTCTGCTCCTGCGCGGCTATCGCCTGACCGCGATCGTCTGCGGCTTTCCGATCTACATGCGCAATGATCGGCCGGCGCCGCGCCGTGTGACCGTGAGCGCCTGTCCGTCCGATCCGGGGCAATGACCCCGTGAAGCGCGGAGTGACCCGCTCTGCGGATCCCCCCGAGATCCCCACCCGGAGCGTGTTGGCCGGACCGGCCGTGGCCGTCGTCACGCTGATCACGGCCGTGGCGGCGACGCGGGCGGCCGGGGTCCCGTTCCGCGATCCGGGAAACGCGGTCGCTGACCGCTTCGCCTTGATCGGGTGCGTGGCGTTCTTGCTGGTGGTCCTCGACGTCGTGGTCCGCGGGCGCGCGCGTTGGACCCGGCGCCGGGGAGTGGCCGTGGCGAGTGCGCTGACCAGTTTCTACGTGACCTACCTGGCGTATCGCAACCTCAAGAGCATCGTTCCGCTGCTCAGGCCGGGCGACTCGTTCGATCGCACGCTGGCGGACGTCGATCGCGGGCTCTTCGCCGGGCACGATCCGGCGACGCTGCTGCACGCGCTGCTGGGCACGGGGATCGCGGCAGAGGTCCTATCGGTCGTGTACTACGCCTTCTTCTATTTCGTACCGATCTCGCTCGTACTCGGCCTGGTGTTCGCGCCCCGCCCGCAGGGCGGCATCTTCTACGCGCTCGCCCTGTCGATCGACTGGGGGCTGGGCGCCGCGAGCTACTACCTGATGCCGGCCCTGGGACCCGTCTACACAGCGTCGGCCGCCTTCGCGGCTCTGCCATCGACCGAGACATCTCATCTGCAAGCCGTCCTGATCCGCCAGCGGCTCGGGTTCCTCACCGACCCGGCGGCCACGGGCGCGCACCAGGGCATCGCCGCGTTCGCATCCCTCCATACCGCGATCCTCTTCACCGCGGCGGTGGCGGCGCACATGTTGGGGCTGGGCCGGCGTCTGCGGATCGGTCTGTGGGCCTTGTGCGGGCTCACCGTCGTCGCGACCGTCTATCTGGGTTGGCATTACGTGGTGGACGATCTCGCCGGCGCGGTCATCGGCATGCTGGCGCTCGCCCTCGCTCGAGGGCTCACCGGTTTCGAGCCGCGCGCCGCGCGGCGGCCTCCGAAGCGGGCAGGTCTGGCGCCGCTCCCGGCCGCTGCTGCTGGGTCCGGCCGGCCCACTGCGGGTGCACGCGCTCCCGAGGCGCCCTTCGCGGAGACGGCCGGCGAGCGCGACGCCGCGGAACCGCTCAGCCGCGTTGCGGTAGCAGCCGCGTCGGAACGACCCGCAG
>JAXDGC010000440.1:0-49345 GCA_034665245.1 Solirubrobacteraceae bacterium | reverse complement strand
CGCATCGGCCGCTTCTTCAACGGCGAGTCCACCAGCGAGCTCGGCCTCCGCGCGAGCCTCACCCATGACATCTGGACGGCGGCGCAACCGGATCTCTCGGCTGTGAAGCCGATGATCGAGGCTGCCGACCGCCGCTTCCCGGACGCCAACGCGCAACTCGAGGGCTTCGTCGTCTCAACCGTGGTGCGGCGCTACCTGCAGGCGGCTCCCGTCGCGGACTTCAGGCTGATCGTGTCGCCGCTCGTGGCGTGGATCTGGATCGGCGGCGTGATCGTCGTCGGCGGGATGATGCTCGCGCTGTGGCCCGCCCCGCGCCGCGCGCGAAGACGCGCGCCCGCTCCGGCCGCCGCGGGAGCGATCGCGCCGGGCATCCTGGCCGGCGGCGGAGGAGGAGCTACCGAGCGCGGCGTGTGAGCCTCTGGAGAAGGCCGTGCCGCTCCCAGCGCACGCTGCCCATGGCCGCGTCGACGTGCGCATTGTCAGCCGCGACGCGCGCGCGAGCCGTCGCCTCCATCTGCTCTCGAAGCGCCCCCTGGGTGGTGGCCGCCCGGACCTCTCGGCGCGGGCTGTGAGTGATCGCGTTCATCTCGTGCCTCCCTCGGTTCGATTGCTTGCACGCCGATCGAACCACCGGTCCCTGGGAGATGCCTGTGATTCACGTCAGAAGGGCTTGAGAGCCAAATTGTTCGGCCACGCCCGCGACGGAGTAGGGTCGGTCATGGAAGCTGCTCAGCGCGGCACTTCTCGGCTCCTACCACCGGCGTCGCTTCCGCCGCGCCCCACGCAAGCCGTGCAGGTTGAGAGGACGACGTGCCATGAATGCGATCGTGACCCCATCGGGGTATCCGCTGCGCCTCGAGGGGCAGCTCGACGAGCCACTGAGCCGCTGGCGGTGGCTGGTGAAGTGGCTGCTGATCATCCCGCACGTGATCGTGCTCGTGTTCCTGTGGATCGCCTTCGTGGCGCTGAGCGTCGTCGCGTTCTTCGCGATCCTGTTCACCGGCCGCTACCCGCGGGGGATCTTCGACTTCAACGTCGGCGTGCTGCGCTGGTCGTGGCGCGTCGCCTTCTACTCCTACAACGCGCTGGGGACCGACCGCTACCCGCCGTTCACCCTCGCTGACGTGCCGGACTACCCGGCGCGGCTCGAGGTCGACTATCCGCAGTCGCTGTCGCGAGGGCTGGTGCTCGTCAAATGGTGGCTGCTCGCACTGCCTCACTACCTCATCGTCGGCGTGTTCGCCGGCGGCGCGTGGGCCGGCTGGAACCAGGCGAACGACAACGGGACGTGGACGTCGAGCGGAGGCCTGATCGGCCTGCTGGTCTGCATCGCCGCCATCGTGCTGCTGTTCACGGGTCGCTACCCGCGGCAGCTCTTCGACTTCGTGCTCGGCATGAATCGCTGGGTGTTCCGAGTCGCGGCCTACGCGGCGCTGATGACCGACGCCTATCCGCCGTTCCGCCTCGACATGGGCGGCGAGGAGCCACAGCCCGACACCCCCGCCGTCGACGCCATCCGACCCGAGGCGGCGCCGGGGCTGTCGTAACTCACCTCACGCGCATCTCCTTGAAGTCATAGGGCAGGTCGCCTTCGGGATAGCTCGCGCTCCGCAGCATCGGGTAGCGAGCGCCGAGGTACCGGTTCATCACGAAGCGCAGTGAGTTGACCGTGTTCGGTGGCTGAGGCACGCCCGCCCGGCCGCGACCGGGGAGGTAGAAGGCGCTCAGGCCCTTGACGCGGATGTCGTTCATCGCCGCCTCTCCGAACGGCTCGGGATTGGCCTGGAATCCCTCGTCCGCCTGGATGACGACGACGGGCGGGGTCTTCGAGCGGGCGAAGATCCGATCGACCGCCTCGAGGAGCTTCCGGCTCGTGAGCTCGAGCTGCCGCAGGTAGTACCGCCGGCCCGTCGCGGTGGCCAGGCTCTCATCGGTGTGCCCCGGGAAGGTGACCCGCTGCCCGCGCGCGCCGAAGATGTACGGGTCATGCGGGAGCAGCGTGTGGAAGACGACGAACTTCGGGCTGGGTTGCGCCGGCACGGCGCCGAGCGTTGAGAAGACCGAGCCGATGGCGTCCCGGAATCGCTCATCCGTCGCGGACTGGTCGAAGCCGAGCGGTCCTCCCACGAGCCGCAGGACGCTCCTGCGCATCCACAGGTTCGGGAAGCCGTCGGGCGGGCCGAGCGAGGAGATGCCCGGGTTGCCGCCCGCGAACGTGACGTCGTCGGTGTCGAGGTGGACGTAGCGGTAGCCGAGCGACTTCAGCAGCCGGGAGGCCCGGTTGTCCTCCATCACCCGCTTCACCGGGCGCACGTCCTCCGAGCTCTTGCCGAGAACGCGCGGAAACGCGCTCAGGTAGTCCATGTTGAGCGCCGCGGCGATGTTCGACTCACTGTCGGCGTAGGGGCTGCGGCTCTGCTCGGAGATGACGAACCCGCGCTGCTTCAGCTCACGGATGAACGGCGAGTTGTCGTAATGGAAGTACCGCTTCAGGACATCCGTTCGCGCGTAGTCGTCCGGGATGAGGACGTAGATGTCGGGCCGCGACGCAGCGCTCGACGGGACGGGCTTCTGCAGCCCCGTCGGCCAGAGGCGGGGGTCGGAGGCCGACAGGGAGGGATGATTCGCGCGATAGATCGCGATGGTGGCGACCTGCGGCAGCGCGAGCACCGCGGCGCCGGCGCCGAGGATGACGGCCAGGCTCACGAGGTTGCGCCTCGTCCTCAGGATCGCGACGACCCCCGCGGTGAGCAGCGCCACCCAGAGCACGAAGGACCACCCGTCGCCGAGCCCCACCTTGTCGGCGATGGGCCCGAAGTAGAAGAACGCGAGCACCCCCAGCGACGCAAGGGCGCTCGCCTTGGCGCCGTCCCTGGTGATCAACAGGAAGACGCCGTAGAGCGCGACGGCGGCCGCGGTGCACAGTGCGAGCGGCCACCACAGGACGCTCAGCTCGAGCTCCGACTGGTTCTGGGCGAACAGCGAGAGGAGCGGAAAGGCCGCGAACAGGACGGGGTTGAGGACGGGGGCGATCCGCTTCAGCACGGCGGGCACGCTAGGGACGCAGGATGAGACCATTCTGAGTCGCCCCGTCCCCCCGCCTCATGCTCCGCTCATCCGCTCCGTCTAGGTTCGACCGATGATCAGCGTCCTCGCCTATCTGGATCCCGGCAGCGCGGGCCTCCTGCTCCAGATGATCGGCGGCGGCGTCGCGGCCCTCGTCGTGGCGATCAAGCTCTTCTGGCGCAGGATCCTCCGGTTCCTCCACATCAGGACGGACGACCCGGACGCGGAGGCTGCCTCCCCGCCTGGGCCTGACGCGCGGTAGCTTGGCCAGCCGCGAGCCGGGGTCGTTCCGCGACCCCGAGAGCAGGGTCTTCTACGCTGGGGGCGAGGTCTACCGCGCCCTCTCGCCGGAGGGCCTGGAGGACTTCGAGACGCTCGCGTCGAGCGGTCTGCTCGACGACCCGCGGATCGTGGGGACCGAGCTCGCCGAGGACGTGCCGGCTGCCGACGTGCTGACCAAGGAGGTCGCCGCCGTCCTCAGGCACGAGCGGATCCCGTTCCTGTCGTATCCGTACGAGTGGACGTTCTCGATGTTGAAGGACGCCGCCCTCCTGCAGCTCGACCTGCTGCTCGCGGCGCTCGACCATGACCTGATCCTCAAGGACGCGACGCCCTACAACGTCCAGTTCGGGGGAGCTCGGCCCGTGTTCATCGACGTCGGCGCGTTCGAGCGCCTGCGCGAGGACGAGCTGTGGGTCGCCTACCGCCAGTTCTGCATGCTGTACCTCTACCCGCTGCTGCTCCAGGCGATCAAGGGCGTGAGCTTCCAGAGCCGGCTGCGCGGGTCGATCGACGGCATCACGCCCGCCGAGATGCGCGCGCTGATGTCGTTCCGGGACCGCTTCCGCCGCGGCTTCACGACCAACGTCTTCCTGCGCGCGCGGCTCGAGCAGCGCGACGTCGCGAGTCCGGCCGGGATCAAGTCGGAGCTGCGTCGACCGGGCCTCGGGAAGCAGTTGGTCCTCGCGAACGTGCGCAAGCTGCGGAAGCTCGTCACCACGCTCGAGTGGAATCCGCCGGAAGGCGTCTGGGTGACCTACGGCGAGCACAACACCTACACGGACGAGGACGCTCGGCTGAAGGACGAGTTCGTGCGAGCGATCGCCACGTCTCGGTCATGGCCGCTCGTATGGGACCTCGGCTGCAATACCGGGCGACATTCCCGGATCGCGGCCGAGGGCGCTCGGCATGTGGTCGCCATCGACGCCGATCAGGGACCCGTCGAGCTCCTCTACCGCGAGCTCCGCGACGCCGGCGACGAGAGGATCCTGCCGCTCACGATGAACATCGCCGATCCCTCCCCGGGACTCGGATGGCGCGGGCGCGAGCGCAAGCCCCTGCTCGCGCGCGGACGGCCGGACCTGGTGCTCGCGCTCGCGCTGGTGCACCACGTGGCGATCGGCGCCAACGTCCCGGTCAGGGAGTTCGTCGACTGGCTCGCCACCCTCGGCGCCGCCGTCGTGATCGAGTTCCCGACGCGCGAGGATCCGATGGTGCAGAAGCTGCTCGGCCGGAAGCGCGAGGGCCTCCACCCCGACTACGAACGCGAGTTCTTCGAGCGCTGCCTCCACGAGGCGTTCGACGTGCGGCGGAGCGAGCACCTCGGCTCGGCCACTCGGATCCTCTACTTCGCTACCCCCGCCGGTGCCGTGCAGTCCCGTTAGTCGCGCGCGCAGCAGGCGTCGGTGCAGCACGCCTCCCCGCGCCACGCCTCCCGTCCCTCCTTGATCGCGAACGCGGCCAGACCGAGCGCGATGACGCCGTCGAGCCACCAGGCGCCGACCGCCGCGTTGGCGGCAAGGCCGACGAGCACTGCGGCTCCCTGGGCGGCACAGAGCAGGTTCTGCGTGCCTTCGCCGGCGGTCGCGCCCGACCCGAGCTGTTCGCCGAGCCGGCGCTTGGCGATCCCCAGCGCCGGCATCAGCGCCACGCTCGAGGCGGTGACCGCGATGCCGAGGGCGGAGGCGTCGGGGTGCGCACCGGCGGCGAGCGCGCGGACGCCCTCCACGGCGATGTACGGCGCGAGCAGGAAGAACGAGACCGCGACGGCGCGCCCGGCGCGGCGCTCGGAGGTCTCGGAGTGGGTCCGCGAGCCGGTGAAGCGCCAGATCACGATGACGGCCGCGAGGCCCTCGATCACCGACCCCAGGCCCCAACCGACCAGTGCGATGCTGCCCGCGACCGCGCCGGCGAAGACGCCGATCGCGCCCTCGGCGGTCATCCACGCGAGGCTCAGCCACGACAGCAGCCGGGCGCGCCGCGCCGCGCGCAGCCATTGCTCGTCAGCGCGGGGCTCGACCTGCAGCGCCGGCAGCTCGACCGGGGAGGTGTTCATGCTGAGACGTAGTGTGACGTTCACGCGAACCGAAGCGGCAGGGTTTCTGCTCTCCTAGTCAGGTGTGATGGATCGTGCCGCTGAAGTGCAGGCCTGGCTGGAGTCGCGCGCGGATGCGATGGCAGCGCTGCTGGAGCAGCTCGTCGCGATCGACACCGAGAACCCGCCCGGTCGCGCGCTCGGCCGGTGCGGACGCTTCCTGCACGACGCGCTGGAGCGGCTGGACCTGTCGCCGGAGTTGATCGAACTGGCGCCGAGCCGTGGGCTGGAAGACCCGTGCATCGTGCGCGCCGGCGTCGGCGACGGCCGGGGCACGATCTACTTCCATGGGCACTTCGACGTCGTCCCGGCGCAGGATCCGGCGCAGTTCCGCCCCCGGCGCCACGACGGCAGGATCACCGGACGCGGGACCGCCGACATGAAGGGCGGCCTGGTCAGCATGCTCTATGGCGCTCTCGCGGCGCGCGAGCTCGGACTGCTCGGAGACCGACGGATCGTGTTGCACCTCGTCTGCGACGAGGAGACCGGCAGCGTCGCCGGCTCGGGACACCTCCGCGAGGCCGGGCTGATCGACGCCGGCGCGGTGGCGATGCTCACCGCCGAGCCGACCGGTGGCGTGATCTGGCACGCGTGTCGCGGCGCGATCACGCTGCGCGTCCAGACCTCCGGTCGCGAAGCGCACGTCGGCTACGTCCACCAGGGGATCAACGCGTTCGAGCACATGATCCGGATCGCCGAACCGCTCACGAAGCTCTCCCACGAGCTGCTCGGCGAACGCACGAGCTACCCGGTCGAAAGCGAGGAGGCCGCGGGCTCGATGCTCGTCGTCGGTGGCCAGGCCGGTGCCGGCGCCGGCTTCAACGCCGTTCCCGGCACGGCGTGGTTCTCGATCGACCGCCGCTTCAATCCGGAGGAAGAGCTCGAGCGGGAGCTCGCGCGCCTTACGGGCATGATCAACGAGGCAGCCGACGCCGCCGGCGCGGAGGTCGCCATCGAGGTGCTGCAGGAGCAACCTTCCGGCAGTACGGAGCACACCCATCCCGCCGCCGAGGTGCTGGCGCGGTGCGTGGACGCCGTGGAAGGCGCCGCACCGAGCTTTCAGATGTGCCCCGGCGTGCT
Source organism: Solirubrobacteraceae bacterium (assembly GCA_034665245.1). Classification (GTDB taxonomy): domain Bacteria; phylum Actinomycetota; class Thermoleophilia; order Solirubrobacterales; family Solirubrobacteraceae; genus DASQFQ01. The sequence goes on along the minus strand of JAXDGC010000440.1, from coordinate 42,825 downwards.
CGACACACGCTGGTACTCACAACTCGGCATTCCCGCCTTTGCCTACGGCGGGGGTCGCCTCGACATCTCCCACGGCCCGGACGAGTACATCGACGAGGCCGCCATGCGCCGCTGCGCGGCCATCTACGCGCTCTTCGTGCAGCAAGCTCCCCACTGACCGGCGAGGCGCCTTCGCGATGTAGAGACGCGCGTCGGCGCGTTCGATCGCCTCGTCGAGTGACTCCTCGTCCGCGCAGACGACGGCGCCCGCCGTCCACTGAGTCGCGTGCGACCGCGCGAGGCGTGCGAGGACGGCGTCGACCTGATCCTCCGCCGCTCCCGCGATCAGCAGCACGAACTCGTCGCCGCCGAACCGTGCGAGCAGGTCGCCCGGCCGCAGCGTTGCGGTCCAGACTCCGGCGAGGTCGACGAGCAGGCGGTCACCGGCAGCGTGGCCGCCGCGGTCGTTGACGAGCTTGAAGTCGTCGAGGTCGATGACCGCGAGCCCGAGCGGCTCACCTCGGCGGCCGGCCATGGCACGCTGCTGCGCAGCCGCGAGGGCGAACCCGGTGCGGTTGAGCAGGCCGGTGAGGGCATCGGTGTGCGCGTCGGCCCGCAGACGCGAGTTGAGGTTCGTCATTATCGCGACGGCCACCCAGACCATCGTGGAGAGGATGAGCCAGATTGAGACGTCCGTCGGCGCGCGTGCGGACAGGAGGCTCAAGCCGAGTGCGGCGATCATGAGCGCCGCGTACCGCCGCGCCACGCTCGATCGGAAGAAGAACGCGACGTAGACCGCAGTCCAGATGTAGCCGAGGGCGCTCATCATCAGGCCCTCCTGTGTGGCCGCCACCGCGACCATGACGCCGATGAGCGTGGTGTGGAGCACGATCGTGACGTGCAGCTGGACCGGCGAGACGGCCCGGCCGGCGAGGACGAGCGCCGTGGCCATCGTGACGGCCACGAGACCCAGGCAGACCATGAGGCCCCGAGGCGCGTCCGCAGCCAGCGGGAAAGCAGCCAGCGCGAGACATCCCGCGCCCACGATGAGCGCCATGACGGCAAGCACGGAGACCTCAGCGGGCGTACCTGCGCGCACGAAACGCTGTGGACCCATGACCCGGATACTCGGCGCCTGGTCCATTCCCCTTGAGCAATCGGCGTGTCTACTCGATCCAGGGATCGTCGACCAGCTCGCCGTCCGCGTCGTGGTGGGCGCCGAAGGCGAGGAACTCGAGGCCCTCGGGGCCCGCCTCGAAGGCGCGCACGACGTGGGCATCCACACGGATGGCGTCGAGCGGCCCGACATCAGCGAGCTGCTCATCGAGCTTGATCTGCCCACTGCCGCTCAAGATCACGTAGATCTCCTCGGCGTGTCTGTGGCGATGGGCGAACGGACTGCGCCTGCCGGGCCGGAGGCGGAAGTGGGTCACTCCCGTGTCCCCCGCGTCGAGCGCGGTTCGGGCCACGCGAGCTTCCCAATGGCCGCCGAACCCGTTCGAGGGCGCCGCGTCCTCGACATCGTGCAGGCTGATGTGCGTGTACGGGCGTGGCATCCGGGGGTGCGGCGCATCATGTCAGCCGCGTGCGCACTCGGCCGCGCGCGCGAGGAGCAGGTCCCGCTCGCGGTCGTTCCGCGTCATCGAGGCCGCCCGCTCGAAGTCCGTCCGCGCCTCCGCCCAGCGTCCGAGCTTCGCCAGCAGGTCGCCGCGGACGCTCCGCAGGAGGTGGTAGTCGTCGAGCGCGCCATCGGCGGCGAGCGCGTCGACGGACTGCAAGCCGACCTCCGCGCCGAACGCCATCCCGACGGCGACCGCCCGGTTGAGCTCGACGATCGGCGAGTCCGCGACCTGCCCGAGCGCCTCGTACAGCGCGGCGATCCGCACCCAGTCGGTCTCCTCCGGCGTCCTGGCTCGCGCATGGCAGGAGGCGATCGCGGCCTGGAGGTAGTACGGGCCGACGGCGCGACCACACGTCTCGGCTCGCTCGAGCGCCACCAGTCCGCGGCGGATCAGCAGCCGGTCCCAGCGCACGCGATCCTGGTCGGTGAGGAGGATCGGCTCGCCGCTCGGGCCGGTCCGCGCCGCTTGGCGCGAGGCCTGGATCTCCATCAGCGCGACGAGCCCGTGCACCTCCGGCTCCTCCGGCGCCAGGCCGGCGAGGATGCGCCCGAGCCGCAACGCCTCCTCGATGAGCGCCGGCCGCATCCAGTCGTCACCGGCGGTTGCGGCGTATCCCTCATTGAAGATCAGGTAGACGACCTCGAGCACCGACGCCAGGCGCGGCTGCAGCGCGTCCCCGGACGGCACCTCGAACGGCACGCCGGCATCGGCGAGCGTTCGCTTGGCGCGCGAGATCCGCTGGCCCACAGTCGCGTCCGACACGAGGAACGCCCGCGCGATCTCCGGCGTCTTGAGCGCGCCGAGCATCCGCAACGTCAACGCCACCCGTGCCTCCATCGGCAGGACCGGGTGACAGCACGTGAAGACGAGGCTCAGGAGGTCGTCGCCGATGTCGTCGTCCAGCTCGGCGTCGAGGTCCGGCGCGTCGCTCGCCACGCCGAGCTCGCGGGCGATCTGCGTGTACTTGTCCTGGAGTGTCGTGCTGCGTCGCATGAGATCGATGGCTCGGTGCTTCGCGGTCGCGGTCAGCCACGCCCCGGGGTTCGGCGGAACGCCGGTCGACGGCCAGCGCTCGAGCGCAACCACGACCGCATCCTGAGCGAGGTCCTCGGCCAGGCCGACGTCCCGCACCATGCGGGCGACGGTCGCGATCACGCGCGCCGACTCGATCCGCCAGATCGCGTCGATCTGGGCGCGGGTGCGCTCCGCCTGTCCTTCCGGCAACCAGGCGCTCCGGACTATTCGGCGAACGTCTGCTCGGGCGGATCCTGCGACAGCCTGCTGGCCTCCTCGATCTCGGGCGGGTGGTCCGACCCCTCGGCGATCTGTCGTACCTCGATCGTGCCGTCGCCGATCGGCGCGCGCGAGGCCAGCTCGATGGCCTCCTCCTTCGAGCGCGCCTGGATGATCCAGTAGCCGCCGACGAACTCCTTGGCCTCGGTGAACGGCCCATCCGTGACGGTCGGCCGGTCGCCGCCGGGCGAGAAGGTCAGCCGGGTCGCGGCCGACGGCGGGTGCAGCCCGTCGAGCGCGAGGAGCGCGCCGGCCTTGGCGAGCTCCTCGTTGTACCGGTTCATCGCCTCGACGAGCTCCAGCGTGGGCCCCTTGCCGGTCTCGCCCGAGTACACGAACAGCATGAAGCGCATCGGCGCGATTCTACGCGGCCCTCTACTCGCGGGCCGGGGCCATGCGCAGGCCGAGCATCCCGCCGCTCAGCACGGTCGCCTCGGTGATCTGCAGCTCGTGCTGCTCGCCGGAGTCCCGGAAGAGCCGGATGCCCTTGGCGCGGACGAGCGGCGACACGAGCAGCACGTACTCGTCGACGAGGTCGTTGTCCATCAGCGTCTGGACGAGCGTCGGGCTGCCCCAGACGAGCACGTTCTGGTCCGCCCGCAGCGCACGGACCCGCTCGACCACGTCGTCGGCGATGATCGTCGAGTTGTTCCACTCGGCACGCTCGAGCGAGCTCGACACGACGTGCTTCGGCATCGCGTTGAACTTGTCGGAGAACGGGTCTCCCGAGCGGGACGGCCACGCCGCGGCGAAGCCCTCGTAGGTGACCCGGCCGAGCAGCATCGCGTCGGCCTCCTGCAGGACGGCTCCGTTGAACTCGCCGGTGTCGTCGCTCTGGAACTGACCGGACCACAGGTGCGGGTCCTCCACGACGTTGTCGAGGGTGATGAAGCTGGTGACGGTGAGCTTGCCCACGGGGTTCTCCTTCGGATGGATGACGGTCTCTCACCTCCGCCACGAACGGGCCTCGACGATTTCGACAACGCCCTCCGAGCTGGCGCGTTGCCGCTCTGATCCGCGCAACCTTCAGCTCCGCTTGAGGCGGCCTTGATCGATGCTTGCGTACTCCGCGCAACACTCGGTCGCATGGACGACCTTGAACAGATCGCCGCCATCGTGGTCGCATGCGGTGCAGCGCTCGTCTTCGCGCTGATGGCCTGGGCAGGCCAGCACCAGAGCTGAGTCCGCCCTCGCTCGCGCCTCAAGCGGCGTGAGCGAATGCCGATGGCCTACTCGTGTCGCGACACGTCAAGAGGCTGTTTCTCGTCACGGTCATCCTGGTCGTCGGACTCACGGTGCGAAACATCACGTGGGAGCCCCCGCCCGTCCCCGCCGTCCCCGAGCCGCGAACCGGGCTCGAATGCTTTCGCCAAGGCGGGGATCACGACTATTGCAAGTGCCTGGACGGGATGGAATCGGCTCGTGCGGCTGCCCGGCGCCCCACGCCGAAGATTCCGCCGCTCGACGACCCGGGGATGCGGTACGCGCTGCGGCACCACGGTATGTATCCGATCATCAACGCGGACACCCTGCGGTGCCTCACCCCGCGTGCCCCGGCCGAACCTCCTCCCCCGGACGCGCCGCCTGCTCCAGCCGCACCCGGCGTGATCGCGAGCACCACCGCCGCTCTCGACCCGCAAGCGTGAGCCCCAGGCTGCTCAAGCAGCAGGCGGCGCTGCCGATGAACCCTGCATGCGACGCCTTCCAGGGCTCATCGCCGGAGCCCTGGTCGCGGCGATCTGGGCGCATGCGCTGACCGGCTTCGGGGGCGCGGGTACCGCGGACTTCTTCGGCCGCTGGATGCACGACGGCGTCATCCTCGCCGCCGCGGTCGGGTGCCTGGTGAGCGCGATCCCTCGCAGCTCGGACCGCCTGGCCTGGGGCGCCCTGAGCGCCGGCCTGTTCGCCAGCCTCACCGGCGACATCATCTACTCGCTGGCTCCGGACCTCGACGCCGTGCCCGTTCCCTCGGCCTCGGAGCCGTTCTGGCTCGCGATCTACCCCTGCCTGTACGTCGCGATGATCGCGCTGATCCGAAGCCGCATCGGCCGGACCCTCTGGGCGACGCGCCTGGACGGGCTCGCGGGCGGCCTCGCGATCGCGTCGGTGCTCGCGTGCGTGACGGTGTCCGAAGCCGTCGAGGGCTCGGCCGGCGCGCCGTTCTGGGAGGCGGCGACGAACCTCGCCTATCCCGTCTGCGACCTCATGCTGCTCGGCTCGATTGTGAGCGCCGTCGGCCTCGCGGGCTGGCGGATCGACCGCCTGTGGGGGACGCTGGGCGCCGCGATCGTCGCGCTCGAGACGGCGGATCTGATCTACATGACCGGCTTCGGCGGTGTGCCCGGCGGGGTCGTCGCCGACGCGTTCGTGGCCACCGGGATCGTGGGCCTCGCGTGGGCCACCTCGCTCGCGCCTGCCGCGCGCGCGACACGGCCGGTCACGACGGACCGCGGCCTGTTCGTCCCGGTCGGATTCGGGGCGCTCGCGCTGGGCGTGCTCGCGCTCGGCGTGCCCCTGCACGTCAACGCCGTCGCGCTCGGCCTCGCCGTCGCGGCGCTCGGGCTCGTGCTCGCGCGGACGGCGCTCGCCCTGGGCGAGAACCACGCGCTGCTCAGAGCCAGCCGCGTCGAGGCCGCCACCGACCCCCTGACCGGGCTGAGCAACCGGCGCAGGCTCGAGATCGACCTCGCGGGCGTCCTGCAGGCGGATACCCCGCACGCCCTTCTGCTGCTCGACCTCAACGGCTTCAAGACCTACAACGACAGCTACGGCCACGGCGCGGGGGACATCCTCCTCCACCAACTCGGCGCAGCGCTCGCGACGGCCGTCGACGGGCACGGCGCCGCCTACCGCATCGGCGGCGACGAGTTCTGCGTGCTCGCGCCGCTCCTCACGGACCTCGAGGAGTTCTCCGCGTACTGCGCCGCCGCGCTCGCCACGCGCGGGGACGGCTTCTCGATCACGGCTGCCCACGGCGCCGTCCTGCTGCCCGCCGAAGGCCGGGACGCATCGACCGTGCTCGCGCTCGCCGACGCGCGGATGTACGGCCAGAAGAACGCCGGCCGGCCGCCGGCCGCACTCCAGTCGGCTGATGTCCTGATGGCGGTGGTGGCCGAGCGCGCGCCCGCACTGGCGTCGCACGTGAACGCGGTGTGCGAGCTCGCCTGCGAGGTCGCCGCGGCGCTGGACCTGACCGGCGCCGAGCTGGAGGCGCTGCGCCACGCGGCCGCGCTCCACGACATCGGCAAGATGGCCATCCCGGAATCGATCCTCGAGAAGCGCGGCGCGCTGTCGGACACCGAGTGGGCCCTGATCCGCCGCCACACGATCATCGGCGAACGGATCCTCGCCGCCGCCCCCGCGCTTGAGAGCAGCGCCCGGCTCGTCCGCTCGAGTCACGAGCGCGTGGACGGGACGGGCTACCCGGACGGGCTGGCCGCCGCGGACATTCCGCTCGGATCGCGGATCATCCTCGTCGCCGACGCCTTCGACGCCATGCTCTCCGAGCGCAGCTACGGAACGACGCTCTCCGAGGCCGACGCTCTCACCGAGCTGCGCCGCTGTGCCGGCACCCAGTTCGACCCGACGGTGGTCGCCGCGTTCGAGCGCGTCATGGCGACGCGGGCGCGGTCGGCAGGACGATCTCTCCGCGTGTGAGCGCCAGTGCGATGGCGTGCGCTCGGTTGCGGGCGCCCAGGCGTCTGACCGCGCTGCGGAAGTGCGTTTCGACGGTGGCTCTGGAGAGCGAGAGCGTGGCGGCGACCTCGATGCTCGTCAGCCCTTGCGCCGCGAGGCTCACGACGTCGCGTTCGCGTGGTGAGAGCCCGCCGGCGGCGGCCGCCGGCCGCCCGGTCAGCAGGCAGCTCAGATGCAGCCCGGGCAATACGCGCGCGATCGCGACGAACGTGATGCGAATCACGCCGCCGGACGCATCGGTGAGCTCGTAGACGCCCTGCATCGTGCCTTGGGACAGGAACCGCTCCCACATCGCCGGCACGCGCCCCCGCAGTGCCGGCGGCGTGAGCCCGTCCACGCCCGACTCGAGCAGCTCGGCACGACTGAGACCGAGGAGCGAGCACGCCGCTTCGTTGACGTCGACGTAGCGCCTCTGGTCGTCGGCGAGCAGCATGGCGATCGGCGACCGTGCCAGGAGCCCATCGAGTTCGGGCGTCGCCGCAGCGGCCACGAAATTCATCACTTGTATCGAGTCTGACAGGCGACGCCCGCCGGGTAACGCGCGGATTACCGTGCGACGTTCGCTCACCACGACTGATCGCCCGCGTGAGCGGGCGGATTTCCGCGCCTACGCCGATCACCACGACGGTGAGGCTCGCGAACGGCTGATCCGTGCCTACCTGCCGCTCGCCGACTCGATCGCGCGGCGCTTCGACCGCGGCGGCCGGGTGCCGCTCGACGACCTCAAGCAGATCGCGGCGATGGGCCTGGTGAAGGCGCTGGACCGCTACGACCCCGATCACGGCGCCGCCTTCAGCTCGTTCGCGGTGCCCACGATGCAGGGCGAGATCCGGCGCTACTTCCGCGACGCCACCTGGAGCGTGCGCGTGCCACGCGACCTGCAGGAACGCACGATCCGCATCGAGCGCGAGCGCGAGCAGCTCACCAGCGACTTCGGACGCAACCCCACCGCACGCGAGCTGGCCACGCGGATCGGCTGCACGGTTGAAGACATCATCGACGCCTCGGAAGCGTCACACGCCCGGGCCAGCGAATCCTTCGACCGACCCCTGCACGCGGCGGATGGCGACGCGGGCACGCTGGGAGAACAGCTCGGATATGAGGATGCCGGGTTCGCCGCCGCCGAGACGACCGCCACGCTCGACGTCCTCTTCGGCTCACTCTCCGAGCGCGATCGGCTCGTGCTCCACCTGCGCATCCGCGAAGACCTCACGCAAGCCGAGATCGGCGAGCGTGTCGGATGCTCACAGATGCACGTCTCACGGATCCTGCGCACCGCCTTGAGGGACCTCGCCGAGATCGCCGCGCTCAGCGAAGCTGCCTGACGTTCGCACCAACCTGCCCGCAAGGGGAGTAGTGTGGACCGATCAGGATTCTTTACCGCTGAAGCGACTTCGCGCAACCGCGGCGGGGATCCGTTGCCTGACAGGGCTCGGCGGGTGATCCGCGCTCGGGAGGGTCGCGACATGCAGACCAGTCCCACCAGCCACGCCGAGATCGGCCCCGTCCGCGAGCGCATCCTGATCGTCGATGACGACGATCAGGTGCGGCGCCTGCTCGCATCGATCCTCGGGCACGAGGGCTACCGCTGCACGCTCGCCGACGACGCTGCCGCAGCGCGTGACGCACTCGCGCGCGCGCCGTACGACCTCATCCTGTGCGACGTCACCATGCCCGGCGAGTCCGGGCTCGACCTCGTCGAAGCCGTGATCGGACGGTATGCGCACATGGCCGCCGTCGTGGTCAGCGGGATCGACGATGTCGCGCTGGCCGACCGCGCGATGCGGAGCGGCGCGTATGGCTACGTCGTGAAGCCGTTCACGCCCAACGACGTCCTCATCGCCGTGCTCGGGGCGTTGCGATACCAGCGGGCGGCCGCGGCACCCTCGAGCGACCCGGGCGAGGAGATCATCCAGCGACTGTGCATCGCCGTCGAGGCGCACGACCTCGACACCGCCGCGCACATCGCGCACATGAGCGAGCACTGCTGGCACATCGCGCGAGAGCTCGAGCTCCCGCGCGAGCAGTGCGACATGCTCCGGCTCGCCAGTCCCATGCACGACGTCGGCAAGGTCGGCGTGTCCGACGGCATCCTGCTCAAGCCCGGCCCGCTCACCGACACCGAGCGCACCGCCATGCAGCTCCACTCCGAGATCGGGTACCGCATCCTGGCCGGCTCGAGCTCCGAGCTGCTCCAGCTCGCCGCCCGGATCGCCTGGACGCACCACGAGCGCTTCGACGGCGAGGGGTATCCGCAACATCTGAGCGGCGAGCAGATCCCGCTTCCCGGCCGCATCGCGTCGGTCGCCGACGTCTACGACGCGCTCACCCGCGATCGCGCCTACCGGGCACGACTGCCGCGCGCCGAAGCGACCGAGATCCTCGTGGCAGGCCGCGGCGGCGCGTTCGATCCGGCCGTCCTCGACGCCTTCCTCGCGGTCCTCGGGCGAGACGGCTCCACCGTCGGGGCCGGCTGATGGCCGGCACTGCCGAGATGCGCCTCGCCGCGCTGGAGGCCGTGCTCGACGCCGAGCGCGAGGCTCGACGAAGCGAGGACGGCCGCGCGCTGCTGTTGACCGAGTTCTCGCTGACGGTGAACGCGTCGGTCGACGACCTCGATCGCACGCTGCAGCTCACCGCGGAGCGAGTCGCCGAGCAGATCGGGGACGTATGTGCGATCTGGCTCCTCTCCGACGACGGGGTGACGCTCGAGAACGTCGCGGTACAGGCCCACGAGCCCGCCCAGCGCGACGCCGTGATCCGGCTTACCAGCAGCCGCCGCCACGTCGATCGCGAGCCGATCGCCACCAGCGTCGTGCGAGAGGGAGTGACGCTCTTCCTGCCAGAGCTCGCAGCAGACGCCTCGCCGCAACTGGTGTCGCCAGAGCACCGCGAGCTGGGTGACCCGCTCCGGGTCACCAGCCTCGTCTCGTGTCCGCTGCGGGCGCGGGGAGCGGTGACCGGCACGATCAACATCGCCCGGACGGAGCCGGGCGCGGCCGCCTACACGCTCGCCGACCAGGCGTTCCTGGAGGAGCTGGCGGCACGGGCGGGAGTGGCGATCGACAACGCGCGGCTCTATCGCGAGGCGCGGGCGTCGTCCCGCGCGCTGGCGATGAGCGAGCAGCGGCTGCGGGCGATGTTCGACTCCAGCAGCGTCGGGATCGTCGCCCGCGATCCGCACGGCGTGCTGCTGGAGTGCAACCGCGCCTACGCCACGATGCTCGGGTACACGGTCGAAGAGCTCATCGGCATGCCCGTGTCCGCCATCACCGCCCCTGGCTCGGACGCCGGTCCGACCGTCCCGCAGCTGAACGCCGACGTGGGTGATGTCGAGGTCGAGTACACCTACCTGAGGCGGGACGGCAGCGAGTTGCACGCGCGCGTGACCGCCTCGCCGGTGGGTGACCCGGACGGGCGGCTCCTCTACTGGCTCGCGCTGGTCGAGGACGTCAGCGAACGCCGGCGGCTGGAGGAGCAGGTCCGCCAGACGCACAAGATGGAGGCGATCGGGCAGCTCGCCGGCGGGGTCGCGCACGACTTCAACAACCTGCTGACCGTGATCGGCGGCTACGGGCAGGTGGCGCAGCAGCGGATCGGCGTCGGCCCCGGTCACGAGGAGCTGGTCGAGATCCTCCATGCGGCCGACCGCGCCGCGCAGCTCACCCGGCAGCTCCTCGCGTTCTCGCGCCGCCAGCGGCTCAACCCCGAGCTGCTGGACCTCGACGAGGTCACCACGGCCGTGATGCCTCTGCTCGTCCGCCTGATCCGCGCGGACATCGAGATCGTGTCGCTCGCTCACGACGACGTTCCGCTCGTGCTGGCCGACCGCAGCCAGCTCGAGCAGGTGATCATCAACCTCGTGGTCAACGCGCGCGATGCGATGCCGACGGGCGGCGCGCTGACGCTCGAGACTCAGAGGGTCGGCACGGAGGCGTGCCTGATCGTCACCGACACCGGATCGGGCATGGAGGCCGCCACCGTGGCGCGCATCTTCGAGCCGTTCTTCACCACCAAGGAGGTCGGTCAAGGCACGGGCCTGGGGCTTGCGACCGTCTACGGGGTCGTCGCCCAGTCCGGGGGACGCGTCGAGGTCTCCTCCGAGCCGGACCTCGGCTCGACGTTCAAGGTCTATCTCCCCGCTGCGCCGGCAGGTTCCGCGCGCGCGCCCGCGCGACGCGAGCACGAGCGCGAGCACGCACGCGGCACCGAGACGGTGCTGCTGTGCGAGGACGAGCCGACGCTGCGACGCCTGGCCGAGATGATCCTGACCGAGGACGGCTACACGGTGCTGGCCGCCGGACGACCCTCGGAGGCGCTCGCGCTCGCCTCCGCCCACCCTGGCCCCATCGACGTGCTCGTGTCCGACGTGATCATGCCCGACATGCCGGGCCCCGAGCTCGCCGAGCGCCTCCGCGTGGTGCAACCCGCCGCGAGCGTCGTGTTCATGTCGGGCTACACCGCGGAGACCATCGGCACCCACGCCACCCTCCCCCACGGCAGCGCGTTCCTCCAGAAGCCATTCGACGCAAGCTCGCTGCCGCGCGCCGTGCGCGACATCCTCGACGCGCCCACCGCGGCCGGCTGACCTCAGCCGCGCCGCCGCAACGTCTTCAGCCATGCGTTGACGGCGGCGAAGTCGCGGTCGCTGACGACCGCGGGCGGGAACAGGCCGGTCCGGTGGACGCGGCGGAAGTCGTCGAGCGCGGCGCCTCCGGCGAGGCTCGGGCCGCGGAGGCCCTCGGCCTGGTCGCCGTGGCAGCTCGCGCAGCCGAGCCCGCCGCGCGCGAACGCCTTGCGGCCCGCGGCGGCCGGGTCGCCGCCCCGCGCGAGCGCGACGTCGAGCTCCCGAGCGCCGGTCGCGGTCTGTGCGAACTGGCCGCCGCTGTCGATCCCGACGCCCTGGTCGTAGGTCATGCGGCCGCCCAGATAGCCCTGAGCGAGGACCGCGGCGAGGGCCAGCAGACCACCGGCGAGCAGGACGTGCCCGTGCGTGTGCCGGTCCTGCTGCACGCGCCGGAACCGCCAGCCCGCGACGGCGAAGACGATCACCGTGACCGCGATCCCGAGCCAGAAGTGGGCCGTGCCGAGGGCGAACTGCCCGTCGCGGAGCTGTGTCTGCGCCTGACCCCAGACGAGCAGGCCGGTGACGCCCGCGAGCACCGTGCCCGCGACGGCGGCGCCGACGACCCACGGCTCGGCGGTGTCGAGCGTCGCCCGACCGATGCCGGCGCGCCGGCACAGGAGCACGATGACGTAGAGCGGGATCGCGACCACGGCCAGGTGCGTGGCCGCTCCGTGGAGCTCGGAGAGATGCGGCACGGCGGGGCAAGCTAGGGAGCGACAGGTAACGATTCGGCAAAGAAACTGCACGCCTTTGCCTTCCGTTGACCGCCGACCGCTCATCCTCCACCGTGATGAGCACTCGGGTGGAGCGCCTCGGTGGCACGGAGGGCAACGAGATCCTCACGAGCGCGACGGCGGTCGTGCTCATTCTGCTGCTCGTCGCCGAAGGCGTGACGATCGTGCTGATCGGCGACCTCCTGAGCGCGCACATGTTCATCGGGATGACGCTGATCGGCCCCGTGCTGCTCAAGCTCGGCAGCACCGGCTACCGCTTCGCCCGCTACTACACGGGCGCACGCGTCTACCGCGAGAAGGGACCGCCGCGGCTGCTGCTGCGCGTGCTCGCTCCGCTCCTCGTGATCACCACGCTCACGATCTTCGCGACGGGCGTGGTGCTGCTGCTGTCCGGGCGCCGCTCGGACCTCGTGTTCAACCTGCACAAGCTGAGCTTCATCGTCTGGGGCGCGTTCTTCGCGGTGCACTTCCTCGCGCACCTGCCGCAGACGGCGCGGTCGTTAGGAGGCGACTGGACGCGCTCGAGCCGGCGCCGGGTCCCGGGGTCGGAGCTGCGGCTCGGGCTGCTGATCGGGTCGATCGGGGGCGGCCTCGCGCTGGCGCTCGCCGTGCTGTCGCTCATCACCGGCTGGCACGGGGAGCGACACCGGCGCGACGACCGGCCGCGGGAGGCTGCGGCCGCCTTTGCCGTGCCTTGACCGACGCCTGCCCATGATGTCGCCGTGATGCCGGAGCCCTCCTCCCCCAGCCCCGCCGGTCGCGACCGCGCCGTCCGGCGTGTCCGCGTCCTGGCCTGGAGCGTGGCGGCGGCGACGGCCGCCCTCTCGGCCGGGCTGTCGGTAGTGGCCGCGCATGCCTTCAAGGGCCACGACGGGAGGGTCAGGGCGGCGGTGGCGAGCCCTCGCGCCGCGGCCCGCGTGCGCGTGCCCCGGGCCCAGCACGTGCCCGCGATCGCGGGCGCGCCCGCGCCGCTCAGGCCGCCGGCCGCCGCGCCGACGGAAGCGCCTCCCCAGCCCCAGCCACAGCCGGAGACGTCGGGGGGATCGTGAGCGAGCCCGGCACGGCGCGATGGCGCGCGCTCGGCACCAGCGCAGCCATCGTCGTCTCCGACCGGGGCGCGCTGGCCGCCGCGCGGGCGGCGGTCGAGGCCGAGCTCGCCGCCGTCGATCTCGCCTGCAGCCGCTTCCGCTCCGACTCCGACCTCTCGCGCCTCAACGCCGGGGCCGGCCGGCCCGTGCGCGTCGGCGCGCTGCTGCTCGACGCGATCGCGGTCGCGCTGCGGGCGGCCGTCCTCACCGACGGGATCGTCGATCCGACGATCGGGCGCGCGCTGATCCTCGCCGGCTACGACCGTGACTTCGCGACGCTGGCGCACGCCCGCAGCCGTCTCGTCGCCACGCGGGTCGAGGGTTGGCAGGCGGTCTCCGTCGACCCGGGCCGGAATGAGGTCCGGATCCCCCGAGGCGTCCGCCTCGACCTCGGCGCGACGGCGAAGGCGCTCGCGGCCGACCGCGCGGCGACCGCGGCGGCCGCCGCCGCTCCGGGCGTGGGCGTGCTGGTCAACCTCGGCGGCGACATCGCCGTGGCCGGCCCGCCGCCCGCGGGCGGCTGGGCCGTGCGCGTCGCCGATGACCACCAGGCACCGCCGGACGCGCCGGGCCAGACGCTCGCGATCAGCGCCGGGGGCGTCGCCACCTCGAGCACGACCGTGCGGCGCTGGGGCCCGGACGCGCATCACATCATCGATCCGCGGACCGGTCTGCCGGCCGACTCGCCGTGGCGCACCGTCAGCGTCGTGGCGGCCGCTTGCGTGGACGCCAACATCGCCAGCACCGCCGCGATCGTGCTCGGCGACGACGCGCCGGGCTGGCTCGAGGCGCGCGGCCTCCCGGCCCGGCTCGTCGATCACGAGGGCGCGACGCTCGCACTCGCCGGCTGGCCCAGGGAGCGCGAGGCGGCATGATCGCCGCCGCCCACGGCCCGTCGGCGCTCTGGTACGCCACGCGCGGCACCGGCGCGATCGCGCTCGTGCTGCTGACCGTCTCCGTCGTCCTCGGCGTCGGCGAGCTGCGGGCGTGGCGGCCGGCGGGCGCCCCTCGCTTCGCGATCGCGGCGATGCACCGCACGGTGTCGCTGCTCGCCGTCGCCCTGCTCGCGGTCCACATCGGCACGACGCTGCTGGACCCGTTCCCCCCCATCGGCGCCCTCAACGCGGTCGTCCCCTTCGAGACCGACTATCGCCCCCTGTGGATGGGCCTGGGGACCATCGCCTCCGACCTGCTGGTGGCGCTGGTGCTGACGAGCCTCGTCCGCCGCCGGCTCGGCTACCGCGTCTGGCGCGGCGTGCACTGGTTTGCCTACGCGTGCTGGCCGGTCGCGCTGGTGCACGGGATCGGCGCGGGCTCGGACACCAAGACGACGTGGATGCTCGCGCTCACCCTCGCGTGCGTGGGCGCCGTCGGGGTCTCGGTCGCCGCGCGGCTTGCGGCCCCGGGGACGCCCCAGGAGGTGCGGATCGGCGCCGGCGCCGTCGCGACGCTCGCGGCTCTCGCCCTCGGGATCTGGCTGCCGCAGGGGCCGCTGGCGCGGGGCTGGGCGCGCCGCGCCGGGACGCCCGCACACGTCCTGGCGGCGTTCGCTCCCCCCGCGCGCAGCGTGCCCGCCGCGCGCAAGACCGTGCCCGACGCGCTGGCCCGCCCGTTCTCCGCGACCCTGGCCGGCCGCGTGAACAACGGGACCAGCGCGGGCGGCCTCGGCGTCGCCGATCTCCGCATGCGACTGGAGGGCGGTCCCCGCGGCGTCCTGCGCCTCCGGCTCGGAGGGCAGGCGCTCCCCGGCGGTGGGCTGCAGATGCAGCGCAGCGCGGTCACGCTCGGTCCTCCCCACGACCCGGCGCGCTACAGCGGCCGCATCGAGACCCTGCGCGACAACGTCCTCTCGGCGCTCGTCGGCTCGCCGGACGGCCACGCCGTCCGCCTCACCGTCGAGCTGACGCTGAGCGGCGGCAGCGTCGCCGGGCAGGTCCGGGGCACGCCGGTGGGCGCATGACGCTGCCCCGCCTGCTGGCCGGCGCTCACGAGGATCGCCCGCTCTCGCTGGCGGAGCACCTGGAGCTGCACGGGCCGAGCCCGCCGGGTGACCCGCATCTGATCGAGACGGTGGAGCGCGCCGGGCTGCGCGGCCGCGGCGGGGCGTCGTTCCCGGCGGCCGTGAAGCTCCGCAGCGTGGCGCGCCGGCGCGGGCCGCGAGCGCTCCTCGTCAATGCCGCCGAGGGCGAGCCGATGAGCGCCAAGGACGCCGTGCTCCTGCAGTCGGCGCCGCACCTCGTGCTCGACGGAGCCATGGCCGCCGCGGCCGCCGTCGGCGCGCGCTCGGTGGTGATCGCCGTTCCCGACGACGCGGGGGCGACGCGCGACGCGATGCGGCAGGCGATCGGTGAGCGGGCGGCGAACCGCCGGGTGAAGCTGGTGGACGTGCCGGTCGCCTACCTCGCGGGCGAGGAGAGCGCGCTGATCGCGCACCTCGACGGCGGCCCGCTCAAGCCGACCGTCGTCCCCCCTCACCCCTCCGAGCGCGGCCTGCGGCGGCGCCCGACGCTCGTCCAGAACCCCGAGACGCTCGCCCACCTCGCGCTGATCGCGCGCCACGGCCCGGAGTGGTTCCGGGAGGCGGGGACGCACGCCCACCCCGGCTCCGCCCTGGTCACGGTGTCCGGTGCGATCGCCTGGCCCGGGGTCCGGGAGATCGCGTGCGGAGCGCCGCTTGCGTCGGTCCTGGACGGTGCGCTCGAGCCGTTGCGGGCGGTCCTCGTCGGCGGCTGTCACGGCGTCTGGATCGCGGGCGAGGAGATCGAGGCGACCACGCTCGACGACATCGGGCTCGCGCGGCACGGGGGCCGCCTCGGCGCCGGCGTGGTCGTCGCGCTCGGACGCTCGGCGTGCCCGGCGCAGGAGCTGGCCCGGACCGTCGGCTATCTCGCCGAGCAGAGCGCGGGCCAGTGCGGGCCCTGCCGCAACGGCATGCCGGCGCTGGCGGACCTGCTCGCGGCGCTGGTGGCCGGGCGGGCGCCGGGCGACGCGCGCCGGCGGCTCGAGCGCTGGAGCCGCGACCTCCTCGGCCGCGGCGCCTGCCACCTGCCCGACGGCACCGTCCGCCTCCTCGAGAGCGGGCTCCGCGTGTTCGCCTCCGAGCTCGCCGACCACGAGCGCGAGGGCCCCTGCCTCGCCTGCCGCCGGAGCCCGACGCTGTCCTTCAATCGCAGCCGGTGGAGCGTTGCGGCGTGACCGCGTACCTGCGCGTCGACCCGATCGCCTGCAGCGGGCACGGCCTCTGCGCGGAGCTCTTCCCCGAGTGGATCGAGCTCGACGAATGGGGCTACCCCATCGTCGATCGCGGGCCGATCCCCGAGGAGCTGCTCGTCCACGCGCGCCGCGCCGCCGACGCGTGCCCGAAGCTCGCGCTCACGCTCCGGGCCGCCGCCTGAGCTACTGCGGGAGCCGCGGCAGGCGCAGCTCGAAGCGCGTCGGCTCGCCCTGGAGCACCCGCAGGCTGCCGTTGTCCGCCTGCGCCAGCGTCCGCGCGAGATGCAGCCCGATCCCGGTGCCGCCCGCGCGCGACGCTCCTCGCTCGAAGAGGCGGTCGCGGTCCTCGGCCGACACGCCCCGCCCGGCGTCGGCGACGGTGATGCGGGCCACGCGACCCTCGGCGGCCACCTCGATGCGCGCCGGGCCGCTGCCGTGGCGCAGCGCGTTGTCGAGCAGGACGTCCAGGACCTGGCCGACCGTGCCGCGCGAGGCGCGCACCAGCACGTTCTTCTCAGCGGCCACCTCGAGCGTGCGCCGCGACTCGACGAAGACCGGCTTCCAGCGCGCCGCGTGCTCGTACGCCACGGTCCCGAGATTGACGGTGACGGCGTTGCCCACGCTCGCCTGACGCGCGTGGGCGAGAAGGTCGGCGATTGTCGCCTCGAGCCGGTCGGTCTCGCCCAGCGCCGCCTCGAGCTCGCGCGCCCGCGCCCCGTCCTCGCGGGCGCCGCCCGCGCCTTCGAGGCGCAGCCGCAGCGCGGTCAGCGGCGTCCTGAGCTGATGCGAGACGTTGGCCGAGAACTCCCGCTCGCGCGCCACGAGCTCCGCGATCCGGCCGGCGCTCGTGTCGAGGCCCTGCGCGATGGCGTCGATCTCGGGCACGCCGAAGTGCCCGGCGCGGATCGAGAAGTCGCCGTCGCCCAGCTGCGCCGAGCGGCGCGCGATCGCCTCCAGCGGCCGCGCGAGCCTGCGCGCCTGCAAGGCCGCGAGCGCGACCGCGATCAGGACGCCGCCGAGGCTGAGGGCCGCGATCAGGAGCCACGCCCGCCGCACGCGCGCGTTGAGCTCCCCGATCGGCGCCTCGGCGATCACCGACGCGCCGAGCGCGGCCCCGGCGTGCACCCGCAGCGACTCGCCGATCGGCCGGCCGGTCGTGATCTGCCGCCCGCTGCGCGTCGTGACCGTGATGTGGTGCCCGCCCAGGATGAAGCGGCGCAGCAGCGCCGGGCTGACCGGCTGGTGCCGTTCGAGCCGGTCGTCGATCGCGCCCGCGACGGCGTCGGCCTCGTGCTCCAGCCGGCTCGTCGAGTCCTGGCGCAGGCGGGCCGCGTCGACGGCGCCGAGCGGGACGCCGAGCACGATCACCGCGGCGAGGGCGATCAGCGCCGTCGAGAGGATGAGGCGGCGGCGCATCGTCCCCCGTCAGGGCTCGAACCGGAGTCCGACGCCGCGGACCGTGATCAGCAGGCGAGGATCCTCGGCGTCGTCGCCGAGCTTGCGCCGCAGCCAGGAGACGTGCATGTCGAGCGTCTTGGTGGACCCGAACCAGTTCTCGTCCCACACCTCGGCCATGATGCGCTCGCGGGTCACGACGCGACCGGCCTCGCGCACCAGCAGCGCGAGCAGGTCGAACTCCTTCGGCGAGAGCTCGAGCTCCGTTTCCCCCTGCGTGGCCCGGCGCGACGCGACGTCCACGCTGACGCCCGCGGCCTGGAACCGCTCGGCGGTCGCCCGGCGCAGCTGCGAGCGGACGCGGGCCAGCAGCTCGGCGAGCCGGAAGGGCTTGGTGATGTAGTCGTCCGCGCCGGCGTCGAGGCCGCCGACGGCGTCCAGCTCGCCGTCCTGGGCGGTGAGGAAGACGATCGGAACCGCCGGCCGGCCCTCGCGGACGCGCTGGCAGACCTCGAGCCCGTCGACGCCGGGCAGCCCGATGTCGAGGATCAGCAGGTCATGGTCGCCCTCGACGCCCGACGCGATCGCGTCCGTGCCCGTGGCCACGGCGTCCACGTCGTAGCCCTCGCGCTCGAGGGCGTGCGCGAGCGGCACGCGAATGCCGTCGTCGTCCTCCGCGAGCAGGATCAGAGCCACGGCCCGATCCTACGGAGCGCCGGCTACCGGGCGGCGGCGCTCAGTGCCGGAACGGCCTCGGTGACCAGCTGGACCGCGGCACGGGCGATCGCCCATTCCTCGTGCGCGCGGATCACCATGACGTGGACCGCTGAGCCGTCGGCGCTGACGTCGCAGTCGGGCTGCGCCCCGGCGTTCGCGTCGTCGTCGAGCTGCAGGCCGAGGCATCCGAACGGCCGCAGCGCCTCCTCGCGGACCTCGGCGGCGTGCTCGCCGACCCCGGCGGTGAAGACCACGGCGTCGAGGCCTCCGAGCGAGCCGAGCATGGCGCCGAGGTGCGAGCGCAGGCGGTGGACATAGACGTCGAACGCGAGACGCGCACGCTCGTCGCCGCCGTCGCGGGCCGCGAGCACCTCGCGCAGATCCCCGGAGCGACCCGAGAGCCCCCGCAGGCCCGAGCCATGGTTGAGGACCTGGTCGAGCCCGTCGACCGAGGCGCCCTCCTCGCGCAGCAGGTGCAGGATCAGCCCAGGGTCGAGCGTTCCCGAGCGCGTGCCCATGACCACCCCCTCGAGCGGTGTGAAGCCCATCGTCGTATCGACGCTGTGGCCGTCGCGGATCGCCGCCAGCGAGCACCCCGAGCCGAGATGGCAGGTGATCAGCCGCAGCTCGTCGAGCGGCCGGCCGAGCAGCCACGCGGCGCGGTGCGCCGCGTATTCGTGGTTGATGCCGTGGAAGCCGTAGCGGCGCAGGCCGCGCGCGAGCCACTCGTGCGGGCCGGCGTACGCGTACGCGGCGGGCGTGAGCCCGGCGTGGAACGCGGTGTCGAACACCGCGACCTGCTCCGCCGCGTCCCCGAACAGCGCCTCGGCCGCCGCGATGCCCTCGAGCCCCGCCGCGTTGTGCAGCGGCGCGGACGCCGTCATCGCCCGCACCGCCGACCTGACCTCGTCGGTCAGCCGGGTCGGCTGATGAAAGCGCTCGCCGCCGTGGACGATCCGGTGGCCCACGACGGCGATGTCGGACGGCGAGTCGAGCGGCAGCGTCTGCAGCATCTCCCGCGCCGCCGCGCGGCCGTCGCCCGGGTCCCAGCCGACCTGGCCCTGCCAGACGACGTCGGCCGGCGCGGCGAGCGCGGCATCCGGCTCGACCTCGTAGAGCGCGGCCTTCAGCGTGCTCGACCCGGCGTTGAGCGCGAGCGCCCTCACCGGTCCGCCGACGGCCATGTCCACTCCAGGACCTCGGGCATGTCGATGCCGTGCTCGTGCACGTACTGGGTGTGCTCGATGTGCTTGTCGCGCATCGCATGCCGGACGTAGATCGCGCCGTGCCCGAGGCGCGGCGCACGGTCGAGCGCGTCGCAGACGAGGCTGTAGCGGTCGATCTCGTTCAGCACGCACATGTCGAACGGCGTCGTGGTCGTGCCCTCCTCCTTGTAGCCGCGGACGTGCAGGTTCGCGTGGTTCGTGCGCCGGTACGTCAGCCGGTGGATCAGCCACGGGTAGCCGTGGTAGGCGAACACGATCGGCTTGTCCGGCGTGAAGATCGCGTCGAACTCGCGGTCCGAGAGGCCGTGCGGGTGCTCGGACTCGGGCTGCAGCGTCATCAGGTCGACGACGTTGACGACGCGCACCCGCAGGTCCGGCACCCGCCGGCGCAGGATGTCGACCGCGGCCAGCGTCTCGAGCGTCGGCACGTCGCCGGCGCACGCCATCACCACGTCGGGCTCGGCGTCCTGGTCGTTGCTCGCCCAGTCCCAGATCCCGACGCCCTTGGTGCAGTGGCGGATCGCGGCGTCCATGTCGAGGAACTGCGGCGCCGGCTGCTTGCCCGCGACGATCACGTTGACGAGGTCGCGGCTGCGCAGGCACTGGTCGGCGACCGCCAGCAGCGTGTTGGCGTCCGGCGGCAGCCACACGCGCACGATGTCGGCCTTCTTGTTGACGACGTGGTCGATGAAGCCCGGGTCCTGGTGAGAGAAGCCGTTGTGGTCCTGGCGCCAGACATGCGAGGTCAGGAGGTAGTTCAGCGACGCGATCGGCGAGCGCCAGCCGAGCTCGCGCGTGGTCTTCAGCCACTTCGCGTGCTGGTTGAACATCGAGTCGATGATGTGGATGAACGCCTCGTAGCACGAGAACAGCCCGTGCCGGCCGGTCAGCAGGTAGCCCTCCAGCCAGCCCTGGCACGTGTGCTCGGAGAGGATCTCCATCACGCGCCCGTCGGCCGCGAGGTCCTCGTCGTCCGGCAGCTCGCGCCCGAGCCAGGTCTTGCCCGTCGTGTCGTACAGGGCCTGCAGGCGGTTGGACGCGTTCTCGTCCGGCGCGAACATACGGAAGTTCCGCTCGGCGAGATTGCGCCGCATGACCTCGCCGAGGAAGTCGCCCAGCACGCGCGTGGCCTCCCCGGTCGTCGCGCCCGGCGCGGGGACGTCGACCGCGAAGTCGCGGAAGTCCGGCATCCGCAGGCTCCGCAGCAGCTTCCCGCCGTTGGCGTGCGGGTTCGCGCCCATCCGCTTGTCGCCCTCCGGGGCGAGCGCACGCAGCTCGGGAACGAGCCGCCCGTCGGCATCGAAGAGCTCCTCGGGCCGGTAGCCGCGCATCCACGCCTCGAGCGCCTCGAGGTGATCGGGGCGGCTCGCGAGCGCGGACAGCGGCACCTGGTGCGAGCGCGCGTGGTCCTCGGTCTTGAGCCCGTCGACCTCCTTCGGCCCGGTCCACCCCTTCGGCGTGCGCAGCACGATCATCGGCCAGCGCGGCCGGTGCGACCGACCGCTCGCGCGCGCCTCGGCCTGGATCTCGGCGATCTCGTCCAGCGCCACGTCGAGCGTCTCGGCCATCTGCCGGTGGACGAGCTCCGGGTCGGAGCCCTCGACGAAGTACGGCTTCCAGCCGTAGCCGAGCAGGAGGCTCTCGAGCTCCTCCGGCTCGATCCGCGCCAGCACGGACGGGTTGGAGATCTTGTAGCCGTTCAGGTGCAGGATCGGCAGCACCGCGCCGTCGCCGACCGGGTCCAGGAACTTGTTGGAGTGCCAGCTCGCCGCCAGCGGGCCGGTCTCGGCCTCGCCGTCGCCGATCACGCACGCGGCGACCAGGTCGGGGTTGTCGAACACCGCGCCGAACGCGTGCGAGAGCGAGTAGCCGAGCTCGCCGCCCTCGTGGATCGACCCGGGCACCTCGGCCGCCACGTGGCTCGGCACGCCGCCGGGGAACGAGAACTGCTTGAACAGCCGCCGCATGCCCTCGGCGTCCTCCGACACGTCGGGATAGATCTCGCTGTAGGTGCCCTCGAGGTAGGTGTTGGCGACCAGGCCCGGCCCGCCGTGTCCCGGCCCGGTGATGTAGATCACGTCGAGATCGCGGCGCCGGATCGCGCGATTGAGGTGGACGTAGATGAAGTTCAGCCCGGGCGTCGTGCCCCAGTGCCCCAGCAGCCGCGGCTTGACGTGCTCGAGCGCCAATGGCTCGAGGAGCAGCGGGTTGCCCTTCAGGTAGATCTGACCGACGGACAGGTAGTTGGCGGCCCGCCAGTACGCGTCCATCCGGGCCAGCTCGTGCGCGTCGAGGGTCGCGTCGGCGACGGGCGCGATGCTCGTGACAGCCATGACCAAGCCTTCCTGGGGAGGGGAGGGAGAGACGCCGCCGGCGACCGAGACCGCTGCGACAGCGAGGCGCGAAGCTAGGAGAGGCGTCGCTGGACCGCAAGCACCCGCGCCACTCGGTTACGACGTTTGGGGGGGATCGCGCGAGCGCGCGGTGCGCCGAAACCGGCAAAACGTCCAGTTCCGTGATCGGGGCAAGGGGTACTCGGGCGTCATGCCACCCGAGAGCGACTCCGGATACCGTTGCATCGCGCTGGAGCAGGACGCAGACGCTCCTGCGGCCGCGCGACGGGCGCTCCGCGGCTGGCTTCCGGACCTGCCGGCCAAGGTGCAGGAGGCCGCCCTGATCACCGTCACGGAGCTCGTGGTCAACGCGGTCCGCTTCGGCGCCCCACCGATCGAGGTCTGTGTGAGCGTGGCGCCCGACCTGCTCGTGCTCGTGGTCAGCGACGAGGGGGAAGGACGTCCGCGACGCCGGGTGCCCGCGGAGGACGGCGGCATCGGCCTCAACCTCGTGTACCTCCTGGCCGACCGTGTCGCGATCGAGGACGGTCGCTCCCGCATCCGCTGTGAGTTCGGGACGACCGCCAAACAGCCGGAGTAGTCTGCGTCAATGACCCCGATCCCCGGCGAGCCGCTCGACCCCAAGCCCCCGGAGCTGACCACGAGCGACGGCCTCATGTTCAAGCTCAAGCTCCCGGGCCTCGCGCCGCGGCCTGAGCCCCGCGCCACCGAGGAGCGTGGCGATGCCGAGCCGCCCCGCGACGATCCGAGGCCGCTCATCAACCCGAACCACGTCGGCCTCTAGGCGCAACTCCCACCGGATTCTCAGCCCTTTCGCAGGCTCGCCCGATTTGATGCGAGCCTCGGTTCGGTCACACCCGGAAGGAGTCAGATGAAGAAGAAGCTGCTGTACGTGCTGACGGCCGCCTGCCTGATCGTGGGAGGCGCGCTGAGCGGGACGTTGCTGTCCGCCGGCGCGGCGACCAAGAGCAAGTCGAGCTCCGCCCAGTCCACGGGCACGTTCAAGTCGAACGAGGACGCGACGCACGAGAAGGGCGAGTCGGCGGCGCGCGAGAAGGCCGAGGACTCCGGGCAGCTGCCGCCCGGCGGCCGCGGAGAGCGCGGCGGCGAGGCGGGCGGCCACTTCGTGCCCAACGAGGACCCTGCCCACGAGAAGGGCGAGAGCGCGCAGCGCGAGGCCCAGGAGCAGCAGTGGAAGTCCCAGGGCGGTTCGTCGTCCACGACGCCCCCCGCGAGCAGCGGCTCCAGCCAGCAGTGATCCGCTGACCAGCCCGCGCGCCGCCGCGAGACGGCGGCGCGCGGGCTGCGGCGAAATGCCGCAAGAACCGCGGGCGTCGCGCGTTCAAGGCAGCACGATGCGCCCGATGCAGGCCGAGATCGACCGCCTCCACCTCCGGATCGCCGAGCTCGAGGGCGAGAAGGCGGACGTCGAGGCGTTCGCGGCCGTCGCGGCGCACGAGATGCTCGCACCGCTCGTGCTGGCCGACGCCTACGCCACGACGGTCGCGGACGGTCTCGACGAGGACATCCACGCCGGCGCGCGTCGCGACCTCGACGCCCTGCGGCGCGCGGCGGCGCGCACGCGGCTGCTGGTCGAGACGCTCCTCCACGACGCGCGCTCGCGCGGCCGGCCGTTGCGCGTCCAGCGCGTCGACCTCAACCTCGTGCTGGACGAGAGCCTCACGCTGCTGGCGCCGGAGATCGAGGTCCGTGATGCCGTGGTGCATGGCACCCGGCTGCCGGAGGTCTCGGTCGAGGAGCCGTTGATCAGCGCGGTCTTCACGAACCTGCTCCTCAACGCCCTCCGCTACGGACCGCGTGAGCACGGCAGGATCATCGTGGACGCCACGCGAGACGAGGACTGCTGGCGGATCTCCGTCCAGAGCGGGGGCCCGACGATCCCGGCGGCGGATCGCGAGCGAATCTTCGAGCGCTATCACCGCGGCCGCGGCGAGCGCCGCGCGGTCGGAGCCGGCCTCGGGCTCACGATCTGCCGGCACATCGTCGAGCGCCACGGCGGCCACATCGGCGTCACCGCCGCCGACGACGGCGCCAATCGCTTCTACTTCACCCTGCCCGTGCGGGGCTGACCGCCTCCGGCCGGCCGAGGCTGTCCGGTATGCCGGTCCGCGGTCGGACGTGGCGTCGAACGCGTGTTTGGTCGCCGAGACACGATGGGTAGCCGGGCTGACGAGGAACGCGCCGGGTGTTCTCCGCGCTTCCTCGTCTCATCGCTGGGCAGGACTCGATCGCCGTGATCCGGCGACCGACGCCGGCCCAGATCTCATCAATCCGCAAGACCTCTGGAGCCATCTATGAGCGCTGTTCGCACCCCCGCCCGCGGGGAAGGCATGGACCACACCCGCCAGACCGAGCACAACCACGTGCGTCGACTGGCCACGGAGACGAAGGCGTCCTTCAAGACGACCGAGTTCTTCGCGTACCTCGCCGTCCTGGCCGGCATCCTGATCGCGGCCGCCATGGTCGACGAGGGCGACGCCGGTAGCTTCGGCGCCAAGCAGGCCTGGCTGTACGTGACGATCCTGACCGTCGGCTACATGGTCAGCCGTGGTCTCGCCAAGGCCGGCAGCCGCCAGCCCTACGACGAGGACCGCTCCTAGCCCAGCAATCGCGCGCCGCCGGCCCATCCGGGCCGGCGGCGTCATGCTTCATGCACGCCCAGATCCCCACAGTCACCATGTCCGACGGCGGAGTCACCGCGGTCATCGCCGGCGAGTTCGACATGCCGGCGACGTTCACGACCGAGCCCGCCCTGGAGCGGGCCTTGGAGCGACCCGGACTGCGGTCGTTCACGCTCGACCTGACCGGGCTGACGTTCATCGACTCACTGGGGCTCGGCGTCGTCGTCCGGCTCGCGACCGAGTTGGAGGCGCGCGGGATCCCGCTGCGCATCCTGCCCGGGCCGCAACCGGTGCAGCGCGTCTTCGCTTCCGCCGGATTGGCTCAGGCGCTGCCGTTCGAGCCGGATCAGCCATAGACGGGTCAGGCCAGCAGGCGCGCCACCGCGAAGTCGTCGCCGCCCGTCCGCTGGCCGGCGACGACGATCCGCCCGTTCTTCTGGAGCGCTACCGCGTTGCCGAACGTGGCGACGCCGAAGTCGACGGTCGCCTTCCCGGCGGCGCCGAACGTCGCGTCCGGAGATCCGTCGGGATTGAGGCGCGCGACCGCGACATCCTCGCCGTCCTGTTTGTAGCCGGCGACGACGATCTTGCCGTCCGGCTGCAGGAGCGCGTCGTTGGCGAGGTCGGCGAGCGAGCCGAAGTCGATGGTCGCCGTGCCGTCGCCGTCGAAGGTCGAGTCGAGCAGGCCGTCCGGCTTCAGGCGCGTGACGGTCATCACCTGGCTCCCGCTCGCGTTGCCCGCGACGACGATCTTGCGGTCCGGCTGCACCAGCACGGCGCCGGCGCTGCCGCCTCCCAGGATCGTCCTGCGGCCGTCGACGCCGAAGCTCGGATCGAGCGTGCCGCTCGCGCGTAGCCGCGCGACCACGGCGCCACCGACCGACGACCGGCCGGCGACGAGGATGCGCCCGTTGGCCTGGCGGGCCATGGCGAGGCCGAAGTCGTCGCCGCCGAAGTCGACCGGGACCATGCCGCCGGTCCCGAACGTCGTATCCAGCCCCCCGTTCGCGTTCAGGCGCGCGACCTGGATGTTCCCGCCCTCGGGCCCCGAGAACCCGGCCAGCACGATCTTGCCGTTCGGCTGCACGACGACGGCCGAGGCGCGGCTGAGCGTGCCCCAGCTGAAGGTCTTCTTGCCGTCGCCCGAGAACATGGTGTCGAGCGAGCCGTTGGGCTTCAGGCGCGCGACCGCGACCCGCAGGTCCGAGCCTCCCGCCAGCACGATCTTGCCGTCCGGCTGCAACGCCGCGCCGTAGACGGACTCGGCGGCGCCGCCGAAGTCGACCACGCGCTTCCCGCCCGATCCGAACGTGGTGTCGAGCGCGCCGTTGGTCCGCAGGCGCGCGACGCAGAAGGAGCTCGCGGCCGCCCCGCCGCCGGCGACGACGATCCTTCCGTTGGGCTGGACCAGCACGGCCTGGGCCGCGTCGACGCCGCCGAAGCTGATGGCCTTCTTCCCGCTGCCGGCGAAGCTCGTGTCGAGGTCACCGGGGTTGGCCATGCGCCGACCGTACCGGTGGCGCGGCGATCATGCCTCCGAGCGGTGGCGGGTCCTGATCAGCGCCGCGTCGGCCCGGGCGATCAGGCCCTCGAGGGTGTCCTCCACGCCCCGTTCGGCGAAGCCCACACTGATCGTCGCACCGGTCGACGCATCGGAGAGGCTTCTACGGATCTCGTCAAAGCGGCCGCCGGCACCGGCGGCGTCGAGGCCCGCGAGCGAGCAGACGAACTCGTCGCCGCCGAAGCGGCAGATCACGTCGTAGGACCGCAGGTGATGCATGATCGAGCGGGCGACGTCGGTGAGGAGATCGTCGCCGGCGAGGTGTCCCCCGGTGTCGTTGACGTGCTTGAGCCCGTCGACGTCGACATAGGCGACAGCGAGCCCCTCCCCGCTGCGGCGGGTGCGGTCGATCTCGCGTTGCATCGCGCGCAGCCCGACACGCCGCAGGAGCGTCCCGGTGAGATCGTCGATGCCCTCGGCCGCGAGCTCCTCGGCGGCCATGGCCCGGTCGGCCGCTGCCTGCCAGCGATCGGCCGCCGCCAGCTCGCGGTCGCGTGCCGCCGCGTCGCGCTGCACCGCTGCCCGATCCCGGCCCAAGCCGGCACGACGGCGGTCGCGGACCCTGCGCACGTCGTCCGTCCCGTTCCCGGGCTCGTGATCGCCGGCGCTGTCTGCGAGCTCCAGCCGCTCGAGCCTGACGTCGAGCTCCGCGGCGATCTCGTCACGTTCACGGGCCGCTTCGTCGCGTTCAGTGGCCATCCGATCACGGCCCGTCGCGGCCTTGTCGCGGATCAGAGCGGTCTGCGCCCGCGATCGCGAGGCGGTCTCCCGATCGCGCGCACTCTTCGAACGCGCGCGCCGGCTGCGCGCATATCCGTTTCCATCGTCGGCCTCCTGGCCGTGATCGAGGGCGGCCGCACGGTCGTCGTCGGCTGCGACCTGATCGCGATCGGCAGCGAGCTGATCCCGCTCGGACGCGCTCTCATCGCTGTCAGCAGCCGTCTGGTCGAGGTCTGCAGCGGTCTGATCGCCGTCCGCGGAGGTCTGATCGAGGTCGGAGAGCGTCTGAGCATCCATCTGGCCACCCGCCGAGAGCCTGCCCGGAGTCGGCTCGTCCTCATTGTTCGGTTCGTCGGTCATCCGCGCCCTTCTCTTGGCAAGCGTTGCGACGATCCGAGAGGCGCGCGCCCTTCCGAGTCCGCGCCGACGTCCCGCTGATGGGAATCTCGTCCAGGCCCCTCACCTTGGGTGCCGGGCAAGGACGAGCCATCAATCATAGAACGCTGAGCGGCGATCGACCACCGCTCGTTCGCTACCGCTCCGGGTGGAGGGCGAGGCCGGCCCGCGCCACGACATCCTCACGGGAGTCACCGGGCTGCAGCTCGGCGAACCCGGTCGCCACGGAGCCGTGTCCGGGAAGCCCCGCGAGCGTGGTCTCGACGTTGGCAAGTCGCTTCGTCGCGTCGTCCATGCCGAGGCCTGAGATCGCGCAGACGAACTCATCGGCCCCGGAGCGGATGATCACGTCGTAGGGCCGGAAGATCGACGAGATCGTGTCGGCGACGTCGACGAGCATGCGGTCACCGGCGCTGCGACCTTGCGAGCTGTTCACCGTCTCGAGGTCCGCGACATCCACGGCGACCAGAGTGAGCGGCTGGCCCATGCGTCGCGACCTTGCCATCTCCCGGTCGATCTCGATGGCCCCCGCCGCCGGGCGGTACGCGCCCGTCAGCTCATCGAGGGACGAAGCGTCCCGGTCCGCCGCCGTGGCCCCGCGATCGAGCCGGGCCGCCACGCGCTCGCCATCCGCGGCACCACGGTCGGCATTCGCGGTGGCGCGATCGTATTCCGACTCGGTGCGCTCGCTGGCGCCCGCGTCGCGATCGTGCTCGGCTTCGGTGCGCTCGCTGGCCCCGGCGTCGCGGTCGTGCTCGGCTTCGGTGCGCCCGCTGGCCCCGGCGTGGCGGTCCGCGGAGGCTCGCCTTCGATCCGAGGCGGCGTCCCGCCGTGCGAGCGCCGACCGGATGAGGCCGTCCGTCGTCCCGGCCGGGCTTCCCTCCGCCTCGGCCTGATCGCGCCGCTCCGCGACGTGGTCTCGCTCCGCTGCGGCCTCGTCTCGCCGGTCGCCGTCCAGATCGCGCTGGGCGCCCGCCTCGTCTCGCACATAGGCGGCGCGATCCCGCTGCTCGCCGGCCGCGTCGCGCTGGTCGCCGACCAGATCGCGCTCGTGGGCAGCGCGGTCTCGCTGCGTGCCGGCCTGGTCGCGAACGCCGGCGGCGGTGTCACGCTCAGCGGCGGCGGCGTCCCGCCACTCGCCGGCCTGATCTCGCTCTACGCGGGCAGGCTCACGGTCGTCCGCGGCAGGCTCGGTCTCCCCTGGGCCGTCAGATGGAAGCGGCGCGTTCATGTCGTTCATGTCGAGACTCCGGTCGTGATGGAATTGTGGCCTGGCGGTTCGCTCAGCCGTGCGCGTCTCAGCGCTGAGGGCGGAGATCTGTGCGGCGAGGTATTCGGCGTCGTCCTTGACCCAGCCGAGCAGGGCCGACCCCCGGGTGTGCTGCCAGGGGAGTCCGAGGAAGTAGAGGCCGGGTGTCTCGGTCACACCCCGGTGGTGGCGAATCGCGCCCTCCGTGGTCGTGACCGGGAGGTCGATCCACGAGTGGTCGTGGCCGAATCCGGTCGCCCAGATCACCGCGTCGACGGCAAGCTCGGTCCCGTCCGCGAACGTGACCGCGCGCGACGAGGCGCCCGTCGCCCGCGCCTCGGTGGTCGCACCGCGCCGCCGCAGCGCGCGCCGACTGGAGCCGATGAGTGCGTCGCGAGTGCTCATTCGGCGCCCGATCCTGGAGTCGACGGGCCTGGAGAGCATGTGCGTCTTGGCCAACCACCAGAAGAGGTCACGGCCGAGCAGCCGCTGTGGCAGCGCGGCCTGCCGCGAGCCGATCGAGAGGTGGACCGCGTGGGTGGCCGACAGCTCGGAGGCGATCTGGAAGCCGGTGTTGCCGCCGCCGACGACCAGCACCGTGCCGGCCGGAACCTCACTCGGCGCGCGGTAGCCGGCGCTGTGGACCTGAAAGACCTCGGGCGCGAGATCGGCGGCGAACGCCGGCACGCGGTGGGTCTGAAACGACCCGGTGGCGACGACGACCGCGTCGGCCTCGATCGTCCGGTCGTCGACCTCGAGGACGAAGCGCTCGCCCACCTTCGCCATCGACCACACGGCGCTGCCGAACTCGACGGGGAGCGCGAACGTCTCGGCATAAAGCTTGAGATAGGACACCACCTCGTCGCGACCGGGGTAGCCGCCGGGCTCGCCGGGGAAGTCGAGGCCCGGAAGGCCGTCATCGCGCCGGGGCGTGAAGAGGACGAGCGAGGCCCAGCGCTTCGCCCAGGCCGCCCCGAGAGCGTCGGCGGCCTCGAGAATCACGAAGCTCCGGTCCTGAGCGGCCAGGAAGTAGCCCATCGCCAGCCCCGCCTGACCGGCGCCGACAACGGCGACGTCGAAGCGCTCGGCCGGGTCGCTCTGCAGCTCGATCTCGGCCGACAGAACGCTCACCAGGCCTCGTGCTCGATCGCGGTCGAGACGTTCTCAGGCGAAAGCGGCCGGGCGAAGAGGAAGCCCTGGGCCTGATCGCAGCCGAATTCCCGCAGGCGGGTGAGTTGACCCTTGCGCGAAACGCCCTCGGCGATCGAGCGCAGACCGAGGTTGGCGGCCAGGTCGACGACCGCGGAGACGATGCGCTCATCCTCCTGGCCGGGGCCGAGCCCGCGCACGAACGACCGGTCGATCTTCACGAACGTGAGCGGCAGGCGGCGGAGATGAGTGAGCGACGCATAGCCGGTGCCGAAGTCGTCGAGACCGACCTGCACGCCGAGGTCTCGGATGCGGCCGAGCTGCTCGAGGACCTCGGGGTTCAGATCGAGCACCGCGGTCTCGGTGAGCTCCAGATGCAGGCACACCGGGTCGAGGCCGGTTCGCTCCAGCGTGTCGCGCACGACCGCCGGCAGGACCCCGGTCTCGAACTGGCGCGGGGAGAGGTTGACGGCGACATCGCACCTGCTCTCGGGTGACGTACCGGGCTGCCACAGGAGCGCCTCTGCGCAGGCCATCTCGAGCACGCGCCCGCCGAGCGGCACCACGAGACCGCTCTCCTCGGCAGCGGGGATGAAGTCGGCCGGGGGGAGGATCGAGCCGTCGAGCTTGGCGATCCGCGCGAGTGCCTCGAGGCTCACGACGCGCCCGGTGACGAGGTCGATCACGGGCTGGTAGTGGACGACCACCCGGCTGTCATCCATCGCCGCCACGAGCATCTCCTGCGCGAGCGCCCGCTGCCGGACCTGACGACCGAGTTTTGCGTCGAAGACCTCAGCGCGCCCGCCGCCGAGCGACTTCGCCTTGTACATCGCCGTATCGGCCTCGTTGAGCAGTGACTCCGCCGTCCCCCGGCCACGTTCCGAGACGGTGATGCCGACGCTCGCGATCACCGGGTCCTGCTTCTCGGCCCCCTCTGGACGGCGGGCCAGATCGGCGATCAGCCGCGTGCCGAGATCGACGGCGGACAGGCGGCTGTCGAGCTCGGGCGCCAGCACGACGAACTCGTCCCCGCCGAGGCGGGACACGGTGTCCATGGGTCGAAGAAATCCCAACAGGCTGTCGGCGACCCCTTGCAGCACGGCGTCGCCCGCCGCGTGCCCTTGGGTGTCGTTGACGTGCTTGAACCGGTCGAGGTCGATGAACAGGACGGCGGCGCACATGCCGGACCGTTTTGCGCGCGACAGGGCCTGGTCGATGCGGTCGACGAGGAGCGTCCGGTTCGGCAGACCGGTCAGCGCATCATGGGTCGCCTGCCGGGTCAGGGCAGCCTGTGCGTCCTGCAGGTCGGCGACCTGCTCGGCTTGCGCTTCACTGAGCTGTGAGATCTCACGGTCTTGTGCCTTCTGCGTGCTGAGATCGGTGAAGGTGAGGCAGGTGAGGCGATCGCCCTCGACGTCGAGCGGTGAGGCGCCGACCAGGACGGGCACGAGGCCGCCGTCGGCGTCGACAAGATCGAACTCGAAGGTGGCCCCGGTGCCGCCCGCACCCTGGAACCGCTTCGAGGTGACCGACACGTCGCCGGCCACGAACCTCGACAGCGGCGCTCCCACGATCGTGTCCGGCGAGCACAGGAGCAGTTCCGCCAGACGACGGTTGACGTACAGGATCAGTCCGCTCGACGAGACCGTGGCCGCCCCGTCCCGCATGCTCTCCACGAACCTGCGGTACGGGCGGTCAGCGCTCTGCAGGGTGAATACCTGCCGGCCGTCCTCGCCGTCGGACACGATGAAGGCATCGACCTCGCCCGCGCTGATCGCGCGCAGAGTCTCCTCCGCCTCTGTCAGTCGGGCGAGGACCTCCGCCGGCGAGTCCTCAGCCGCTTCCGGCCGCAGCGATCTCCCGCCCCGTGCAAGGGCGGCGGCGGATTGCTTGACGCTGGTCACGCTTCAGCACTGCCTCGGGTGCTCTCGGAGACGGGAAGCTCGAGCGCCAGGAACACTGCCGGCGTCCGCGACAGGTCTCCGACGAACCTGCGCTCGGGCAGCGGCTGGGTCTTGATCAATGTCGGCGTGGCGATCACCCGCCTGCTGAGCGCAACGCCCGGATCGGCGTGGATGTCGACGACGGAAAGCCGGCACGGACCGCTCACGCCGCTGTCACACAGCCGTCTGGCCTCGGTGATCGCCTGCGCCGACAGCTCGGACGCTCCGCTGACGAAGAGCGTGAGCTCGCAAATCGATTCCCGGCTAGCGGCCGGCTGTGTCTTGGTCATTGCGGTCCTGGCTCGAGTCGGAGACCGACGAGGACGCGTTCGGTATTGGAGAGATCGCCGATGATCTTGCGGAGAGGCGGAGGCAGGCGGCGAATCAGGGTCGGAATGGCGAGGATGTCGTCGCTGCGGGCCTGCGCGGGGTCCGCGACGAGGTCGACGACCTCGATCTCGTAGCGTCCCGCCAGATGCTCCTCGCACAGGGTCTTGAGGTTGGCGAGCGCGCGCAACGACTTCGGCGACTGCCCTGCGACATAGAGGCGCAGGTGCCAGACATCGCTCAACCCGGCGTGATCGTCAACGCCGTTCTCGGCGATCACGACGCACCGTTGTGGGCCAGATCCCCGGCCTCGTCGGTGTCGGCCCGGCGGAGCCGGCCCTGCTCGGCGCGCTGCCCGGCTCGGTCCTCGACCCGGTCCGACCCGACGTTCAGAAGGCGCTTCACGACGTCGGCCTCGTCGTCGAACTCGCGCCACAGCGCCGCGGCTTGCGCCTCGACCGTTTCGCGCCGCCGTTCGAGATTGGACTGCCGCTGCTCGAGATCCTCGCGGCGCAAGGCGCCGTCGGCATCCTCCTGGGCCTCCTGCGCCTGACGGGCCGAGCCGGTGAGGACGCCCTGCGGTCCGACGTAGACGTCGGCCAGCTCGATGCCCTGATCGGTGAGCAGGAACTCTCGGATCTGGTTCGAGTGCGCCATCCCTCGGGACTTGAGCACGTACAGGACGCGGTTGAGCTCGCCGTTGCCCTCCAGCGTCTTGACCTCGAGCCAGGTGTCCACGAGCGACGTGATCTGCTCGGCGCTGACGACGGAGTCCGCGCCCGAGTTCAAGCTCGTGAACAGGGCGGTCACGCCCTTTGCCTTGAGGAAGTCGACCTGCCGGCTCAGCATCGCGGACACGTCCGCCGGGCTTCCGATGCGGAGCAGGTCCGACACCGGATCCTTGACGATCACGGCGGGATCGAACTCCGTGAGCCACTTCTGCATGCTGAACAGGTGTCCTTCGAGGCCGAGGAGGTTGGGGCGGAAGCACTGGAACTTGAGCAGGCCCTGGTCCACCCATGGCCGCAGGTCGACGCCGACCGACGCCATGTTCCTGAGGATCTCCGCCTCGGACTCCTCGAACGCGAAGAACATGGCTCGCTCGCCACGGCTGCAGGCGGCGTGGCAGAACTGCGCCGCCAGGGTCGACTTGCCGGTGCCGGCGGTGCCGCTGACGAGCACGGTGCTGCCCTGGTAGTAGCCACCGCCGCCGAGCATGGAGTCGAGGCGGGCGACGCCCGTGGACACCCGGTTCGCGGACACGCTGTGCCGGAGGCCCGGCGACGTGATCGGGAGCACGGAGACACCGTTCTCGCCGATGAGGAACGGGTACTCGTTCGTCCCGTGCAGCGAGCCCCGGTACTTGAGGATCCGCAACCTGCGGGTCGACGTCTGCTCGGTCACGCGATGATCCAGGACGATCACGCAGTCCGAGACGTACTCCTCGATGCCGTGACGAGTGAGGGTCCCATCGCCTCGTTCGGCGGTGATCACCGCGGTGACGCCCCGGGACTTGAGCCATCCGAACAACCGCTGGAGCTCGGAGCGAAGGGTGGCCGTGTTCGTGAACCCTCCGAACAGCGTCTCGATCGTGTCGATCACGATCCGCTTGGCCCCGGACGTGTCGAGGGCCGCGCCGAGTCGGATGAACAGCCCATCCAGGTCCCAGTCGCCGGTGTCCTCGATGTCCCCGGACGCCACGTTGATGTGCTCGAGCACAAGCTGGCCCTCGGCCTCGAACTTCCGGAGGTCGAAGCCGAGCGAGGCGACGTTGGCGACAAGATCCTCGGTGGTCTCCTCGAACGCCACGAACACGCCGGGCTCCTGATACTGGGTGATCCCGCGCACGAGGAACTCCATGGCGAGGAGCGTCTTGCCGCAGCCCGCGGGGCCGCAGACGAGCGTCGGTCGCCCTCGAGGCAGACCGCCGCCGGTCACCTCGTCGAGGCCGCTGATGCCCGTGGGCGCCTTAGGAAGCTCCGTCAGCTTGTGAGGGGTCGCGGTCTTGCGGTCCGGCTCGATGGCGCTGGTCGGCGTCATGGACGCCTCCTCTCTGTCGGGAGGCGTCGAGCCGGTTACGGGGCGACCGCCTTGCCGTCGCGCGCCCAAACCAAGCGTCTCTCGGATGCCTCAAGCGGTTCCGCCTGAGTGCGAATGGTCAGCGTAGCACCCAATGATCAGTATTTGTTACTGATTTCCACCCCCCGGCCGTGCCTTGGGTCATGCGCCTCAGGTGCCGAAGGAATGTTCGTGAAGCGCGTGGCCTTTCTGGTTCTCACCCTTCTGCTCGCCGCCCCGGCGGAGGCGCGGCTGCGCCCCGTGGCGAAGCTGACCGCGAAGGCCGGCACGTCCGGCGTGCGCCTGGCGTGGAAGGACCGCGCGCGCGGTGAGACGCGTTACGAGGTGCGGCGCCGCGGGCGCAGAGCTCGGCTCAAGGCCAACCGCAGGACCTGGACGGATCACCGGGCGGCGCCCGCCACGCGCTACCGCTACACGGTCCGGGCCTGCCGGCGCAGGCACTGCGCCCGCGGGCGCTCGGTCACGATCACCACGCGCCGGCGGACCGGTGGAAGCGACGAGGCCGGCCCGATCGGCGGCGGCACACCGGGCGGAGATGCGTTCGCCGGCAGCCCGGTGATCGGCGCCTGCCCGGTGTTCCCAGCCGACAACCCGTGGAACCAGGACGTCTCGCAGGCGCCGGTCGACACCGCGCACGGCTACGCCGGCTCGCTCGCCGCGATGACGCTGTGGCCGGACTTCGGCGGCGGCGGCGCGTACGGCATCCCCTTCGTCAGCGTGCCCTTCACCCAGCCGCTCGTCCCCGTCTCCTTCGACGTGGCCGACGAGTCCGATCCCGGTCCCTACCCCACGCCGCTCGACGCCCCCGTCGAGGGTGGCAGCGACCGCCACGTGCTGACGCTGCGCCAGGGCGACTGCAAGCTCTTCGAGATCTCAGCCGCGGCACGCGAGGGCTCCGGCTGGCACGCCTACAGCGGCGCGGCCTGGGACCTGCGCTCGAACGCGCTGCGCCCGGAGCGCTGGACCTCGGCGGACGCCGCCGGACTGCCGATGCTCCCGGGCCTCGCGCGCCGCGACGAGGCCGACAGCGGCGTCATCCGCCACGCGCTGCGGATCACCGTCCCCGCCACCCAGCGGGCCTACATCCACCCGGCCACGCACTGGGCGTCGTCGAGCACCGACACGTCCCTCCCGCCGATGGGGCTGCGCCTGCGACTCAAGGCGAGCTACGACATCGGCGGCCTGCGCGGCCAGGCGCGTGCGGTCGCCCAGGCGCTCAAGACATACGGCGCGATCGTGGCCGACAACGGCGGCGGCTCGCCGCGGGTCTATGTCGGCGGCGCGGTGGACCCGGGCTGGAACGACGAGGACCTCAACGGCATCAAGGCGATCCCGGCGAGCGCGCTCGAGGCGGTCCAGACCGGCCCGGTCGTCACGCCCTGAGCGTCAGCCGCCGCCGTACGCGACCACGAGGTCGGTGGCGATGCCGAGCAGGAAGCCGATGCCGAGCATGTAGAGGCCCAGCTCGGCGTAGCCCTGGCGACGGACTCCCGACCAGATCTCCCCGATCACGTAGAGGATGGCGCCGCCGGCCAGCGCGAAGAAGCACAGCTCGAGCGCGTCGCTGGTCACCTGGTAGCCGACCATGGCCCCGAGGAACGTCGGGCCTCCGGCGACGAGGCCGGCCAGCCCCAGCCAGCGCCAGGAGGGGCGCACGCCGCCGAGCGGGCCGACGATGCCGAACCCCTCGGTCGAGTTGTGGAGCGCGAAGCCGATGATCAGCACGGTCGCCAGCCCGATCTCGCCGGCCTGAGCGGAGACGCCGATCGCGAGGCCCTCCGCGAAGTTGTGCAGGCCGATGGCGGCCGCGATGACCATCGCGGTGCGCAGCGCCGCGCGCTCGACGCTCTCGAACGCCCGCCGCTGGTCGTGGATCTCGCCTGTGCTCATCGCGGCGGTCGACTCGGCGCCCGCGATCGGCGGGCGGCGGAATCGCTGCAGGCGCCGTTGCGCCGTCGCGATCCCCCCGACACCGGCCAGGAAGCCCACGCTCAGCAGCGCGAACAGGCCGATCACGGGCCACAGCGTGGCGTCGTGCGCCCTGTAGGCCTCGAGGTGGGTCTCGATGATCCCGAGGCCCTCCGCGCCGACGTCCATGAACAGGAAGGCCAGGATCCCGGCCGACAGCATCGACAGGCCGACCCTGGCCCGAGGGCTGAGGCGCTGCGCGCGGCCGATCGGCAGACCGAAGAAGATCGTGAGGCCGGCGATCGCGCCGAGTGCCGCGGTTGCGGCGAAGGACATGGAAGCTCCTGTGTTCAGGGGGCCCTCGTTAGGGTCCCCTAACTCCTATCACAATGGCGCTGCGGAGGCGCTGCAGGACTCCGCCGGCCGCGGCCGCGCGGGCAGCTCGAGGGTGAACGCCGCGCCCTCGACCGCGATCCGGCCGCCGTGCCCGGCGGCGGTCGATGCGGCGATCGGCAGGCCCAGGCCCGAGCCGGCGCGGCCGGTCGCATCGGCGCCGCGCCAGAAGCGCTCGAACAGGTGCTCGCGGTCGGCCGCGGCGGGGCCGCTCCCTGCGTCGCGGACGGTGATCGCCGCGCGCCCCGCCTCGTAGACGAGCGACACGGCGACCGGGGTGCCGGCCGGGCCGTGGACGACCGCGTTCTCGATCAGGTTGCCGACCGCCCGCCGCAGCGCGTCCGCGTCGCCCTCCGCGAGCGCCGCGTCGACCCGCCCGAGCTCGACCCGGGGCTCCGCCTCGGCGGCCTCGCGGACGATCGCGTCGAGCCGCACCGGGCGGCGCTCGGGCGGCCCGGAACGCTCCCGCTCGAGCGTGAGGAGGTCGTCGACGAGGCGGCCCAGCCGGGTGGCGTCGTGTCGCAGCTCCGCCAGCAGCTCCGGGTCGGCGCCGTGGCGCGCGGCGTACTCGACGTTGCCCAGCAGGCTCGTGACCGGCGTGCGCAGCTCGTGCGAAGCGTCGGCGAGGAACCGCCGCTCGCTGTCGCGGGCGCGGTCGAGCGCCGCGAGCATCCCGTTGAGCACCTCGGTGAGCCCGCCGATCTCGTCGTCGGTCGTGGCCGGGGGCATGCGCCGGCCGGGGTCGGGGACCCGCTCGATCTCCCGCGCGGCCTCCGACAGCCGTCGCAGCGGGCGCAGCCCGCGGCGGGTGAGCAGCGCGGCCGCGACGCCGGCCAGCAGCGCCGCGCCGAGCGCCGCGATCAGCAGCAGCACGCGCAGGCGGTGCAGCGTGCGCTCGATGTCGGAGGTGTCGGAGCCCACGAGCACCGCGCCGCCCGCCGCCGCGCCGCCCGTATCGGGGAGCGGCGCCGCGTAGAGCCGCAGCGGCCGCCCGCCGAGCTGGAGGTCGTCGAAGCCGGGATGCCCCGCCAGCGCCCGCGCCACGACGCGGTCGCGCGGGAGGATGCGCGCGCCGAGCGTGAGCGAGCGGGCGACGATGCGGCGGCGTCCGTCGAGCACCTCGACGACGACCTGGCGCCCGCCGCCGGGCGCCTCGAGCGCGCCCGGCGCGGTCAGGACCGCCGGGGCGGACACGCTGAGGCGGGCGACGTCGCGCGCGCGCTGCTCGAGCGCCCGGTCCAGCGAGGAGCGCAGCTCCTGCGCCGTGATCGCGCTCGCCGCGACCCCGAACAGCGCGAGCGCGGCGAGGATCGAGCCGAGCGAGGCGGCCACGAGCCGGGCGCGGAACGTGCGTGGTCTCACGAACGCAGCATGAACCCCACGCCGCGCACGGTGTGGATGAGCGGCGGCTCGCCGAGCTTCCGGCGCAGCCTCCCGACGTAGCGGTCGACCACGTTGGGCACCGCGGCGTCGTCCCACACCTGCTCGAGCGCGCGCTCGCGCGTGAGCACGCTGCGGGGGTCGCGCAGGAGCAGCTCGAGCAGGGCCGACTCGCGGCCGCTGAGCTCGATCGACCGGCCGCCGCGCGTCGCGGTGCGCGTCGCGAGGTCGAGCGCGAGGTCGGCGAAGCGCAACCGCTCGGCCTCGTGCGCGCCGCGCCGGGTCAGCGCCCGGATCCGGGCGACCAGCTCCTCGGTCGCGAACGGCTTGACCAGGTAGTCGTCGGCACCCGCCTGCAGCCCGCGCACGCGGTCGGGCACCGCGTCGCGGGCGGTCAGCATCAGCACCGGCGTGGTCATCCCCTTGGCGCGCAGGCGCCGGCAGACGGCGAGCCCGTCCATGCCCGGCATTGCGACGTCGAGCACGATCACGTCCGGGAGCGACCGCTCGACCTCGGCCAGCGCGGCGCCGCCGTCGGCGGCCACCGCGACCGAGAAGCCCTCGGCCGTGAGCGTCCGGGCGAGCATCCGCTGGAGCGGTGGATCGTCGTCCACCACGAGGACGCGCTCGCCCGTCGCCGTCACAAATCAGCCGCCGGCGACGTCGCGGCGCAGGAAGACGAGGTAGGCGCCCAGCAGCGAGGGCAGCGCGTAGAGCGAGCAGACCCACGCGGCGCGGATGATCGGCGCCCAGTCGGCCGGCTCGCGCAGCAGCCCCTGCCAGGCGTTGAACTGCGTGCTCAGCAGATACGGCTGGAGCGAACCGAGCCCCGGCAGGATCCCGATCAGCTGGATCAGCAGCGAGACCATCAGCGTGCCGGTGATCGCGGCCGCGCTGTTGCGCGTGACCGTGGAGAGCAGCAGCCCGATACAGGCCACCGCGAGGATCGGGATCAGGTACACGAGCAGGCTCGCCGACACGAGCTCGAGCGCGCGGGTCGCGGGGATCTTCGTGCCGGACAGGCTCGTGAGCGGATTGAAGCCGGAGACCACGCAGCCGGCGACGATCGCGACGATCCCGTTGAGCACGATGGCCGCGATCGCGTACGTGCCCGCCGCGAGCGTCTTGCCGGCGAAGATCTGGCCGCGCCCGAGCGAGCGCGTGAGGATCGTCTTGAGCGTGCCGTTGTGGTCCTCGGAGGCGACGATGTCCCCGGCCACGAGCGCGGTGATCAGCGGGAACATCCAGATCGACCCGAACAGCAGCAGCACGAGCGGGATCGCGAGGCCGCTCGTGTGGATGTAGCGCCCGAAGGCGACGTCGTCCGGCCCGCCCGGCTGCGCCGCGACGGCGGTGACGAAGATCAGCGGCACGATGATGGCGGCCCCGAGGCCGAGGTAGGTGCGCTTCTGGAAGCGCAGCTTGCGCAGCTCCCAGCGGTAGACGGTCAGCGCGTTCGGGGTCATGCCGCGTCCCGGACGAGCGCCGGAGCGGGCGGGGCGGTCGTCTTCTCCTCGCCCTCGGTGAGCGAGAAGAACAGGTCCTCGAGCGTGACCGTCTGCGGCGCGAGCGCGCGGATCTGCGCCCCCGCCTCGATCAGCGCGACCGACAGCTCGGGCACCGCTGCCTCGTCGGCGGTGAAGTGGATCTCCCCCGCCTCCATGCGCGGCTCGGCGATCCCGGGCTGGGCGCGGCAGACCTCGAGCGCCCGTGCGTCGTCGGTGGTCCGCAGCCGGTAGGCCGAGGCGGCGGTGCGCTTGAGGTCGGCGATGTGGCCCTCGTAGACGATGCGGCCGGTGCGCACGATCGCGACGCGGTTGCAGAGCTCCTCGACCTCGGCGAGCAGGTGGCTCGAGAGCACCACCGTCATGCCCTCACCGGCGAGGCGGCGGATCAGGTGCCGCATGTCGCGCATGCCCGCGGGGTCGAGGCCGGTGGCGGGCTCGTCGAGCAGCAGCAGCTTGGGGTTGCGCAGCAGCGCGGCGGCGATCCCCAGACGCTGGCGCATCCCGTGCGAGTAGCCGCCGACCTTGTCCTTGGCCCGGTCGGTCAGCTCGACGGTCTTGAGTGCGGCGGGGATGCGCTCGGCGGCGTCGCCGCCGTCGAAGGCCGCGAGCATCTCGAGGTTGCGGCGGCCGCTCAGGTACGGGTAGAAGCGCGGCGCCTCGACGAAGCCTGCCACGCCCTCGAGCGCCGCCACCCCCGCCTGCGGGTCGCGCCCGAACAGCCGCACCGAGCCCTCCGTGGGGACGATCAGGCCGAGCATCATCCGCAGCGAGGTCGTCTTGCCGGCCCCGTTGGGGCCGAGGTAGCCGTAGACGTCGCCGGCCTGCACCGTGAGGTCGACGTTGTCGACGGCGACGATCTCGTCGTAGCGCTTGACCAGCCCTCTGATCTCGACCGGGGCGGCGCTCATCAGAGACCCCGGGCCGCAGCCTGGGCCGCAGCCGGGGGGACGGAGCCCAGCACCGTGTAGGCCACGCCTCCGCGCTGGAAGCGGATCATGGTCGCCAGGGCGGTGTCGAGCTCCTCGCCGGTCGTGCCGTTGATCGAGACCTTCGGGAGCGTCAGACCGCCGCCATGGTCGCCGTGCTTGTCGCTCGGCGCCGCGGGCTTGGCCGCCGGCTCCGCCGGCTGCTCGATCACGACCATGCCGCCGAGGTCCTGCCCGTAGGTCACGACCGCGGCCTTCTTGCCCTTCCAGTCGACGAGGCGGACCTCGTGGCGGGGCAGGCCGACGAGCGTCGCGGGCGCCGAGAGCTTGAACGGGACGGCCTTCGACACCGCACCGACGCCCGTGACCGCCTGCTCCTTGCCCTTGCCGGCGCTGTCGTGATTGGCGCCGGGGGCGCCGCCGCTCGGGACGTCGACGTTGACGACCTTCGCGTCCGCGGGCGGCGAGACGGCGAAGGCCGAGGCGGGCACCTTGCCGTACTTGATGCGGGTGGCCGTGAGCTCGAGCACGGGCGAGTTGCTGCCCTGGGCGTATACGGCGGCGCGCAGCGGCACGCCCTTGGCCGCGTCCCACGCGAGCGCGCCGGCGCCGAGCAGGCCGCCGTCGTGCTTGGGCGAGATCCGCACCGTGTAGGCGGGCCGGCCGGCGACGTTGCCGGGGGTCGCGCGTGACAGGTCGGCCGTCTTGGCGAGCTCGCTGATGCTCTTCTGCACCTCGGCCAGCGTGGGGATCTTGCCGTCGGTCTTGCCCGCCGCCGGCTGCTTGTCCTGCGGCAGCTTCCCGCGGTAGACCGTGTGCGAGCCGGAGTCGTAGACCCAGGCGTTGACGCCGTCGGAGACGATCTGCGCGTCGCCGTTGTCGGTCTGGAGCTCGAGGCGCAGCTTCTTGCCGTCGCCGAGCCACAGCCGGCCCTTCGCGCCCTTCAGGAGGGGGCCGCCGCCCTGGAGGCTCGAGGAGTCGATCAGCTTGTTGGTGAACGTGATCCGCGCGGTGATCCCGTTGACGTCGGGCGCCGCGGCGGCGTCGTGGACCGCGCGCGCGAGCGGCTTGGCGGGCGGGACGGGGCCGCCGCCGACGGCGCCGAGGGCGATTGCCGTGCCTCCCGCCGCGATCGCGGCGACGGCGACGAGGAGGGCGATGAGACGACCGGTGGGGAGGGTGCGAAGCAAGCTCATGACAGGCACCGTACGAACGAAGCCTGAAAGAAGCTTGACACCGTCCCACCGGCTCTCATGTTCCGATCATCTTGGTCTCGCAGGCTGGCAAGGTGCTCAAGACCCTCACCGACCTGCTCACGCAACACGGCGTGGTCGCCGTGTTCGTCGTGATGGCGATCGACGCCATCCTGCCGGTCGGCGGGGAGCTGACGATGCTGATCGCCGGAGCGCTTGCGGCCGGTGCGCTGACCGGGAGCACCCTCCTCTTCGGGCACGACATCGGCACCGGCCTCCCCGCGTACCTGGTGCTCGCCATGTCCGGCACCCTCGGCTACCTCGCCGGGTCGCTGCTGGGCTGGCAGATCGGGCGGAGCGGCGGCCGGCCGCTGATCGAGCGCCACGGGCGCTGGCTCCACCTCGGACCGCAGCGGATGCTCGCCGCCGAGCGATGGTTCGATCGGCACGGAGCCAAAGCGGTGCTGCTCGGCCGGCTGACACCGCTCGTGCGCTCGTTCATCTCGATCCCGGCCGGGGTGTTCGGCTCGCCGCTCGGCGCCTACACCGCCCTGACCCTGATCGGCTCGGCGCTGTGGTGCTTCGGGTTCGCCGGCGCCGGCTGGGCGCTGGGCGACAACTTCGACGTGGTGCACCGGGCGTTCCGCTACGCGGACGTCGCCGCCGTCGCCGCCGTCGCCGGCGCGGGGCTCTGGCTGCTCTCGCGTAGTCGCCGCCACGCGCGCTGACGAACGTCAGCGGCCCCGGACGAGCAGTCTCACGACAGGATGCGGGCCGGCGTCGACGACGTCGACGCGGCCGCCCTCGGCGTGTGCGA
The DNA here is from genome assembly GCA_034665245.1 of Solirubrobacteraceae bacterium. Taxonomy (GTDB): domain Bacteria; phylum Actinomycetota; class Thermoleophilia; order Solirubrobacterales; family Solirubrobacteraceae; genus DASQFQ01. The sequence continues at coordinate 690 of JAXDGC010000440.1, read as the reverse complement.
GCGAGCGCGCGAGCGCGAGGCCGATGCCGTGGCCGCCGTTCGAGCTGCTGCGCCGCGCGAACGCCTCCTCGGGCGCGATGGCGAAGCCGGGCCCCTCGTCGGCCACCTCGAGCGCGAGCCAGCCGCCGGTGTCGCGCAGCGTCGCGGTCACGGGCCCGGAGCCGTGATGGTGCGCGTTGGTGAGGAGGACGTCGAGGATCTCGTCGACCACGCGCGGAGCCGCGCGCGCGACCGGGTCGGCGGCGTCGACGCGCACGTGCAGCGGGCGGCCGTCGGCGGCGAGCGGGCCGCGCCAGCGCCGCTCGGCGGCGTCGAGCAGCGTCCGCAGGTCGGCCGTCGCGGTGCCCGGCTGCGCGTCGCGCCCGACCGCGAGGAGGGTGTCGATCGTGTTCTGCAGCCGGTCGACCTGGGCGAGCGCCGCCTCCAGCTCCGGCGGCGCCTCGGCGCGCAGCGCCAAGGCCTCGAGCTCGAGCCTCAGCGCGGCCAGCGGCGTGCGGAGCTGATGCGAAGCGTCGGCGCTGAACGCGCGCTCGCGGGTGACGAGATCGTCCAGCCGCTGGGCGGTGAGGTCGAGCGCCGCGCCGACCTCGTCGACCTCGCGCACGCCGGCCCGCGGCGCGCGGGCCCCGAAGTCGCCGTCGCCGAGCCGCCGCGCGGCGCCCGCGAGGCGCTCGAGCGGACCGGCGAGGC
>JAXDGC010000439.1:0-4536 GCA_034665245.1 Solirubrobacteraceae bacterium | reverse complement strand
TCGGGCCCGTGCGCGCGAGGCTCGAGAGCGCGATCAGCGCCCCGATGATGACGAGCAGCCCGATGCCGATGGCGGCGACGCCGAAGGCGACGCCACGGTTCTGGCCCGCCGGCCGCCCGGGACCGCCGCGCCGCCGGGTCAGCTTCGCAAGTTCGTCCTCAAGGGCCATATGCGCAATGTACAGCCCACGCCGGGCGGGCCAACTAGGATCCCGAGTCCCGCGGGCGTGGTGTAACGGCTGCACGAGAGCCTTCCAAGCTCTAAGTACGAGTTCGATTCTCGTCGCCCGCTTTCCAGCGTAGACTCGATGAACCACGGGGAGTGGCGCAGTCTGGTAGCGCACCCGGCTGGGGGCCGGGCGGTCGCAGGTTCAAATCCTGTCTCCCCGATGTTACGAAAGCCCTGCAAAGCTGCAGTTTCTACGCTGCGCACGGCGGGGAGAGAACGGGGGACAGTCTCGCGCGATTCTCCTTTCGGGCACGCTCGCGTTTGGCTCTGGCGCACGAATGCCGAGCTTCCGGTGCGGGCGCTCGCCGGCGCGGCCGCCGAAGGAGGGTCCGTGGCGGCCGCGCGGGCGGCGAGCGGGTCGCGCTTAGTTCGCGACGCCGAGGTGCTCGTGGCGCTGGCGGTAGGTGCTGCCGCCGACGCCGAGGAGCAGGATGAGCCCGCCGGCGGTGCCGGCGCCGATGGCGGCGGAGGCCCAGTCGAAGCCGTCGTCGACGCTCTGCACCACGGGCGGCGCGGGCTCGACCGACGGGACCGGCGTGTCGATCGGCGCGGGCCGCGCGCTCGCGGCGGGGGAGGCGAGCGCCCCGGCGATGAGACCGGCGGTGGCGAGACGGGTGATGCGGTGTGAGACCTTCATGACGGCCTCCTTCCGAGGCGGTCGGGGGTTTGACGCCGCAGACGCTCTCTAGGGCCGGTAGACGGGAGGTCTACGGCGGGTTTACTCACGAATCGACCGGCGTTAGGGTCGCGCGACGGTGCATCTGCGGCTGCTAGGGCCGCTCGAGGTTCGCCTCGAGGACGGGCCCGTCCAGCTGGGCCCCCGCAAACAGCGGGCCGTCCTCGCGATGCTCGCGCTGGAGCCGGGGAGGACGGTGTCGGCCGACCGCTTGGCCGAGGGGCTGTGGGGCGACTCACTGCCGCCGAGCGCGCCGAAGATGATCCAGCTTTACGTGTCGCATCTGCGACGCATCCTCGACGGCGACGGCGTTCGAATCGTGACGCACGGTCGCGGCTATGAGCTCCAGCTCGCGGATGGTGAGGTCGACGTGGTGCGCGCGGAACGGCTCGCCGACGAGGCGCGGCCGCGCGAGGCGCTGGCGCTGTGGCGTGGCGAGCCGCTCGCCGACCTGGCCGACGAGCCGTTCGCCGCCGACGCGATCCGCCGGCTCGAGGAACTGCGGCTGCGCATCGCCGAGGAGGCGATCGACGCAGACCTGGCGGCCGGCCGCCATGCCGAGCTGGTCGGCGAGCTCGACGCGCTCGTAGCCGCGCATCCCTTGCGCGAGCGCCTGCATGCTCAGCGGATGCTGGCGCTCTATCGCGCGAGCCGCCAGTCCGAGGCGCTCGCCGCCTACCACGCCGCGCGCGCCGAGCTCGTCGAGCAGATCGGCGTTGAGCCCGGCGCCGATCTGCGGCGCCTGCACGAGCAGATCCTCGCGCACGACCCTGCGCTCGACCTGCCGGCGGCGGCCGAGCCGGGACCCGTGAGCGCGTCACGCGCTCCACCTAGGCGGCGCTCGCGTGCGTTGCTGGTCGGCGCCGCCGCGCTCGTGGTCGCCGGCGTCCTGGCGTTCGGGATCATCCGCGTGCTCGAGCCGGACAGCCTCGCCGGTATCGGCGAGGACCACGTCGGGCTGATCGATCCCGACGGCGGCCGCATCACCGCCGAGTATTCAGTCGGCCACAGCCCCGGCGCGGTCACCGCGGGCGGCGGCTCGGTGTGGGTCGCCAACCGGCTCGACGGCACGGTCTCGCGCATCGACCGCGACCGCCAGGTCACCACGATCGACGTCGGGGGCGCCCCCGCCGCGCTCGCGTTCGGCGCGGGCTCGCTGTGGGTGGCGGACGGCGACGGGCGCGAGGTCGCGCAGGTCGATCCGGGCTCCAACAAGGTGCGCCAGCGAATACCGGCCGCCAACGCGCCGCGCTCGCTGGCGCTCGCGGAGGGTGCGCTTTGGGTGGTCTCGGGCGCCGAAGGCGACGTCCACCGCGTCGACCTGGGCCGCCTGAACCGGGTGCGCAAGATCCCCATGGGCGTGAAGGCGAGCGCGATCGCCGCCGGCGCCGGCGCGCTGTGGGTGGCGAGCGAGGAGGCGGGCACCGTCACCCGCCTCGACCCGCGCAGCGGGCGCATGGTCGAGGCGATCCCCGTCGCCCCCGCGCCGAGCGCGCTGGCCGTGGGCGAAGGCGCGGTCTGGGTCGCCGACCGGACCGACGGGACGCTGGCGCGCGTCGATCCGAAGCGGAACGCGGTGACGTGGTCGGCCGCTGTCGGCCGCGACCCGGCCGCGGTGGCGGTGGGCGACGGCGCCGTGTGGGTGGCGGGCGGGGACGAGGGCATCGTGGCCCGGATCGACCCGGATGGCCCGCGCATGGTCGAGCGGCGCAAGACCGGGAGCAGCCCGTCGGCGCTCGCGGTCGCGGAGGGCTCGGTGTGGACCGCCGCGGTCGCGCCCGAGTCGGCGCACCGGGGCGGCACGCTCCGCGTGGACCTGCCGCTCTCCATAACGGCCCCGGCGAACTGGCTCCACGAGTCCGGCTACTTCATCGTCACGTGGATGCTGGCAGGGCTCACGCACGACGGGCTGGTCGCCTATCGCCGCGTCCCCGGTGTCGCCGGGGCGACGCTCGTCGGCGGGCTGGCCACGCGGCCACCGAAGCCGAGCCCGGACGGGCGCACCTACGTGTTCACCCTGCGGCGCGGCATCCGCTACTCCGACGGGACGCCGGTCAAGCCGGGCGACTTCCGCGCGTCGATGGAGCGCTCCCTGGGCGCGCCGAGCTACGCGACCTTCCCGCCCTACCTCACCGGGATCGTCGGCGCGCAGCGGTGCATCCGAGAGGGGACGCGGTGCGACCTCTCGCGCGGCATCGAGTCGGATGCGCACGCGCGGACGATCACGGTCCACCTGACCGCGCCCGACCCGGAGTTCCTCCACAAGCTGACGTTCCCGATGGCCTACCTCGTGCCCGCCGGCACGCCCGCGCACGCGGATGACGACAGCTTCACACCACCCGGTACGGGTCCATACCGCATGGCGGCTCGCTGGGACGTCCATCGCGGCGGCGCGCTCGTCCGCAACCGCCACTTCCGTCCGACCGCCGCCCGGCCCGCCGGATTCCCGGATCGGATCGAGATCAAGCGCACGCCGCTCGGACGCCTCGAGACGCACACCGCCGCGGTCGAACACGGCACATCTGATCTGACGTCGCTCGTGGACTTCCCCCTGCGCGGCCGTCTCGCGGACCTCGTCGCTCGCGCGCCCGGCCGGCTGGTCAGCACGCCGTGGCCCGGGGGCACGTGGATGTTCCTGAACGTCCGGCAGCCGCCGTTCGACGACCCGCGCGTCCGGCGGGCGCTCAACTACGCCGTCGACCGCGCCAAGCTGATCGAGCTGTACGGCGGTCCCCAGGCCGCGGACCCCAGCTGCCAGATCGTGTCGCCCGGCTTCCCGGGCTACTCGCCCTACTGTCCCTACACCGCCGATCCGGCGCCGAGCGGCGGGTGGACCGCGCCGGACCTCGACCGCGCACGCCGCCTGGTCGCCGAGTCGGGCCGGGCCGGCGCGCGCGTGACCGTGCACGTCGGCGTGGAGGAGAGCCGGCGCGCCGGGCCCTACTTCGTGTCGCTACTGCGCGACCTCGGCTTCCACGCCCGGTTGCACGTGTTCCCAGCCGGCACCGACTACTTCGCGGAGGTCCAGCGGCGCGACTCGCGCAAGCAGATGGGCGTGTACGGCTGGGCCCCGGACTACATGAGCGCCTCGACTCTGCTCGACCCGACGTTCGGCTGCACCGCGCGCGGCGATCCGAAGCTCAACAACGCCTCGCGCGTGTGTGACACGCGGCTGGAGGCGGCGCTCGACCGGGCGCGTGCGGCTCCCGCGGATGACGCTCCAGCGGCATGGGCCGCCGTGGATCGCCGCATCGTCGACCTCGCCGCGACCGTGCCGTACGTCCAGCCGCGCTTCCTCATCTTCGTCTCGAAGCGGGTCGGCAACGTCAACTTCCACCCGCTGTACCAGACCCTGCTCGACCAGGTGTGGGTCCGCTGAGTCGGTTGCAGGACTGGGATCTGTAGAGCCTCAAGGGGAAGTCCCAAGGCGGGGTCGAGTCGGTCCTGCCGCACGGGGATCAATCCGGGGAACAAATTGAGCGGAACTGGGCTCCACTCACGGCAATTCAAACCGCTGAACGCCGCCGAATACGCGCCCAGCACAACCAGATCCTTCCGGCTGGGGGCCGGGCGGTCGCAGGTTCAAATCCTGTCTCCCCGACTAGGAAAGTCCAGCAAATCAGCCCTTTTTC
>JAXDGC010000438.1:0-2654 GCA_034665245.1 Solirubrobacteraceae bacterium | reverse complement strand
ATCGCGCCGAGCAGGCCCTCGGCGACGAAGACGGCGGTGCCGGACGCGATCAGCTCGCGGCTCATCGCGGCGGCGCGCGCCCAGTCGCCGCGCTCGCGCAGGACGTAGACCATGCACGTCACGCACGCCGACTCGACGCCGCTGTCCGGGCTGGCGCGGCAGAGCTGGAGCGCTGTATCGAGCGCCTCCTCCGCGCCGCGGTAGTCGGCCGACTCGTACAGCGTGACGCTGAGGCGCTGGTAGAGCTCGGCGGCCACCGCGGTCAGGTCGTGTTCCAGCGCCTGCGCGAGGCCGCCGCGCACGATCTCGAGCCCGCCCTCGTAGTCGCCGTGCTTGGCGCGCGCCATGCCCTCGAGCCCCGCCGCGCGGATCCGGAGGTCCAGACGGCCCGCGGAGTCGGCCTGCTCACGCGCGCTCCGCGCGAGCTCGATCGCCTCACCGTGACGGGCGGCGAGACGGCGCTGGTTGGCCATCGCCAGCTGCTCGACCGCGGCCTCGGCCGGGTGACCGTTCGCGGCCCAGGCCTCGGCGGCGGACCGTCGCGCGCTGAACGCCGCCTCGCGGTCGCCCTTGAGCTCGTGCACCGCCGCCAGCTCCCGCTGGGCTCGCGCCAGCGCGAGGTCGTGCCCGGCGGCGCCGTAGAGGGCGCCGAGCTCGCGCCATGCGCGCGCGGCCTCGGCCAGCTCGCCGGCCAGCCGGGAGCAGCGCGCGTAGCGCTCGAGCGCCTCGGCGCGGCGGTCCTCGTCGCCGCTCTCGGGCCACAGCTCGAGCGCCTGGCGGTCCGCGGCGGCGGCGTCGCGATACGCGTGGACGGCCTCGGACTCCGACGCGGCGCGCAGGAGCGCCTCGCGCGCGGGCGCGGCGGCGCGGGCGCCGAGCCAGTGCCGCGCCACCTCGCGGCTCGGGGCGCCGGCGGCCTCGAGCACCTCGGCGAGCGCCCGATGCAGCGCCCGCCGGCGCATCCACGGGACGTCGGCGTACAGCGCCTCGTGGGTGAGCCCGTGGCGGAAGGCGGCGGCGCCCGACGGCTCCTCGCGCACCAGCGCGTGCTCGACGAGCTCGGCCAGGCCGTCGTCGCTCGAGAGCGCGGCCACCAGCTCGAGGTCGAACGACTCGCCCGCGACGGCCGCGACCTCGGCGGCCGCGCGAGCCTCCTCGGACAGCTCCGAGGCGCTGATCAGCACGGCGTCGCGCACGGTGTCCGGGAGCGGGACATCGCCGTCACCGGAGAGCTCGAGCCCACGCCGTCCGCTCTGCACCGCGCCGCTGACGCGCAGCGCCGCCGCGAGCTCCTCGACGAAGAACGGGATCCCCTCGGTGCGGTCCTGGATCGCGCGGGCGAGCGGCGGCGAGGGCGGCTCGCCGAGCGCCTGCGCCAGCAGCGACGTGGTCTCCTCGAGCGCCAGCGGACGCAGCACGAGCTCGTCGAGACGACCGGTGCGGCGCAGGTCGTTGCGCAGGCGCCGCACCCCGTGCTCGCGCGGGAGCCCGTCGGAGCGGTAGGCGGCGATCACCAGCACCGGGAGCTCGCTCAGCGGCTCGGCGAGCGCGGCCAGCAGCTCGAGCGTCGCCTCGTCGGACCACTGCAGGTCGTCGAGCACCACGAGCGCATGCCGCCCGGCCGCGACATGGGCGAACGCGCAGCGCATCGCCTCGAACAGCGTCGGGCGATCCGCCGCCGGCGCCGGATCCCCGAGCTCGGGCAGCAGGAGCGCGAGGTGGGCGCGCAGCGGGCCACACTGCGCGAGCCCGTCGGGATTCGCGTGCAGGAAGCTGCGCAGCGCGGCGATGACCGGGCTGTACGGCGCGGCGCCGGCCTGGCTCGCCGCGCCGCGCAGGACCACGGCGTCCGATCCGGCCGCGAGGTCCGCCACGAGCCGGGTCTTGCCGACACCGGCCTCGCCGCTCAAGAGCACGATCGACCCCTCGCCGAGGCGCGCCGCCTGCAGCGCGCCCTCGAGCCGAGCCCGCTCGGCGTGCCGTCCGATCAGCCCACTCATGGGCGGAGTCTAAGTACGGCATGCGCGCGCTGGAAGTACGGCAATCCAGCGGATGCGTGCGGCCGGCGGCCCGCATAGCTTCGAAGCCCGGAATCAACCAGGGCCAACGGGCCCGGAAGGAGACACACACATGCAGCTCTACGTCATCGCCCGCCGCAACGGCTGGGCCTCCGCCGAGGATCTGGGCGCCGCCGCCGAGCGCTCGACCACCGAGGGCGACAAGCAGGGCTCCGGCGTCCGCTGGATCCGCAGCTACGTCGTCTCGGAGACGAGCGGTGAGCTCGGCACGTTCTGCATCTACGAGGCCGACAGCCCGGAGGCGCTGCGCGCCCACGCGGCGGCCTCCGTCATGGGCGCCGACGAGATCGTGCCGGTCGTCGACACCGTGATCGTGCGGCCGGACCCGGTCGCGGCGACCGCGTGACGATGGCCGCCTCACGGACCTTCGCGGTCGCGGCGCTCGCCGTGGCCGCGCTCGCGACCGCCGCCGCTCCGGCGGTCGCGCACCACTCAGACCTCGCGGCCGCCTACGCGGGCACCGCGCCCTACCACCACCTCGATCGCGCGCAGGCCGCCGGCTACGGCCTGCTCACCGACGCGAAGGGGATCGCCTGCATCGACAACCCCGGCGTGGGCGGGATGGGCGTCCACTAC